>JAFGDN010000054.1 GCA_016932095.1 Sedimentisphaerales bacterium
CATCTCAAACGGCTACTGGATGAAGGGAGCGATTGATAACGCGATGGTTTTCGACAGGGCGCTGACGGCTGACGAAATTGCGGTTTTATACAACCAGGGAAATGGCACTGAAGACCTCTCCGGCGGCGGGCAGTATGATGCATCATACGCGGCCAACGGCTGGAGCTTCGACGTAAATGAGGATTTTGAGGTCAAGGTGGACTTTTATTATAGCGGCTTAAGCGCGGCTGAGGGCTGGACAGGGATAACCATCGGCGACGACGTCAATTATGTTTCGATATACGCCGGCTCGAACGGCAGCCAGCCGTATTTCTACTATGAGGCGGTCGTTGATGAAAGCTATGTATCTGCACAGGAACCGAGGGCAATCAATGACGGGACGCTTTATGTATCATTTAACTCAACAGCAAAGGAGTTCTACCTGAGCCATACCGGCTTCGGCAGCGAATACGCGTACACCGCCTGGCTCGACCCCAATCCGACACAGGGGGAATGGTCAGAACCGGTTAAGGCCTCCATCGGCGGCGGCTCATCCGGTGCGGCTTTGGTTTCGGGAGAGGCGTGTCTCGATAATTTTAACCGGACAAGCGGCGTACTTCTCAACTGGCCGCCCCCGACGGACCTCGACATAAACGGATACATCGAGATAAACGACCTTGCAATGATGTGCGAAAATTGGCTTAAAGATGCGCCCGGCGATTTCGATAATAGCGGCTTAGTTGACTTGTTCGACCTGGCCGAACTTGGCCTGGCCTGGTAAGCTTTCGATGAAAAATTTGATATAAAACGGCCTCCGCAACCTATAATAATGCGGAGGCCGATTTTTTGAGACGTTTCAGCAATGATGTTGGCAAAATCCGTGTATTTCGCATTTATTTCTTGACTTTTAAGCGTTTTTCAGCTATTATAATACTATTGTGTTTTTGAGCTATATGCAGGAGGTTCGATGAAAAAATGGTCGGATGCAGCAGTTGTTTTTGGAGGCAAAAGGGGGATTGGAAACACCCGTTGGCGGATTAGTCAATATAATAGTGAATTCGACAGGTTTTTCAGATAACGAAAGTATTGGCTTTTTAGGTTTTTGACAGAAGAATCACGGGCAGGGCGATGAAAAACGCAAGTAGATTGCGAAATGTATGTTCTACTTCAATACCCGCGCCTTTTCTTAAAGGAGATATTTTTTAATAAGCGTCAATGACCGAAGACCTGATAACAAATGACAGAAGTAAAAAAACGACTGCTTACACGCCGGTAAGGCATTTGCCGAAGCACAGGAAGCCGTCGCACCCGTTATCGGCCCCGGCAAAAACCACTATTATTCCCCCGATGCCGCCCAGCCCATCGGTAGTGAACCGCTATGAATTAAAATATTTCATAAGCGAATCACAGGCCGCCGCTATAAAAGAGCTTATCAAGCCACATATAAAACTTGACAAATACTGTGAGATTCAGCCAGGAGGCGCCTATCCCCTCGCAAGTGTTTACCTGGATTCGCACGACCTGCGGCTTTGCCGGGAGAGCATCGAGGGGCATAAGAATCGCTTTAAGCTGAGAATTCGCCGGTATTCGGATGACCCGTCCAGCCCCAGCTTCTTTGAGATAAAACGCAGGATGGACCGCGTGATTATAAAAAACCGCGTAAGAGTGGAAAATCATAATGTCGAAGAGATGCTGTCTCGACCTTTTTTATTATACAAAAACGTAAACGGCGACGGGGAAATGCTGCGGCAGTTTCATTTATATATGAGCAGTATCGGCGCCAGGCCCGTTGTTCAAATCCGTTATATAAGAGAGGCATACGAAAGTGTTTTAGACAACAGAATCCGGATTACGTTTGACCGTAAACTCGCTTTCAAGATTGATAACTATGGGAAATTATCTCTTAATGGAAACGGCTGGAATCATTACCTGACCGGGTGCGTCATTTTAGAAATCAAATTCACGGAGTTTTTCCCGCCCTGGCTGACCCATATTGTTAAATGCCTGGAGCTGCATCAGCAATCAATATCAAAATACGCGCGCTCCGTTCAGCACGCCTGTGCATTACGATTTTGTGCGCCGACGGCGCCAAGAAGAACATCATTATGAACCAGATTTGGGAAATATTTGAAGGACCCGGATATAGCAACGGGGCATTTACGCCGGAGAACGTGATTTTGTCGCTGCTGCTGGCCTTCGTGCTGGGTCAGGTCCTCGCCTGGGTTTATTATTTTACCCACAGGGGCCTTTCTTATTCGAGGACCTTCGTGCAGTCGCTGGTGCTTATTACCGTTGTCGTAGCCATAATTATGGCCGTGATAGGCAATAATATTATCACCGCCTTCGGATTGATGGGCGCCCTGGCTATTATTCGCTTTCGTAACGTAATCAAAGATACCAGAGACATAGTTTTTATCTTCTGCTCGCTGGTAGTCGGTATGGCGGCCGGCTCGCAACGCTATGCGATAGCGATTGTCGGCACAATTCTTCTTAGCTTGATTACGCTATACCTTCACTGGACGGCTTTCGGCTCACGTCAGCCCCATAACGGCTTTTTACGTTTCAGCTTTACCGGCCATATAAACGCCGAACACCCGATACTGGTTATTCTCAAACGTTTCTGTGGTAATTTCACGCTGATATCGGCGCAGGGTGGCACGATGGGCGGTCCCGGCGTCGAATACGCATATCAATTAATGATACGAAACGCCGGCAGGAATGAAGAGATGCTGTCTGAGCTTCAAAACGTCCAAGGCATAGAAAATATCAGCTTGACGATGCAGGAGCAGCTTCTTGAGGTATGATAATGAAAGCTGTCCGCTTTGACATTTTCCGGCTCGGACGCCTCCACTCACAAGTAATACCGGTTCTCGTATGGCTGACGGCCCTTGCGATAGTTATCCGACTGTTTTACAGCCATTTTCAGCGTTTTGAGGTGGTCGGCATCGCCCAGGGCGACGTTTCGCAGGTCTGCGCCCCCGTCGATGGCCGGCTCAAAGCCGTTTATGTCCATCTGTTTGACGAAGTCAGCAAGGACCAGGTCGTGGCCGCACTCGATGATGAGCTGATAACCGCGCAAATCGCGACCATTTCCGCCACGGCCGCCCATCTTCGCTCACAATTAGTCCCTGCTGGGCAGCAGATTGTGGCAGACATCGCCGCAAGTGAGCTTGACAGGACCGAGGAGCAAAGACGGTTCGCCTCCGACGTCGAGCGTGCCCGGCTCGATATACTCGGTCTTAAAGCCCAAATCGCCGCCGACCGCATAACTCTCGAAGATTACGCGGCGGAAGCCAGAATCGCCGAAGACCTCCTTGCGAAAAACGCAATAGCCCCTTACGAGCTGGACAAGGCAAAGGCCCTGTATAACGCCCTGGCAAAAAAAATTGAAGAAACTGAAAAACAACTGGCGCAGGCGGAGGTCCAACTGCAACAGGCCCAGCTCCGGCATGACGTGTTTATCGCGCAGACACCGCAGAACCCATCGGTTGACGACGCCCTTGAAGCGATACGCAAAGAAGCCGCCATTCAGGAAAAGCTTATAGAGGAGCTGGCCGTGCAGCGAAGATCGCTTGTTATGACCGCTCCAATCGACGGCGTCGTTGTCCAGATTCTCGCAAGGGCAAACGAAATGATTACCCGCAGGGCCGGCGAAGGTATATTACGAAAAACCGGCGAAGCGGTCCTCGCGGGCCAGCCGATACTCGTTATAGCCCAGGATAAACCAAAAGAAATTATCGGATACGCAAGGGAATGGCAGCTTGACCAGGTCAAAGCGGGCGCCAAAGTCGAGCTTGTCAAAAGGGCCGACCCGCCGCAGATTGCCCGTGCGGAAATCACTTCCATTGGACCCGTCGTGGAGCAGTTGCCGGCGCGCCTTTGGCAAAATCCGAACGTTCCGCAGTGGGGTTTGCCTTTTCTGATTAGCGTTCCCGGAGATATGAAATTGACTTCCGGCGAGCTCGTCGGCATTCGCGGTCTTTAGCCGCAGAGGACGCAGATGTTTTTTTGCCACAGAGAGCCTGGCGCGGCCTTTGGCCGCAACCAAAAATGAACATAGAACACAGAAATCAGAACCAGGAAACGGCGGGGTAAACCCCGCCCTACAAAGAACTTACGGAAATGGCAGCGTGAAAAACGTTCATAAAAAACAAGAAGTTGAAGGATTGTATTACGGAGAGAACGGAGAGAACAAGCCGCGAAGTTCTGCATTCTGCCTTCTGTATTCTGTGTTCTGTGTTTTAATTCTTGCCGGCTGCAAAGCCCCTGATGCGCCTGCCGTGAAAAAAAACGTCGATGATAACGTCTATCGAATGATAGACCGGAAATGGAAAGACGAATTCGGCGTAAAGGCAAATTACAGAATCGATAGCGCAGAACCATACCCCAACGATATTTCCTTATCTCGAATCCTGCAGGCAGGCACGATTCTGACTTTACCTCAGGCGGTGGCATTAGCAACGGACCACAATCGTATGTATCAGCTTGAGAAGGAGAACCTCTACGCAAAAGCCCTCGACTTGCGTCTTACCCGGCATACGTTCGACCTCGTGCCTTTCGGCGCAGCAGACGCCGGCTACGCCAAAGACAACGACGATGAGGCCATAACAACTGGCGCAGGCATCGGCGTAAATAAGCTTTTGGCAACCGGCGCGACAATCGGCGTCGGTCTTACCGCGGCCTGGGTTGAAGTTCTTACGGGCAACGCCCGTTCAGGCCTGGCAAGGGTCTTCACCGCCATAATCGACCAGCCGCTTCTCAAAGGCAGCGACCCAAACATCGTCCTCGAAGACCTCACCCAGGCCGAACGCGACCTCCTCTATCAAGTTCGCTCCTTCAACCGGTTTCGCAAACAGTTCGTTGTTACGACCATATCTCAGTATTACCTTATCCTGCAGGCCTACGACGCCGCCGAAAATGCACGCAATAATTACGAAACGCTCGTCAGCGTCTGCGACCTTGCCGAGAAACTCGCCGCCGTGGGCCGATTGCCCCAATTCGAGCTTGACCAGGCCGTCCAGGACAAGCTCATCGCCCGTGATACTTACATCCAGGCCGAAAAAACATATAGACAGTTGTTGGACGAATTTAAGCTCGCTATCGCGCTACCCACCGAAACCGAAATACGTCTTGATTACAATGAGCTGGCGACGCTTAGAAGTATAGAAATGAAAATGCCCGATTTTTCCGAAACCGAGGCGATTGAAACCGCCCTTGCACACCGGCTTGACCTTGCCAACGCCTTTGACGCCGTAAATGACGCCGAAAGAAAGGTCTTTGTCGCTTTGGACAATTTAAGACCCGACCTGCGTTTTGTCGCAGCAGTCGAACTCAAAGGCAGCACCGACCCGATTAAGCTCGGCGGCGCAAAAGACGCCGCGTTTGTCGGCCTGAAATTCGACCCCAACCTCGATAAGGTCTCGCTGGAAAACGACTTCCGCCTCGCCCTGATAGTCCTCGACCAGAACCAGCGGGCTTACGAAGAAAAGCTCGATACAGTCATACTTGATATCCGCGAGGCATTCCGCAATCTCGCCGAAGCGACCCAGCGTTATATAGTCCAGTCCGAACAGTTGGCCCTGGCCAAACGCCGGTTTGATAGCACAATGGTCCTGCTGCAATACGCACGCGCCAACACGCGAGACGTTCTCGACGCGCAAAAGGACTTGCACAGGGCACAGGACGTCGCTACCGAAGCAATGATAAACTACGCCGTTGAGATGCTGCGATTCTACCGGGACACTGAAATTCTTCAGGTTCGCCCCGACGGGATGCCCGCCTCGCCCGCCTCGCGGCCTGCGAGTCGGGGCGGGCGGCAGACGCCCCACACCGAGGTTATGCCGAAAAAAACGTGAGAAAAGCTCAATATTTATAATACTTATAACGCAAAAGGGGCTTAAAACCGGCTTATCAAAAAATAAGATTCCTGATAATAATTCCTTGACGTTATGACCTTTAATACGTTAGAATACTTGGTCAGGACTTATATGTGAATGGCTTATAGGAGGTTTGGTGAAGATGAAAAATGGTCATTGCAGGAGCAGTGTGGACTTCCACGCCGACCGGAAGTTTTTGTCTCAATCCACAGGAATCGAAATCTCCGTCCGCTCGTTTCTTAATTCAAACCTTCTTTCAAATCTGAAAACACAGGAAAAACCCTTGGCCCTTACAGGCCTCGGGTTTTTGTTTACTTTCATGGACGAGTAGCGAGATAACGGATGGGAAAATGGGTATGTCCCAAGATACCCAAATTACCCAAATCCACTCTTACAAGGATGTTTGTGAAGGTTTTGCGCACATTACGCAGGCGGAGATATTATGTTGCTAAAAAACGGTATCAGGTATCAAAACCGGTAAAATATGGACTCGTTTGTCAGTAGAAATAAAGGAGAAGAAATATGAAAACGCAATTATCAGCGCTGATATTGGTCTTATTTATGGCTTCTTTGGTCTCGGCGGATTGCCCAGTTGGAGATTTGAACAGGGATTGCTTGGTAAACTTTTACGATTTCGCCTCGCTGGCGGTGAACTGGCTGGAGGTTGAGCCAAACCTGCCTTTTGGCTTGGTGGTTATTAACGAAGTTATGGCTCATTCCCACGCCGGGGAACCCGACTGGATAGAACTGTATAACACTTCTGGTTCAATGGTTGACATAAGCAACTGGTATCTTAGCGACAGCGATTCCCCCCTGACCAAATACAAGATTCCAAATGGAACAACAATCCCCACAAACGGCTACATCGTATTCTACCAGTATCAGCATTTCGGCGTTGATCACGGCAATAACGTTCCTTTTGCGTTAAGCGAAAACGGCGAAAGCGTTTATCTGTCGTTTCCAGACATAACCTCTAACCCGAAACATGTATGTGACGATATAAAATTCGACGCTTCGGAAACGGGCGTCTCGTTCGGCCGTTACATAACAAGCACTGGTGATGTCAAATTTACCGCAATGGACTCAAATACGCCGGGGCAACCAAATACTTATCCAAAAATTGGGCCGATTGTTATCAACGAGATTATGTACGATCCCTACGAGGGTTCGGACGCCGAATACATCGAACTGCATAATATTGAAGATTATCCAGTGCCCCTGCGGGTTTACGACCCCTGCACAGAAGGTTATGTCCCCTGGATATTCACACAAGGGCCCAATTTTAGTTTTGATTCTCCAAACGATGTCAACATACCCGCGAACGGGTATCTAATAGTGGCCAGAAACACATCTGAATTCACATCAACTTATGGAAGTATGCCGCCGGGCGTTCAGGTTCTCGGCCCGTTTGCAAACAGCACAAAACTAAGCAATGACGGTGAAAACGTGGAGATTTCAGTGCCGGGCGATTTGGACCCTTGCGAACCTGAAGTACGCTATTATATCCGCATAGACAACGTTCGTTACAGCGACGGCAGCCACCATCAGGATTTCCCGGGGCTGGACCCCTGGCCGAAAGGGCCGGATAACGATGGCGAGGCGCTGTATCGAATTGACCCTGCTCTTTACGGAGATGACGTGAATAACTGGCAGGCAGGTGAAGCAACGCCAGGTTACTAAACCTGAAAAATCGGTTTTATAAAAATTATTCCATGTGAAGGCGATGAAAAAAATAAAAACAGATAAGGCAAGTGTAAAAGTCGGATTTTTATGCCTGTTCGTTCTGGCTATGCCGTTCGCATCGGTTTCCGCGACCGTCGTCATTAACGAGATAATGTATCACGCGGTCTCTGACCTCGACGAGCACGACTTTATCGAACTATACAACACCGAAGCCGTTACGGTAAACCTCGAAAACTGGCAAATCAACGGTATTGGTTTCACTTTCGGAGCCGGGGCTTCTATCGGCCCGAACGCTTATATTATTCTGGCCAAAGACGCCGCCCAGTTCCAGGCGACCTACGGAGTCACGGCAAATTATGTTTACCCCGGCAACCTGCAAAACTCGGGCGAAACGCTTCAGGTTCTCGACGCCAATAGTTCCGTCATTGACGAGGTGGACTACGCCGATTATCCTCCCTGGCCCATAATCCCCGATGGCATAGGCCCCTCGCTGGAGCGGATTGACCCTACGCTCAACGGTGATACTCCGCGAAACTGGCGTGCGTCAATCGATGTCGATGGGCATACCGCCAAAGCCATTAACAGCGTAAAAGCGACCGGCCTGCCCCCCTGGATTACAAACGTCCAGCATAGCACGGTTTTACCGGATTCGCCAATAACGGTAACTGCTTTTGTAGAAGATGCGACAACAGTCAATCTGGAATATGTCATTAACTTCGGCACGCCAGTCGTAATCGCTATGCTCGATGACGGCCTAAGCGGCGACGGCGCAGCCGGCGACGGCGTATATGGAGCGACTATACCGGCTCAACCTCTTATCACGCTGGTTCGTTATCGTATTGATACTTCCGGAGCCACAGGGGCAATGGGGTTCCCGCGAGATGATGATACTGTTAGCTATACCGGCTATGTAGTCGAAGACGACACCTCGATTATCACGGGCGTGCCCGTTATACACTGGTTTATAAACCCCATTGATTATGCCGATGCGCTCACTCACGTCTGGACCGACGAAACCGAACCGTCACTTGTGTATTACAATGGTACGCTTTATGACGGCGTGCAGATACGCGTAAGAGGCGACTCAAGCCGCGGCTGGTTCAAGAAAAACTGGAAGTTTTATTTTTCACACGGGCATGATTTTTATGCGCCCGGCCTGACAGAAATACCGGTTGACCAGTTTAATATGCAATCCTTTTACGCAGACAAAAGTTTTATGAGAGAACTCCTCTCGTATCAGACGCTCGGCGATTTTGGCTCTCCAAGCAGCTACTTTTTTCACACGTGCCTGTACCAAAACGGGCAATTTTTCGGTTTGTATGGTTACTTCGAGCACCCGGATGATGACTACTTTACTCGTTTCGGCCTCGACGTGGAAACGGGGTCTATGTATGAGGGAATGGATGGCGCCCTGTCTGATTGCCGTTACTTCCCAATTGCCCAGCTTCCAAGCTATTACGAGAAGCACAGGCCTCATGATACCGACTACAATGACCTTAATGACTTTTTATACAATCTCAACTATCTTACAGGCCAGGATAGAAGAAACTTCATTTTCGACAATATCGATGTCCCCCGTATGCTAAACTTCTGGGCCGTAACCGTTGCCATCCACGATAACGACGCCATCGGCAAAAACTACTATCTATATCGCGATAACGCGGGCACCCAGCGCTGGTATATGCTGCCCTGGGACAAGGACCTGACCTGGGGCCGTACTTACCAGGGGGCGGTCCTCAACGATGAAATATGGGCCGACATTGACTACATTTCAGGGCGGGCAAATGTCTCGCCAGGCCACCCCTTATATGGAAACCAGGCACACCAGAAATATGATTACCTGTGGAATAAACTGATAGACGCCCTTTTCGATGAAACGGATGTCCGACAAATGTATCTTCGCAGATTGCGCACCGTTATGGATGAGGGGCTTCAGGAACCCAACACGCCGTATGCAAATCGAAAACTCGAAAAGCAAATCGATGAGATGGCCGGTTTTCTGGACACCGAAGCGGCTATGGATACGTCCGAATGGTTTTCCTGGGGCCAGTACCAGACGATTGGACAGGCGGCACAACTATTGAAAGATAATTATCTGACTGTCCGACGAACGCACTTTTTCCAGACCCATTGCGTTGATTTTAATGTCAACGGGGAAATCCCAAGCAAACAAACGGCACAGCCCCCGATTGTCATCAATGAAATTATGTATAATCCCCTCGGCGGCGAAAATGACGAATTTCTTGAATTATACAATCCCTCATCAACAGAAAGCGTCGATTTAACCGACTGGCGGCTCGACGGCGTCGCGCTCACTTTTTCACCTGGAACAGTATTGCTGCCCCAAAGTTATTTGGTCGTGGTTAAAAATGACGTTCAATTCCGCGCAACATACGGCAGCGGCATTTTTGTAGCGGCACAGTACAAAGGCAATTTAGATAACGTCGGCGAAAAGCTTACCCTTAAAGACAGGCAGGGTAATATAATCGACCAGGTATTATTCGACGACCAGGCGCCCTGGCCTACCCTGCCCGACACCGACGGTTATTCTCTTGAGCTTATCGACGCCTCTAAAGACAACAATCATCGTATGAACTGGGTCGCTGGCGCCTCTCCGGGCGGTACACCTGGTATTATAAACAGTATGGCAGGTACATCCCCGTTCGTCCCCGACCTCTGGGTCAATGAAGTCCTGCCCATCAATACCTCAATCAACACCGATGAAATGAGTGAGTATGAGCCGTGGATTGAAATTTACAATGCCTCTGCCGACTCGATTGACCTCGGCGGAATGTTCCTGACCGATGATTATAATAATCCGTCAAAATGGGCTATACCGTCCGGTACTACACTAAACGGCGGCCAATGGCTGTTAATCTGGGCCGATGCAGAGCCGGGCGACGGCCCATTGCATACAAATTTCTCTTTGAACTCCACTGGCGGTGTCGCAGCGCTTTATACAGCGGGCGGTGGTCTTGTTGACTACTTAAATTACGGCGCTCTGGCCACCGACGTTTCTTACGGAAGGTATTTCGACGGGTCTGACCTGCTGCGGGAGTTCGTAACTCCAACCCCAGCCGCTGAAAACTACCTTATTCTATGCCCCGTAATCCTCAATGAATACAGCGCAGTCGCTGATAATAAATATATCAAGGACGGCGGTTCAGACACATTCTGGGGGCGAATCCTCGGCAACGGTGGCGACTGGTTCGAGCTGGTGGTTACGCAGGACCATCTCGATATGCGCGGCTGGCAGCTTGTAATCAGCGACGATACAGGCGGCGCCGGTCAAACTATACAGACGCTTACCCTGACCAATAATGACCTGTGGTCCGACCTGCGAGCCGGAACTATCATTACCGTCTCGGAAAACCTGCCCGATGACATCAATAATTACGACCCGGAAAATGGCTACTGGTGGATAAACGTCCAGGCAAAAACCGGCGCCAGCGGAACATATATCAATCCCGCAAGCTTCAAGGTTACAAATAACAACTGGCAGCTTACTATTAAGGACAGCATCTCAGCTGTTGTCTTCGGACCGGCCGGCGAGGGTATCAAACCAATCGCTGCCATCGGCAACGACGAAGTTTTCAAACTCGAAGAAGACCCCGGGCAATTCATTACCGCACTGGCCAACTATAACGACGGCACGTCGAGCACCTTCGGCGCGCCAAACATATACGCCGCCGGCACATTAGTCCAGGATTTTAGCTCCCTGCGGAATATCCCCGACGGCGGGACGCCCATACCAGATCCGCTCGTATGGGCAACTGTGCCGACTACGACAAGCAGTAACTCGATTACAATGATAACAACAGCCGCTTATGACCCGGCCGGCGTTGAGTACTATTTCAATAACGTTACCGACCCGACCCATGACAGCGGCTGGCAGAACGGCTCATACTATAAAGATAAAGAGCTTACACCGGATACTATTTACAGTTATCGGGCAAAGGCACGCGATAAAAGTCCCGCCCAAAATGAAACCGGCTGGTCCGCAACTGCGACTGCCATAACCCCTCTTTTGCTGGCTCCTCCGACTTCGGGCACCGTCACAACAAATCTGTCGTCTGCTGCCCGGACAACCGCAACATTCTCCCATACGGTTGCGACTGGCAATAACCGCCTGCTCGTTGTTTGCGTAATGATTCGAGGCGGCGAATCGGTCAATTCCGTCACTTACGCCGGCATTGGTCTGAAAAAAGCAATTCATTCAGGGACCCCATCGAACGGTAACAATGGCTGCAGAATTGAACAATGGTATTTAGTCGCGCCCCCGGTTGGAACAGCTAATGTCATAGTAAGTTTTGCAACTTCTGTGGACCCATCCGGTATCACTGCCGTCAATTTCACCGGCGTCAATCAGTCCAGCCCTATTGGGTCGATTTCAGCGGCATACGCCACGAGCGGCACAAACATCACTACAAATATAACAACGAGGGACCCCAACTCGCTTATCTTTGGTGCGGCGACTGCCTATGGAGGCGACACTGACCCCTTCACGCCCGGTTCCGGCATCACCGAAATGTGGGACAGTGCCACCGGCACAAGCTTAACATCCGACAATGGGATATGGGGCGGTAAGCGAACAACGACAACACCCGGAGTTTATACATTCAACACAACAGCATATGTAAGCGATGACTGGGCCATTGCTGCGATTGAAATCAAAACTGCTGTGGGGACTTCACCCGCTGGGCAGGCGAGCAGCCCAATCCCGGCTAATGGGACTACTGATGTTGATACCAGCACAGACCTTAACTGGACTGCTGGTTCGGGCGCGACGTTACACGATGTTTATTTCGACACAGTAAATCCACCAACGTTCCGGGCCAGCCAGACATCGACTACCTTTGACACAGGAATAATGAATATTGATACGGTTTATTACTGGCGCATAGACGAGAAAAATGCCAGCGGAGCCACTACGAAAGGCACACTATGGAGTTTCACTACCGTTCCTGGTCTGGTTCCGAGGTCGTTAACGACCTCGGCTGACACTAATGGCACAGTAACAACACCCGGTATAGGCACTTACTGGTACACTAATGGCGACTACGCCAGTATCATCGCTTCGGCTAACACTAATTATCATTTCACCAACTGGACCGGCTCGGCTGTAACAGCAGGCAGGGTGGCTGACCCCAACGCTTTTTCAACAACTGTTCTGATGGACGCCAATTACGCCGTCCAGGCCAATTTCGGAATAGATCAATACACGATTACCGCCTCGGCGGGAGACAATGGTTCGATTGACCCGTCTGGGATGTTCAGCAAGGATTACGGCTCAAACCAGCTCTTTACGGCCACACCGACAACCGGCTATGACGTTAATACCTGGTATGTCGATGGCAGCCCTGTTCAGGCAGGCGGAACAATGTATACC
>JAFGDN010000055.1 GCA_016932095.1 Sedimentisphaerales bacterium
ACAATCGCTTTGGACGCCGGCAGGATGCGGTTCAGCTACGATAACAGAGGGACAATAGCTTGTCCGTGGTCTGAAGCGAAGGCGGATTACAATGGGATTGGAGTTGACTGGACGGCCGGCGGTCTTTTCGACTTTACGGTGCTTTCAATCGGGATTGATGGAAATATGTATAACGCCGTCGACCCTGAATACGACAGGATGTACGTGGCTATAGAAGATACCGCGGGCAATTTCAATTTAGTTAATCATCCCGACCCGAATGTCCAGAGAAAGACCTGCTGTCAGGAATGGCAGATACCCCTTGCTGACTTGAACGATCCAAACGTGGATTTGACGGACATTAACGCCCTGTATATAGGAACCGGCCCCAGATGCTCATGGGGACCTCCGCCATATACTTACGGCGGGGAGGGCGTTATCTACATTGATAACATCAGGCTGTATATGAAGGTATGCCAGCAGGGATACAGGCCCGCTGGTGATTTAACCCGTGACTGTGTTGTTGACTTATATGACTTGAAGGTTCTGTGCGAAGAGTGGCTTACCGAAGGGACAGTATCGGACATATACCCGAAAGGCAGCCGAGATTGCTTTGTGGATTTCAGAGATTTTGCGATATTGGCCGACGAATGGATAATGGAAAATTACTGACAGTAACGAGAGAGAAAGGGATGACAAACGCCGGCGATTAACCATAGGCGGGGTAATCCGCCTGCGGCGGATAAAACGCCGGCCTACGAAAAAAACAATCCCCCCGATAAATCGGGGGCTAAACATTATTCGGATGCCAAAGGCGAAAAAATTGAATAGATTCCTCGACTTCGCTCGGAATGACAGACAATATCAAACGCCGAAGGGACGCGCAAGAAAAATCCCGTTACTTAGAAAAAATTGAATAGATTCCTCGACTTCGCTCGGAATGACAGACAATATCAAACGCCGACAGGGCGCGCAAGAAAAACCCCGTTACTTAGACGACTGGTGACGGGGCGAAACAGCAACCCGGCAATAAAGTTGCCGGGCTAAACAGAAAGAAGAACTGGATTCCGTGTTAAACACGGAATGACACAAAAATATCCCTCGCGCAGGCACCCCCCGGCAGAGACGAGGGCTAAATACCTTGCAAAGGACTTATAAAACTGCTATAATGGTTCAAGCTGCTTCCCCCGTTGTTTTGAGGCAAAACAAAGCACGGGGGACTACGCTTCGCTACGCTACGGAAAGGAAATGGGTGATGAAATGAGAACATTGAAGAAAACGGGTGCGTTAGGATTAGTTCTTTTAATACTGAGCATTTTCTGTGTTTCGCAGACGGCATCGGCGGCGGAGGCCTGGATAGGCACCTGGGCTACCGGTCAACAGCTTGTGGAATCCCAAAACAACCCGGCTTCTCCCTATTTAGCCAATAATACACTGCGACAGGTCGTGCACGCGACCCTGGGAGGGAGCAGAATACGGGTTCATTTTTCAAACAAGTACACAACAAGCGGCGGCCCGATAACCATTAATTCGGCCCATATAGCGGTATCAGCCAACAGTAATCCGGTAAATGGCGCAATAATTACGTCAACCGACACGGCACTGACGTTTAACGGCGGGTCGTCATCGGTAACCATAGCCGCGGGGGCGGAACAATATTCGGACGCCGTTGACTTCAACGTAGCGCCGTTGAGCGACCTGACAGTGAGTATTTGGTTCGGGACGGCGTCGTCAACGAATGTTACAGGGCATCCGGGCTCGAGGACCACATACTATCTGCAAACCGGCAATACAGTGTCATCGGCCAATATGTCGTCGGCGGCTAAACAAGCCCACTGGTATATTTTGAGCAGGATAGATGTGCTGCTTGATGATTCATACGGATGTGTTGTAGCGCTGGGCGACTCGATTACAGACGGCAGGACCACCTCCGGCAATGACAACACCAACTACCGATGGCCCGATGTTTTTGCCGCCCGGCTTGCGGCAGACCCGGCTACCGTGAAAGTCGGCGTAATAAATCAGGGAATCGGCGGCAATTGCGTGGTATCAGGCGGCCTGGGACCGACGGCGACGGCGCGTTATGACCATGATGTAATCGGGCAACCCGGGGTGAAATGGGTGATAATTTTCGAGGGGACTAATGATATTGGCGGCGGTCAATCAGCCGCGAATATAATTTCCGCGTATCAGACATTCATAACAAAGGCCCACAATGCAGGTATCCTGATATACGGAGCGACGATAACACCTTTTAAAAACCATAGTTATTATACATATGAGTCCACGCGCGATGCGGTTAACGACTGGATAAGGACCAGCGGCCAGTTCGACGGAGTCATTGACCTGGATGCCGCTATGCGCGACCCGGCGGACGAGGACCAGATAAACCCGATTTGGCAATTCGAATGGCTTCACTTCAACCCGGCAGGTTATGCGGCGATGGCCAATTCCATTGACCTTTATTTATTCGGGCAAAAAAAAACGGCCAACCTTGACGAAATCGGCAACGTGGACTTTTTTGACTTTGCGATTTTAGGCGAGCAATGGCGACAAGCACCCGGTATCCCTTCTGCCGATATTGCACCGCCGGCGGGAATTGTTGACTTAGGAGATTTCAACTCAATGGCCCAGGAGTGGCTGACGGCAGGGTAAAAAACGAAGTCGAAGCCAGATATTGACAATGCCGTCAGATAATAAATTTACTTAACCTGACTAAACGAGATTGATTCACTGCGCTCACAATAACAACAAGCCAAATCTCACGTGGGCAACCCCGAAACATTCCGCAAGACAATATCAAAAAGAAAACAGAAATAACCTTAAAGACGGTGATATGCCGAAAAGAATAAAGGTGCAAGGATGGAAACAACGACGACAAGAGAGAAGGTTGTTAACCTGCCTGTGATAGCACTGGCGGCGGTGAATATGCTGCCGATATACGGGGTGGTCGTGTTAGGATGGGACACATTCACAATCGTTGTGCTCTACTGGGCTGAGAACCTGATTATCGGTTTTTATAATATACTCAAAATCGTCTTTGCCCGGGTTGCCAGGCCGATTGATAACCTGGGCAAGCTGTTTTTGATACCATTTTTCACAATTCATTACGGCGGGTTTGTCGCTATTCACGGCATATTCATTTTTCTTCTTTTCGGCAAAGACAAAGGCGGTTCAACTCTCAATACAGGCCAGGCGTGGCCGTGTTTTCTGGTCTTTTTGCAACTTCTTATCGGGGTTGTATGGCACTGCTGGACAACAATACCGAGGGATATGAAATATATAATCGGGTCGTTGTTTTTAAGCCACGGGGTATCGTTCGTCCACAATTACCTTATCGGCGGGGAATATAAAACCGCCAAGCCCAAAGACCTTATGGGTCAGCCGTATTCACGGGTTGTCGTTATGCACGTCGCCATTCTGGCGGGGGCATTCCTTTCCGCAATGATTGGCTCGCCGGCAGGTGTGCTTATCGTTTTAATAGTCGTAAAGACAATTATCGACATCAAATTGCATCTCAATCAGCACAAGGCCGCTTTTCGGCCGGCAGCACAGCGGGTATAATTACCGAACGAATTGAATTTATCGGGAATTAAGATGAAGAAGGTTTTGAGATTAAGCGTAATAGTTTCGTTATTGCTGCCGATTTCTCGGTTCGGGTTTAGCTTTTTCGGCGGCGGGGGGTGTATAATCCCGGTTGTCACGCCGATTACGTTCTATTTATGCGCCTTGATATTGTTCTGCTGTGCAATCCTGCTGCCGATGCTATTTATAATCATACTGGCCGGGGTGATTACGAAATGGAGGATTTCAGCAGGCCGCCTGATATTGTCGCTGATACTGATGGGAGTATGTATAGCAGCGGAAATACCCATTAACCGGCCCGCAAACAGCTTGGCCTCAAAGAGGTTCGAAAAATACCTGCCCGAATACGACAGGGCGGTAAAGGAGTTAGAAAATAACGCCACATTCGAAACGCATTACGCCAAGCCAAGCGGATGGAGACGGCTTGCAATTTTACCGCCTGTCATATACAGGGAACGCGACGGGACATTAACGGTCGAATTCTACACGGGGGGCATCGGACCGCCGCTGCTGCAAACGGCGTATATTTACCGGTCGAACGGCCTCATAGGACCGGGCTCAAAAACGGCCAAACGATGGCATCGCGGGTCAAAACTGAACGAGCACTGGTTTCGTGCAAGTGATTGAAGGCAGGCTGTGAATGACAAAGTCAAGGGAAAACGGAACAAGAAATGCAGAATATAGAACATTGAACACAGAATGCAGAACACAAATTGGATACCCTGCTACAAAACCAGGAAAGACGCTTCTCGGGGACGGGGAAATTAAGTTGTGGAAGCGGAGCGGGGGTGGGAGAGGATTTCGTGAGCGAGGTTGTAGCCGACGGCGAGCAGGACCGGGCCGAGGAAGACGCCGATGACGCCGAATGCGGCGACGCCGCCGAGGACGCCGATTAAGGTTATGATAAAGGAAAGTTTCGAGCCGCGGCTGATGATGTAGGGCTTGATTAGGTTATCGATAGAGCTGATACAGATGAAGCCATAGACGACCATAAAGACGCCCCAGGCGGGATGGCCTTCGGAGAACAGCCATACGGCGGCGCTAATCCAGACGACGGGGGGGCCGACTGGAATGAAACTAAGGCAAAAGGTCAAAATGCCCAGCAGCATCGGGGAAGGAACGCCGGCTATGGCAAAACCGATTCCGGCGACGAGACCCTGGGCCAGAGCGGTTCCGATTGCGCCATAGACGACGCTGTAAATTGTTTTTTTGACGACATCGAAGAGTCGTTTCGCATAGTCGCCGCTGATTCTGCGAAAGGCCTCGTTGAGATTATCGATAACACCCTGGCCATCGCGGTAGAGGAAAAAGGCGATGAGGATGCTAATTGCGAAGCTGAAAATACCCTGAGCGAAATCGATACTGTGCTTGAGCAGCCACAGGCCGGCCTGCCTGAGCCAGGGCTTGAGCTGGTTAAAGGCGGGTTCAGCGTCTTCGGCGAGGCTGGTCCAATATTCGCTGATTTTGGGGCCGGCGAACGGGATGCGGGCGACCCAGTCGGGGGGCTGGATGAGGCCGGATTCTCTACTGGTTTCGAGCCACTGCAGGGCAGCGCTGACGCTGTCGGTGAGTGTCAGGCCGACGACAAAAAAGGGAACAAACAGGACAAGCAGCAGGATGATTGTCATAAGTGCGGCGGTGAGAGTTCTCCGGCCGTTTAACCATTTCATAAGCAGCTCGCGGAGGGGCCAGGTAACGAAACAAAGAATGGCGGCCCAGAGAATGGTGGGAGCAAAAGGTTTCAGGACGAGGGCACAACCAATGACAATCGCGGCGATTAGGATGATGCCAGCAACCTGCTCGATTCTCTGCTCGTTTATAAACATTCTCATTCACCTGTCCGGGGCGAACACGAGTATAAGGAAATTATGCGATGACGGCAATGGGGAGAAACAAGTCAAAAGTGAAAAATAAAAATAACTGCGTGTTAAAACCGGGAGGAAAAAAATGGGCTGAGGCCAGGAGGGAGGAAGAGGAGGATTTTAACCTCAGCCCGTGGTTCATATAAGCCGTTGTCGGCTTTTTATTTCAAAGCACTTTACCTTTTTCTTACCCACCCTACGGAAGTTTAACTTACCCCTGTTAATTTCAATATAGCAGTTTGAAAAATAAATGCAACAAAAAAATGCGCGAAGATAAAAAAATTTTCGCATATTTATTCCCCAAAGAACGCATCAGGAAGTTCCTTAAAACGACATCAGGCAAATCCTGACTTCGGCCACGGGGCATAAAATACAGACGCGTAAATCCGCCGTTTCGAGCGGGAATTGCCAAAGAAAACGCGAATTTTGCGCTAAAAACGGGCAAAGGCGCAGTTTTCGTGCGGTATGAATCTCAACGATTCCCTTCTTTCGGGAATCAGGACTTATAAAGTATAGAAATTTTGAAAGGAGGACGAAATGGCTATTCGGTGGACAATCGAAACGCCGAGATGGATTGACAGAATCGCGCTGTGCTATAATCGCCTGCGTCTCGGCGAGGACGTTTGCGTAATACCGCTGACGAGGGGCAAGGTCGCAATTGTTGACGTGGACGACTACGAGCGGCTGAGCAAATACAAATGGCACACGAGCAAGAGAAAGGATTATTACTACGCGATACGACATCCGCGGGTCGGTGAGCATCGATTCTGCGGGACGATATGGATGCACCGGGAGATTCTAAACGCCCCGCCGTATTTGCTGGTTGACCACAGGAACCATAACACATTGGACAACAGGAGGAACAATCTTCGCCTGGCGACAAGCGCGGAAAACGGCTGTAACAGGCGGAAGCTATCGACGAAAAACAAGACCTCGAAATACAAAGGGGTATCGCTGCGCAGAAGGAACGGGAAGTGGCGAGGTCTCATTTACGTCAAGGGGCGGGCGATTGAGCTTGGAGAGTTCGAGACGGAGGTCGAGGCGGCGAGGGCATACGACGAGGCGGCGAAGAAATATTACGGGGAATTCGCGTGTTTGAATTTTCCGGAGACACGGACTGACACAGACGTTAGCACTGACTAACACGGACTTCAAGTGCGAAGGGAGGGGGCGGAACATATTTCAATTTTGGCGCTGATTGGGAATCTTAGAGCCCGAGGAATTCATAGTTTCCGTGGACGCAGCAGGGGCAATCGGGATTTTTAGTGAGTTTCGAGAGGTCTATCTGCTTTAACGTATTATTCCATAAGTCAAAGACGAGGAGGGATTGACCTGCCTTATCGGGATGGCCTGAGAGGATTTTTAACGCCTCGGAGGCCTCGAAGGCGGCTGCGGCGGCGACGGCCGGGCCGAGGACTCCCATTTGGCGGCAGGTTTGCCCATCACAAGCGGGCGGCGAGGGAAACAGGCATCGCAGGCAGGGAGTTTTACCGGGGATTATGGTCATAATTTGCGATTCGGTTCCGAGGACGCCGGCGAAGACCCAGGGTCTGGATTTTTTTATCGCACAATCATTGATGAGAAATCTGGCGGGGAAATTATCGGTTCCGTCAATTAGAACGTCGATACCCTCGACAAGCCCCTGGGCCGTCAGGCGGTTGAAACGAGTGAAAGCCGTTGCGACTTTGCAGTCGCTATTGATTTCACACAGGCGATTGGCGGCAGCGGTTACCTTGCGGACGCGGTCGGCGGCGTCTTTTTCGGTGAAAAGGGACTGCCTGTGAATATTGGTCAAATCAACGTAGTCGTCATCGACGAGGCGAAGGCGGCCAATTCCGGCGCGAACGAGGATTTCGGCTACCCGGGAGCCGAGTCCGCCGACGCCGATAATTAAAACTGAGCTGTCGGCGAGGCGTTTCTGGCCTTCGGGGCCGAAGGGCTTGAAGGCGATTTGTCTTGCGTAACGCGATAAATCCTTATTCATAATTACTCAACGGGTAATTTTTTTTATCCAGCCGCCGCCGAGAAGGCGTTGCCGCGAATACACAACGGCGGCCTGACCGGGGGTGACGGCTTCGAGGGGCTTGTTAAAACGAACCTCGAAGGTATCGCTGCCGGTAATAATCACCTTAGCGGCTGCGCCGCGATGATTATAGCGTATTTTGACAAGAGCGTCGAATGATGCGTGGATGTCGGCCTGCCAGTTAGCATTGTCGGCGATGAGGCCTGTGGCGAGGAGGTCGTATTTATCGCCGACGGTTACCTCGGCGGTCCGGGGGTTTATGTTTGTGACATATACGGGCTTTCCTGCGGCGACGTTTGTTCCGCGGCGCTGGCCGATGGTGAACCTGCCGAAGCCATCGTGGCTGCCGACGATTTTGCCCGATACGTCTATGATGTTTCCGGCTCGCAAGGCCCGGCTGTTATGGGCTTCGAGCAGTTTTGTATAGTCGCCGTCGGGAACGAAACAGACATCCTGGCTGTCGGGCTTGTTGTGAACCTCAAGGGCGAGGCCTTTTGCGAGAACCCTGACGGCCTGTTTGGTTTTCAGCTCGCCGATTGGAAAAAGGATTCGGCTGAGTTTCTCGCGGGGGATACTGAATAAGACATACGACTGGTCTTTACCTGGGGCGAGGGCGGGGGCTACGGCGGGTTGGCCGGCACAATGGATGATTCGGGCGTAATGGCCGGTTGCGACGTAATGGACACCGAGGGAGTCGGCAAGCTCGAATAGTTTGCCGAATTTAACTTTTTCATTGCAGCGGACGCAGGGATTGGGAGTGCGGCCGGCTTCGTAATCGGAAATGAAGCTGTTTATGATTGCCTCGAAATCCCCGGCGACCGACAGGGAAATGAATTTGACGCCGAGCTTGGCGGCAATTCTGCGGGCGTCGGCGGTGTCCTGAGGGATGCAGCAGGAGCAATGGTTGCCAGTTGAAACGTTTTGCGTCCGCATACAGAGAAATACGGCTGTAACGTCGAACCCGTCGTTTTTGAGCAGGGCCGCGGCGACTGCCGAATCGACCCCGCCGCTAACTGCAACAAGAACCTTTTTCTGCATGTTTAGGATTCTCGATTTATGTTTCACGCAAGTTACCGATTTTCAACAAACTATATTAACATAATTTCAACGTCTATTACGAAAGGGGTGCATCTGCCGTTTGCAGGTAAATTTTCAAGCAACCAAGGGTTTTAATTGCCATAACTGATTTCATGCTCAAAGTCGCGCGTCCGAAACGACCTTTGTGTAAACTGCGTAGATATCCTCGTTTTTTCCTACATTGAGAGCAATTTTCATACCTACAAACTCGAATCGCACCCACCCCTGACTTTGAAGAAATATTATCATTGATATTGGTTTTACGATTCAGTAGAATAGAGAGCACATTATAATCTGGAGAACGATATGAAAAAAGATATACATCCAAAATATGACAAAGTTGTGGTTCGCTGCGGCTGCGGAAACACCTTTGAAACGAGAAGCACCGTAAGCGAAATACACGCGGAAATCTGCTCGGCCTGCCACCCGTTCTACACGGGCAAGCAGAAATACGTCGATACCGCGGGCCGGGTCGAACGATTTCAGAAAAAATACGGCACGGACTACTTTAAAAAGCAAAAAAAGTAGCTTATATTACCGGTCTGAATCAGGGCTCCATTTTTGTGTTCGGCGGTTGCAGAAACGGAGCCCTGATTATTTATTATTAAAGCCGCCTGTGACAGGCGCAGGGATATTATGACTGAAACAAGCACAACCTTAATAGACAAATTGTCCGAGATTGAGACGCGCTTTGACGAGCTGCAAAAGCAGCTTGCCGACCCTGCCGTGGCCTGCGACCACACAAAGGCCGTAGTAATTTCAAAGGAGCAGGGCAAGCTCAAGGGGCTTGTTTTTCAATTCAGGGAATACAAAAAAGCCGCTACACAGGCAGACGAGACGCAGCATTTGATAAACAGCGACACGACGGACCCGGAATTAAAGGCCATGGCCGAGGAGGAGCTTAACCAGTTGAATGAGAAAAAGGCGCGCCTGCTTGAAGAGCTTCAGAATAAATTATTGACCGCCGACGACGATTCGATTGTCTCGGTTATAATGGAAATCAGGGCGGGAACCGGCGGCGAAGAGGCGGCCTTGTTTGCCCGCGACCTCTATACGATGTACACGAAATACGCGACCGACCGCGGCTGGAAAGTGGAAGACCTTGATTTCGGAACAACCGACAGGGGCGGCTTTCGGGAAGTTATTTTCGGTATCAGCGGCTCAGGGGTCTGGTCGCAACTCGGTTACGAAAGCGGCTGCCATCGCGTCCAGCGTGTCCCGGAAACGGAGGCGCAGGGCAGAATCCACACGTCGGCCGCAACGGTTGCGGTTATGCCTGAACCGGAGGAAGTTGATATCCAGATTAAACCCGAAGACGTCGTCGAGCAGGTCTGCAGGTCAAGCGGCCCGGGCGGGCAAAAAGTCAACAAGACAAGCAGCGCTATCCGACTCGAACATATTCCCACAGGCATCACCGTCCGGATGCAGGAAGAAAAAAGTCAGCATAAGAACCGTGCAAAGGCCTGGCGAATACTAAGAAGCCGGCTTTACGAATTTTACCAGGGCCAGAAGACAGCCGAGCGCGACGCCAAACGAAAAACGATGATTGGCTCCGGCGACCGCAGCGAAAAAATCAGGACCTACAACTTCCCCCAGAACCGCGTAACCGACCACAGGATAAACCTTTCGCTTTACACGCTGGATAAAATCATCGCCGGCGATATGAAAGAATTGCTTAAAACCCTGAAGGAATACGACATCCAGCAGCGGCTCAAAAATCTATAACAGACCCAGGACGCAAGACCTAAAATGTAAAATCATTGATGTTTGAACGGTAAATTAAAAATCAAAATGCAAGAATCAAAACCACAAATCAAAATTAGAAATGATTCGGCAGACGGGTTGTCAGCAACGGCATATTTGCATTTTGCATTGTCATTTTGATGTTTAATTTTTGATATTTGTTTTTTTATCGGGCGAGAGTAATGAATGCAGAAAGCAGAAGGCGGTTTTTATGATAATCGTCGTTACAGGAATGGTAGGCCTCGACAAGAAAAGCTACCTTGAGAGGGTATGCGAATATGCCGGCTCACAGGGCAAAAAAGTCCTGCTGTGCAACGTCGGCGATATGATGTATTGCGAGGCCCCTGATATCGCACCGGGAAAAATCCTCGATATCCCCCTTAAACGACTGCATTTGCTGCGAAGAAGCGTCTTTAAGGACATCATCGCAAAAGCGAAGAAGGCCCCGAACCTGATTGTCAACACCCACGCGACCTTTCGCTGGCGCCACGGCCTGTTTCCCGCGGTCGATTTCGACCAGATGCGAAAGCTTGACGCGAATTTATACGTATGCCTGATTGACGGCGTCGCCGCTTTGCACGGGCGTCTCCTCAGCGAGCATACTAACGTCCATACCCTCAAAGACCTGATTGTCTGGCGGGAAGAGGAAATCATCTCCACCGAAATGCTCTGTAAAGGCATCAATGAAAAAACGCCTTTTTTGTGTCTGGCCCGCGGCTCGGCAGAGCCGACCGTCGAGACGTTTTATCGTCTGCTTTTCGAACCGAACATCAAGCGGGCTTATCTGAGTTATCCTATGACTGCGGTAGCGGACCTCGAAGACGTAAAAAAGGAAATAGCGGCCTTTCGCCAGGCGATGAAACGGCACTTTGCCTGCTTCGACCCCGGCGATTTGGAAGAATCATTTCTGCCCCGCCAGGCGCTCCAGGCGGTCGAAAATGGCAGGGACTTTCTCGAAGTTGACGCCGGCAGGAATACTATCCGGCTCGACCTCGACCAGATTCGGCAAATCGAACGCGACATATACAGCCAGACATACGCGAGGGATTTTCTGCTCATCGACCAGGCCGAGATGATTATCAGCTTCATCCCGACGCTGGCCGACAGCAGGGCCGCTATTTCAAGCGGCGTCGAACGCGAGCTGCAGCACGCCCACGAGGCGGGCAAGGAAGTTTACGTGATATGGCCCGCCAAACAGACGCCCTCGCTTTTCGTTACTCAGACCGCCACAAAGGTGTTCAAAGAGCCGCAGGAAGCTTTGAAATTTTTCTCGAATACCGGCCGGATTCACAAAACCGACGTATCAAGCTGCTTATAGAAAGTGATAAAATGAAAAATCCGCAGAATTTTCTGCTGGCCGTCCTGATACTGACCAACGTTTTTGCCGGCTTCGGCCTGGCCATTCCGCTGGGCGATATGCTGGCAAAGATAACCGGCCAGCAAAAGAAACTTAAACGGTTCGTTACTTTGGTTATAGGTGCATATTTCCTCGAATGTCTTGCGTTCACAGTCGGGATGTGCACTCAGATATTCACTTTTGGATTAGCAATTATATGGGGTATCATTCTCGGATTATGGTGGAGAGGCAGGACGCAATCTCTGAAACCGGTAAAAACGACTGTTTTATTTTCCTTATACGGCTGTGTGCCGACGCTTTCCTTAACATTATGGCTTCCGGTTATGTGGCTGCTGGCCGGCCAGGGGATTTTGAACGTCGAGCAGGCGGCCGAATTCGGTATCCCGCAGTTTGTGCCCTGGCCTTTTAATACGATGCTTGGCTTCTGCGCAGGTCTTGCAATCGGGACTATTTTGATAAAAACACTGATTACAACGGGCCTGGTAAAATGGCTCGTTAGCGGTTCAGCGCAAATAACGGGCCTTGATACAATGGGAAAGGGGCTGTGACTTAATGATAGTTTCCAATGAAAAGGACTTTGCCGGCGTTATCGACCATACATTGCTAAAGCCGGAGGCAACCAGCGGGCAGATAAAACGGCTCTGCGACGAGGCGATACAATACGGCTTTCATACGGTTTTCACCAATCCTCGATGGACGCCGGTCGTCGCGGATTTGCTTCACGGCTCGCAAGCGGCCGTGGGCGGGGTTGTGTCATTCCCGTTAGGAAACGATTTTACGAAAATAAAAGCTGCCCAGGCCAAAGAATTGATTATGGCAGGAGCTGATGAAATAGATATGATGGCTGACATTGCCGCAATAATCGAAGGCAACGAAAGGTATCTTGCACGTCAGCTTGAGGCGGTGCGAAAGGTCTGCCATTCGATGAGGCCAAAGGTGCTGCTTAAAGTCATAATCGAGGCGGCTGCGCTTACCACCGAACAGAAGATATTCGTATGCAAAATCGCAGACAAAGTCGGAGTCGATTTCGTAAAGACCAGCACCGGAACCCACCACGCAGGCGGAGCAACGGTGGAAGATGTAAAACTGATGAAAGAATACGCCCCGCACTGCAAAATAAAGGCCTCGGGCGGTATTCGCACGGCCAAAGAAGCTTTGGCATTCCTCGAAGCCGGCGCAGACCGTATTGGCACATCGTCGAGCGTCCAGATTATCGAACAGTTCAAAACCGGGCTCGTCTCGGCGAAGACGGAGTCGGAGCCGGACAAATAAAATGACAACGGCCGTATTACCCATCAAGCGTAAAATACCCGTTTGTCGCCTTCATTGTCGCAAACTGAACCTCGATATTGACCTGCCTTCATTGAGCGAAGTCGTCTCAAAGCTGCCGCAAGCCGCTATCCTCGGCGGCAACCCGTCAAAGTTACAGGCCGACGGCTTTAGCTGCTGGATGGCTAAACCAGTCGAAATTTTTGAATTTCACGCCGGCCAAAAAGAACCTTTCGAAAAATTACAGTCATTCCTGAACAAATATAAGCCGGTTAAGAACATACCCGAAAATCTGCCAAAAGGTCTTTTCGCAGGCGGCTGGGTCGGTTTTTTCAGTTACGACCTGGGCCGATTTACAGAACCGACCGCTTTCCCGGACAGCCGGGTAAAAGACGATTTAATGCTGCCCCTGATTCGCCTTCTATTTTATGACCGGCTGATTGCTCTCGACCACCGCAATAACGAATTTTGGCTTATCGTCCTTGAGCTTGACGGCGATTCCGAAACGCCGCAGGAGAAATTAACCACAATCGCAAACCTGCTCGACAAAGCACGGGCAGCGCAAATGCCCGGGCTTTTGCCCGCCGACCTTGAGAACGTCGATTTTTCTCATATTTCTTCGAATATAACAAAGGACTATTATCTCAGGGCCTTCGAGAAAATAAAACGCCACATTTATGACGGCGACGTGTATCAGATAAATTTCTCACAGCGGTTCAATTGCGAATATCACGCCCGGCCAATCGACCTCTTCCACTGGCAAAACCGCTATAACCCGAGTCCGTATTCCGCCTATATTAACGCCGGCGGCTTTCAAATCGTAAGCGCATCGCCTGAGATGTTCATCACAATCCGGGACCGGAGCATCAGCACAAAACCCATCAAGGGCACAAGAAAACGACTCGAAACTGCGTCTGGCGGGGCGAACCGAATCAACGCCGAGAATTTTCAGCAGCTTCTTAACAGCGAAAAGGAAAAGGCGGAGCTGAATATGATTATCGACCTGGAGCGAAACGACGTCGCACGAATCTGCATCCCCGGCACGCGGCTTGTATCACAACCGAGGACTATTGAGACACATCCTTCCGTTTTTCACGCCGTCGCAACCGTCTCAGGCCGGCTTCGAGATGACGTTAATTTCTGCGGCGTCCTAAAGGCGATGTTCCCCGGCGGCTCAATCACGGGCGCCCCAAAAATCCGCTCAATGCAAATCATCGACGAAACCGAGCCGGCCGCACGAGGCGTTTATACCGGCAGTATCGGCTATATCGGCCTTGACGATAGCGTCTGCTTGAATATCGCCATACGCACGATTATCATTAAAAATAACTCGGCTTACGTCCAGACCGGCGGCGGCATCGTCGCCGACTCCGACCCGCAGGCCGAATACGATGAAACACTTATTAAGGCAAGGGCGCTTTTGGCGGGGACGCAAGCCGTGAATAGCTGATGGTAGAAAAAATTTTTCTAAACGACAAACTGGTGAATATCGAAGACGCCTGGATACCGGCCAATGACAGCGGCTTTCTATATGGCGCCGGATTATTCGAGACGATGCGGGCTTGTAACGGGGTTGTATTTCGTCTCGAAGACCACCTCGACAGATTACTCACAAGTGCAAAGGCATTATCAATCGAACATTCCTACAGCAAAGAATACCTCGCCGACGCCGTCCGGAAAACGCTCGCGGCCAATGACCTTGCCGATGCCCGAATCCGCCTGACCCTTTCAGCCGGCTTAATGTCGCAGTCGCAAAACAAGCCCGCGGCAACCCTGCTGATAACAGCCGTTAAAATGCAGCCGTATCCCGGACAATTTTACAAAAACGGCGTGCTTGTTGTCCTTTGCCCGTTCAGACAAAACCCTGCCGACCCGACCTGCGGCCATAAGACAACCAGTTATATGTCGCGTATGCTGGCATTGAAGCAGGCACACGAAAAAAAGGCCGCCGAGGCGCTTTGGTTCACAATCGATGGCCGGCTGGCCGAGGGCTGTGTCAGCAACGTCTTTTTAGTAAAGGATTCCCACCTTTATACCCCGACGACAAATACCCCCGTGCTTCCCGGCATCGCAAGGAAAACCGTTTGCGAGCTGCTGATCGCCAATCCTTCGACTTCGCTCAGGACAAGTAAAATTGAACTCGTCGAAAAAGACCTTACAATCGACGACCTTCTCGGCGCTGACGAGGTTTTTATAACAAACGTAATTATGCTGGTTTTACCCGTCGTCGGAATCGAAAAACACACCGTCGGCAACGGAAAGCCGGGGCCTCAAACAAAAAAAATAGCTGAACTTTATGAACAGTTTTTAAAGCAAAGCTGCAAAAAATGAAGATTAAAGACATTGTAAAACAGATTGACGAAATCGTCCCGCTGAAACTGGCGCAGGACTGGGACAACGTCGGCCTTCTCATCGGCGACGCCGAGAAAAATGCCAGGAAAATTATGCTGACCATCGATATTACAGAAGCCGTTTTAGCCGAGGCAAAACGGCTCAAAACGGATTTGATTTTGAGCTATCACCCGACAATCTGGGATGGCCTCAAAAAAATAAACGCCCGCGGCTCGACGGGCGTCGTCTATGAACTGATTCGCTCAGGTATAGCCGTCTTTGCGATTCATACAGCCCTCGACGCTGTCGTTGGCGGCGTAAACGATGGTCTGGCGGAAATAGTCGGCATAAAGGACGGCAAACCAATCGGCGATTACGTCAACCCGCCCTCCGGCGATAATTATAAGCTCGTCGTTTATGTGCCGGTGGAGTCCGCCAATGAAGTGGCAAACGCGGTTTTTGCCGCCGGGGCGGGCCATATAGGTAATTACAGCCATTGCGGCTTTTCCGCACGGGGAGAGGGTTCTTTTTTACCCCTCGAAGGCGCTCGGCCGGCCATCGGTAAAAGGGGCACTTTTGAAAGGGTTTCGGAGACGCGTTTCGAAACAATCGTGCCCGCTGAAAAGCTTGCAAAAGTGATGGTCGCGATGCTCAACGCCCACCCATACGAAACACCCGCATACGACATCTTCAAAATGGCTAATGAGCAAAACAGGTTCGGCTTAGGCAGAATCGGGGCGCTGGCTAAACCGGCGCAGCTAAGCCAAATCATCACGAAAATCAAAAAGAATACCGGCTCAAAGGCCATAGGCATCGTAGGCAAAGAAAAACGATTAGTGAAAACCGCCGCCGTCTGCGCCGGTTCCTGCAGTAAAATCATCAATTCCGTAATCGCCCAGAAAGCCGACCTTTACATTACAGGCGAGATTAAACACCATCAGGCCATCGCCGCACAGGAAGCGGGATTGACCGTCCTTTGCCTGTCGCATACCGTCTCCGAAAGATTCATTCTCAAAAAGTTAGCCCGACAGTTGCAAAAACGGCTCCCATCTGCAACAATTGGAATAAGCAAAAAAGATTACGACCCATTCAGATGGAAAGAGCTATGACCGAAGAGCAGGAAGCAATTGTTGATAACCATATTGGGCAAGCGCCTCCCGTAACACCAGACACGGGTGACGAGCCGCGAGCGACGAGCGACGAGCAGCCGGCGGCTGCGAATTTACAACCGGGCTTCGAGCCGACGGTCGAGTCGGTCGTCGAAGCGGTGCTTTTCGCCAGCGATGAGTCGATTTCACCGCAGCGACTGGCGGAAATCGTCGGCACCAACGTTAAACAGCTTCGCAAACACATCGACGACCTCAACGAAAAATACAAAACCAACAAAAACGCCTTCTGTATCGAGCAAATTGCCGGCGGCTACCAGATGCTCACGCTTTCCGGCTACAACCACTGGCTCAAAAAACTCATCCGCGCCCGCGATGACAGCAAGCTCAGCCAGCCCGCACTGGAAACCCTCGCTATCATTGCCTACAAGCAGCCCATAATTCGCGCCGACATCGAGGCCATAAGGGGCGTTGCGGCAGGAGAGATGATTCGAAACCTGATGTATAAAGGGCTGGTAAAAATCACCGGCCGCGCCGAAGTCCTCGGCAGGCCTATGCTTTACGGCACAACTAAAAAATTTCTCGAAATTTTCGGCCTCAATTCCCTCAAGGACCTCCCCAAGGCCGAAGAGCTTAAAAAACCGGAATAGCCGGACATCCCTATTTTAAACCGGCCGTCTTACTCCCAAACGTTGCCGCAATCCTCACACTTGTATTTTTCCTTCAGCCAAGTCAGCGGCAGCCGAAACAAAAGTATGGACAGCATCAGCGCTTTTCTGGAAAAACGCTCGTAGTCGATATTTTCAGAACCGCATTTGGGACAGACCAAATCATATCCCTCAGCCTCATCTGATTTCCCCGCCTCCGAAGACGATTTCTTTTGCCGGAGAAACTCCTCGGCGGCTTTCACGTCTTGCTGCCATACTTTTAATTTGATACCTCCGTCTGCTCGCGAAAGCAGCCAGTAAGTCGAAACGAAATTTTCTCCGCTCAAAAAGCACCGAATGCCCGCGGATTCAAGTTTAATCCTGGCAATATGCGCCTTATACGGCTCGTCAAAACTGGCAACTGTTACGACCCTGTCGTTCATTTCTCTACTATCTCGCAATAACATACGCCGCACGTACGCAAAAAGCGTCCGGTAAAATCAGTAAAAATCGTTTTTTCTTGAACAAATTGACTTTCACAATCCTGTAAACCAGCCGGTTACACACAAATAGCTGGATTTTCGCGTCAATCTTTGCTAAAATAAAATTATAACATACGAGGCCGCATTATGGAGGCGGGTTTTATATGCGCAGGTCAGTGTGCGTGGTAATTTTATTGTTCTGCACCCATACAATATGGGCAGGAACGCTCTACGTCCCATCGCCGTATAACACCATCCAGTCAGCCATCGACAATGCCATAAATGGCGATTCTGTTGTAGTTTCACCCGGTCTATACCTTGAAAACATCGACTTCAAGGGTAAATCAATCACCGTTTGTTCCACAGACCCAAATGACCCCAATATCGTAGCCGCTACGATTATCAATGGCTCCAGCCCGCCAGACCCCAATTTCGGCAGCGCCGTCCTGTTCAGAACCGGCGAGGACGCAAACTCGGTTCTGTCCGGCTTCACAATCACGGGCGGCACCGGCTCCTGGCTCGTCGTCGCCTGGGATTTTGACCGTATATACTGGAACCGCTGCGGCGGGGGCGTTCTCTGTTATAATATGTCCGCACCCACTATCACTAAAAACGTCTTCACAGCCAACATCGCCGGGCAGGGCGGCGGCATTTACGTCTATGGCAACCCGGTCGACATAAATAACCCCGTTGACCCGCCCGTCCACGTCTGCCCCGTTATTACCGATAATACCTTCATCGAAAACTCAGCCGTCGTCGAGCACGGCTTTACGCCACCGGACACAAATTACCCCGCCGACGACCACGGCGACGGCGGTGCTATCGTCTGCTTCCAGGGTGTTGATGCCCTAATCTCCGGCAATATTATCGCCGGCAACCACGCTCGATATTACGGCGGCGGTATCCATTTACGCCAGTGGAGTAACGGCCTTGTATCTGAAAACGAGATAATTGACAACAATTCCGCCCTCGGCGCCGGCGTCCACATAACTTACAGCTCAAGGCCGACCATCAGGGATAACCTTATTAAAGGCAATGTCGCCGGCTCGCTCGGCGGGGGCGGTATTTACGTCTATTACCTCTCACAGCCCCTGATAGAGCAAAACATTATCACAAATAACTCCTCGATGAATGCCGCAGGCATAGCCGTCTATTACACAAGCGCAGGAACCGTCAGGGATAACCTCATATTTGCCAATAACGCCGGTGCAGGTATTCGCATCACGGGAAGCTACCCGACAATTGCCTATAACACAATCGCAAGCAACTACAAAAACGGAATCGAATGCACGTCCAACAGTTACCCCCTTATCGCCGGCAACATAATCGCCTCCAACGGCACCGGCTACGGTATCAGGGTCGAGCCGAATAATACCCCCGTCATTAAATATAACGACATCTGGAATAACGCCGCGGGAACGACCGGCCCCGCGATACCCGACCAGACCGGCTTAAACGGCAATATCTCCGTTGACCCATGCTTTGTCAATCCGGACGCCAATAATTTCCATATTGACCCCAATAGCCCCTGTGTAAACGCCGGCGACCCGAATTTCTCGCCCGCTACTGGTCAGGCCGATATCGACGGCGAAGAACGTATATTCAACGACGTCGTTGATATGGGCGCCGATGAAATGATTACAAATCCCTTTGACCTCAATTCAGACGGCGTTGTAGATTATTCGGAGCTTGCTGCTTTAGCTGATGAATGGCTTTTGACAGGCCCCGATTTACAAGCCGACTTCAACAACAACCAAACCGTTGACTGGTTCGATTTTACACTTTTAGCCAACCAATGGTTCTGGTATGCCGGCTGGTACGAGTAATACCAAATGTGATTAAATACTGCGCTCGGTGTATTCTGCTCGGCATACGGATTTAACAATTTCAGGATTAAGTGCGGCTTTCCGCCATCCATCGACCGCAGCAAGACGCAAATCATCATAATCAGCATACGCACGATTGGACCAGAAATGGCCTCGAAGGTAATGCCACAGATTCTCAACGGGATTAAGTTCCGGGCTGTGCGACGGCAAAGGTACGACAGTTATATTTTCAGGTATCTTCAATCTGCCGGATATATGAAAGCCGGCTTTGTCCCAGAGCATCACCACATGGATATTCGGCTCGACCTCTTTGATAAGCTGCTCGGTGAAAATATTGATGATATCGGTGTCTATATTTTGCGATATCAATCCAACCGTCCGGCCGCTGCGTGGACAGACCGCACCGATTACATACAGCCAGTCATACTTTGTCTGACGCACCGCCCCAGGCCGAGAACCCTTCCTCGCCCATACACGCGTTATTGTGCCCTGCTGACCGAACCTGGACTCATCCTGAAACCATACTTCTACTTTTTTGCCCGGATGTTCCGATTTGACCTGCTCCAGCGTTTTAATGAAGTTTTTTTAAATTCCTCCTGGGCCTTCGGGTCGGCTTTCTCGTGCTGCGGCCGGGGACAAAGACACGAATATCCAAGACGGTACAACAGATCATATACCCCCCGAAATGAATAAATAACCCCGAACTCTCGCTCCAAAAGCCGCTGTATCGCCGCCCCATTGAGAACCGAAATCCCATCTGCTATTGTCGGCCCTGCTTCTATACGCATGCAAAACGCCTGCTCCCTGTGCCGGGGCAGTTTGGTCGGCTGGCCGGAACGCGGCTTGTCCGGCAGACCCGCGATACCGTCTTTATTATACCGGCGGACCCACTGTTGAACCGTTCGCCTTTTTGCTCCGGTTATCTCCGTAACCTGGATACAGGTGAGTCCTTTAGCGGCAAGATAAATGCCGTGAAGCCGTCGGGCAAGACGAGGGTCTGATTGAGATTTGTATAACTTCAATAATTCGTTCAGTGCGTGATGCTTTTTGACATTCATAGCATCCTCCTTGCTAAAAAATGACCTTATTGCCGTGCCACTATGAAATATATCGGCCTAAACCCCAAAAGCGCATTAACTAATCACATTTGGTATAAGTCGTCTCTGACTTCGGCCGATTGATTATTTTGCTTTTTCCTCCGCAGCCGGCTTATCGACCTCAACTTTGTCGAAAACGCAGGGGGCCGGCTCTATTATATTCGCATCCATAGGAAATTCCGGGCCGTAATCAAAAACGTTAATCCACCCCGGCTTCCAGACCAGGCCGTCTTCTGAGACAGGCCCGATGAACGAATCAAGCTGGTTACCGCCGGTTCGTATTTCAAAAAAACGTATCAGAAAATTCTTCAACTCTATATAGACGGATAGCTCCCTGACGGTGGAATCGTACTCGGCGAACAAATCGCCACCGGTAAAATCGCTTACATTTCCATCCTTCATTGGCACATGAGTAGTCTGATGCGGTCTTATTGTACACTGCATTAGAGGTATAACCGCCGAGCTGACGACGCCGTTTGGTTCAATTGTCATTTGCCAGACGCCGTCTCTCATCTGCCAGGTCCCCGCAATCTCCGATGGAATCTTGTTTGTCTGATGGCCGGAAACCATTTGCGTATTATTTTCAGATGCCGGCTTCTGACAGCCTCCGCATGACCATATAAAAACACAGCAGCATGTTACAGCAATCAGAATCAATCGCTTCATTTTTGACACCCCGTCTTAAAGCCACAGAGAATATCTTTATCTTTTTTGCCACAGGGGTCACAGAGGACACAGAAATTATAGCCAAAAAGCACTTATGAATTTCATTTTATTTCTCTGTGGTCTTTGTGTGCTCTGTGGCTATATAAAAAACCTCTGCGGCAAACACAACCACGATGATTCAATAACTAATAATTTTACCCATCCCTCTCTAAAATGCAAATAAAAAAGAGGCAAGCCAAACGGCTTGCCTCTAAGAAAAGCTAAACTTTTACTGGTACAATAGTCGCTTATTTGCGACGACGCAGCATCAAACCGCCAAGACCAAGCAGAACCATCGTCATCGGTTCCGGAATCTGGTGAACAATCAAAGTGTCGAGCAATGTCTCAGCGCTTTGATCGTACAGTTTAATGGTCACAAGACCTTCAGCATCGCAATGGAAGTCAATCAGATCAATCAGCAGACCATCAAGCGGCGCAACTGGTCCTGATGGCGGAGTGTCATTCAACTCGAAATAGATAAACGGGTTGGCGACTACCATCACATCAGCAAGATCGGGTTCATCCATCATAAAGATGTCCGTTTGGCTGCCCGGATACAGAATAACCGCGCTATCAACGTTCAAGGTTCCAGGGCCTTCTGAACCCATGAAGAAATAACCCACGGGTTCCGAACCATCGCCGACAATGTCGAGAACCAGATGGTCGCTTGGTGCAATTGTGATCTCTGTGACAGTAGTATCACCATTGACAGAAATATACAGCGCTGCGTTGGCCGCACTGGCCATTGACAGTACCATTAAAACAACTAATAGCTTCTTCATTTCATCCTCCTTTATATCAAATTCAATTCAATTTTCAAAGCACAATAAACAATTATGTTGCGAAACTTACTCTGGAACCGGGCAGAAAGGCTTCAACTGTGTCTCTCTCTTGCCCCAGTATAGAATCAGCCTGTTGTAGTCGCTTGTGTAAACACGATACTTCAAAGCACCTGCATACTTATGGTCTATATCAGCACACATCAACGGGGTACCGTCTAATCCATTCACATCACGCAACTGCGTGGCCCTTTTACCCCAGGCAGCCATAAGTTTGTTGTAATCGCTGGTGTAAACACGATATTTCAAAGCACCTTCGCCCTTGTTATCCGTGTCGCCGTAGCATTGTGTGTTCCAGACCGGGTTTGCGCATTGTCCTGCCCAGCACTCGGGCTCCCATACGCTGAGCCACTCATTATACTGGAGTCGATAAGGCTCCCAGCACGGGAACTTCTTAGGGAAGCTGAACGTGGCACCGTTGCCTACGACCGTCGGGGTAACCGACGAGCCGTCATAAAGGACCACGCCGCCGCGAAGAGCGTTCACCGCGAAGGTTACAGTGCAACTCGCCGGAGTGCATGCCACACACGGGTCAATCGTAAGCCGGCAAAGCGTGCCTGAGCTTGCGGGTTTGTTGGCTTCGCCAACGTATAACGAACCCATCTCAAGAATGACCTTGTTGGTTCCGATACCCGTTCCCGCGGCATCCGGGTCGCTCGTTGACGCAACCGGACCATAGTTCGGCTCAACCCAGTTTACATCACCGGGATCGAGTTCAGTCCGGAAGCTGCCCGGGAATATCCCATAGCCGGGACTTGCTTGGGTGCTTTCACCCCTTTTGTAATCAGAGACAGCGGAAATAACAAAACCGTTGTCAACGCTGACTTCAAGGGCGAATGCACGAACTTCCTCGGCATCACAGGTATAGTTCACGTCGAGGATATTGCAAGAACTGCCTTCTTGGTACTGCCCAACCGCATTATACGGCTGATTCTGGATAGCCCTTACGGTAACAGTCGCCATTGCAGGCGCCGTCGCCAGTAGAAGCATCGCAACAATTAGCAAAATCCTTCTCATAAATCTTACCATCCTTTCTTTTCTTCCTTGCAAAGTCACACACTTTGCATCGTTTAGGTTTACCTGCTAAATAGAACACATCGCTTAATTACGCCCACTCAAATAATTCGATTCTGACAAATCTACTTTCATTGAGATTGACGTTTCGACTGGCAGGAGCAGTCGAAAGAAAACAAACGAAATACTCTCTATTTTACTCCTCCGGTTGTCTCCTTTCTGCCTTTTCGGCGTAATCGTGCGATTTTACTGCATACTGCACAAGGTTACTATTGGTGAAAGTCAAATGTATGTTAGCATAATCCCCAGCCGATAGTCAACTGTTTTTTTCAAAAAAATGTAAAAAAATTGAAAAAAAACCTCGAAGCCCCCTCGAAATTCCTATAAAAACACGGGTATTGATGCTAAAACCAATACTGACAAGGATTTAGGTGTTGGCAATATGGGCAAACTGGCTAATTAGGCAAGGTTTTTGAAAAACACCCTTTTCAATATAGGCAGCCGTGAAATGCGAAATCGGTATTGATAAAACGCCCCGTCGGTTAAATCCCAAACATCAAATCCAAAATCCTGAGCAAATTACAACCACCAAAAAACCTAATTTCAAACGACTGTCGCCTTATGGTCTGGCTATTGGATTATTTTAGGATTTGGAATTTGTTTGAGATTTGTCTTTTGGGATTTGGAAGTTGTTTACCGTTTGGGATTTGTTATTTGTGGTTTTTCTCGTTATTATTCTGTTATGCTTGATTTGCTCAAAGGCCGACAATTCGCCGTAAGGATTATGCTGCTGGCAGCAACCTTCCTGCTGACCGCAATAGGCATTCTAACCATATACGCAGTCGCGCATCCCTACAATACCGAGTCATCGCCTGAGCTGACCAACCTTTGGAAAAAACAGCTCTTCTTTGCAATTGTGGGTCTCGGGTCGGTCGTTCTCATTAACCTTATCAGCTATCGTCGGCTTGGACAGGCCGGCTACTGGCTCTACGCCGCCGTCCTCGTTATACTGGCGGTGCTGTTAATCGATAAATTTATTGATTTACCCTTCGTCCCCGTTATCAATGGCTCACGCAGGTGGATTCGTGTTCCGCTCGGCTTTGGCTCATTGAATATCCAGCCATCCGAGGTCTGCAAACCCGCGTATGTCATAGCGCTGGCCTGGTTTTTGCGATACCGCAGTAATTATCGGAATTTCAAGGCGCTAATCGGCCCGTTCGTCCTTACGCTTTTACCTATGGTGCTTATTTTGCTCGAGCCCGACCTCGGAACGGTGCTTCTTATGCTGCCGATTTTTTTTGCGATGGTTTTCGTGGCGGGGGCGAAAGTCAAACATCTCGCGATGATAATTCTCGTGGCGCTGGCAGTCAGCCCTCTTTTATGGCACTTTATGCAGCCCTATCAGCGGCTGCGTATAAGCAGCGTCCTTTTGCAAAGTGAATGGCTTCGTCAAAAAGCCCAGCAGCACCCCGCCCTCGGCCGGGTCCTCGTAGGCGGCGACTTTTCAACCAAAAAGTGGAAAGACAACTGGGCATACCATTTAATAAGGTCAAAATACGCCGTCGCCTCAGGCGGGCCTGCCGGCTACGGCTACAGCAGGGGGCCGTTCCTTAAATATAACTTCCTGCCCGAACGGCATAACGACTTCATTTTCGCCACAATCTCGCATCAATGGGGTTTCTTCGGCTCTATGGCGGTGCTTGCGCTTTATGTCATTCTGCTTTGGTCCGGCCTTGAAATAGCCGTTGCCAACACCGACCCCTTTGGCCGGCTGTTAGCCATAGGCATCGTCGCGATGTTCGCCATTCAGGTTATTGTAAACGTAATGATGACCGTCGGCTTGATGCCTATTACGGGTATTACCCTGCCCCTTGTCAGCTACGGCGGCTCAAGTTTGGTTATTACCCTGGCCTGTGTAGGGCTTCTCAACAACGTCGGCCGATGGCGTCCCTTCAGCGTCGCCCCGCGTGCGTTTGAATAATTCCGCGATTTCCGGCGCTCCCAGCAGGTACGCGACACAAAAAAAGACGATAATCCCCACCGGCACGCAAATCACCACAATAACCCAGTCGGCCGACTCGCTCATATACCACCTGATTACGTAAATTATCCCCGCCATAATGGCCGAAGCGATTATGCTGCGAACTACGCTTACAGTAATCTTACGCCCCCCCATAAGCCCTAATCGTCTGCGAAGCAGGTAAATCAGCACGCATGCGTTCAATCCGAAAGTAATCGTCGTTGATAATCCGAACGCCCCCGCCCCCAGCGAAGGTATCCAGACCAGTGTAACGAGCATTATAAGGTTCAATATCGCAAGAGAACATGAAACCTTCAAAGGAGTTATAGTATCCTTGAGCGAATAGAACGAGCGGGCGAGAATTTGGTAGCTGCAATAAGACCACATTCCGATAACATACATCTGTAAAACAAACGCCGCCTGAGCCGCGTCTTGCGGACTGAAATTCCGCCGGGCAAAAATCACTTTCACTATCGGCACGGCCAGAATATAAAGCCCGACTCCGCTGGCGATACCCTCCATAAGAGCAAGGCGAAGCGCCCGGTTTATACTGTCTTTAAGATTAACCATATCTTTGCGGGCGGCATAACGTGTCAAAAGCGGGAAAACCGCCACCCCCAGCGAAATCGCCAATACTCCCATAGGGAACTGATAGAGCGCCCGTGCCGCACCTACACGGGTTATGACTCCCGGTGTCAGAGGCCTGTGTAGAATCCAGCCGAAAATATTGATATCCGGCGCCGCCTGTGTAGCTGTCAAGTTCCAGGAGATTATATTCTGGAAAAGATCTGAAATCTGTAAAAAGCCCAGCCCCAGCAATACCGGCGCAAGCATTTTGAGTATTGGTATGATACCCGGCTCAATCGGCCGCAGACGCGGCCTAATCGAAAATCCGCTCTTATTCAGCAGCCATAAGACCGCTATTAGCTGGATTACACCGGCCGCAACTACGCTAACAGCTACTATTTCAAGCTGCCCCGCGATGTTTCCCTTAAGCAATGGGGCCACCCACCACGCTGCGATAATACCTGCAATGTTAAATATTATGGGGGCGGCCGCCGGAAACGCGAAATGCCCCCGGCAGTTCAACGTAGCCGAGCCGAGAGCCAAAAGGCAAACCGTTACCATATAAGGAAACATTATTGTCGCAAGCGTCATCAACAGCTTGCGGTCCTGCGGCCCCGGCAGCATCGCAAAGGTAAAAAAGCCAATCTCAACCAGCAGCATCACAGTTACAAGGAATACAGCCAGCAGCGCTAATGCGTTGGCAAATAATTTAGACGCCTTCTCAAAGCCGCTTTTCTCGGCTGTTTCTGAAAACACAGGCACAAATGCGCTCGCCAATGCCCCTTCTCCAAACAGCCGGCGGAACAGGTTCGGTATCTGAAACGCAAGCCCGAATGCGTCCGTGGAGCGGTTTGCCCCCAAAGATGTGATTCCCATATCACGGAAAAGACCGAAAATACGCGAAATTACAGTAATACCAGCCACGACTTTGGCGGCATTAAAGAAGTGCTCGCGTTCTTGATGTTCCTGACGTGCCTTGTCATTCATAGAAACAACCATCAAGCTGACCTATCGGCTAACCAGCGGATTTATCAATACTCAATCTCTCGGGAATCAACATCAGAGAAAACTGTTAAAAATACGTCATAAGACCGGTAAATTCATCATAAATCCGCGTAAAATCGCACATAATCCGGCCTGGTTCGTAAAAATGCAGTTGCTCGTGAAGGTCGATTAAATTGCCAGCTATCAGGTTCGTTTCGCTCTAAAGGGCTTATTGAAAACACCCGAAATATCACTTGACAAATTGTGTTTAATCTACGAATGCAAATGCTTACCGGCAAATACGTTATAATTCTATTGCTGTGGCTTGTCCTGGCCGGCCCTGTATCGGCTCAGGAAACAGGCAATGTTGCGCAGAATGAGCCAAACGTGCCGTCTCCCGAACAATTGCGGCCGACGGCCACCGGCACTCCCAAACCCCCCGAAAAGCTCTTCTCCCCCTCGGTTAGCCAGTTATTTTATGGAATCGGCCACGAGCTTTCACACGATAACGACTCTTCCGAATCGAAGGTCCAGCAGACAATTGTCTTTTTGGATGCCGCCAACGAGCTTGACTTCAGCTCCGAGCTTGTGCCGGCTGATTTACTCACTATCGCTTCTCGTCCCGGCCACACCCGAAATTTGTATATGCTATATAACCTGCTGATAAAATATGTGAGTAAAAACTCCAATTCCCTGGTAGCGACAAACGCGATTCGGTTCCTGCTCGGGCAACTGGACTATAGAGAGCAAAAAGAAAAGATGATTTCGCGTCTGTTATTGGACTTGGGGGATTCAAATCTTTATATCAAATCCGAATTGCTGACCACTTATGGCCTGCTTTATGCCGAGAAGGCCGACGATGTTAACGCCGCTAAGCTTATGGCGATGGCCTACAACGCAAACACATATAATCATCTGGCGTTCGAGAAACTCACCGAATTAGTGCCCGAACAAATCAGCCCAGTCCTGAACCTTCAATACCTCCGGCTGAACCTTCGCCTAAATCCCATCGACCTCGAAACGGCGCTCGCCTTTGCCCAGTATGCCCAGAGGGTCCAGCTTTACGAAGTCGCAGCCGGCTCTTACGAATACGCCGCAGATTTGTTCCGTTTCCTTTATCCAAACCAAAAGCTGCCTGCCGGTATTTACCTCGACTGGATGACCTGCTGTTATAACGTCCCGCGATATCGAAACAGGTGCCTGCAATTAGCCGAACGGTTCCGCAAAGAAGGTCGGTTCGACCTGCAAATCGAGGCACTGGCGTCGAAGGCCGCCGAAAAGATAGGGGATACCGAACGCGCCCGGCAATTACTCAAAGACGCCGAACGACAGGCCCTTGAGCTTCTTGAAAAACCCGGCTCAACGGTCGATTATAAAACGCTCGCCTGGTTTTACTGCTTCGTCAGCCCCGACCCGAATAGAGCCGTTGATTTTGCCAATAAGGCCTTTTCAAACGAGCCAAATTCGCCAACGTCCGCCGCGCTGCTTGCCTGCGCCCTGGTTGATAACAACCAGCTCGACCAAGCAAAACCTCTCGTGGAAAACTACCCACAGACCCAAATCGCGACGTTCGTTTCGGCAAAGCTCAATCTTGCCGCCGGAAACAAACAGCAGTGCCTCGATTCGCTGCGTTCAGCCATTGACAGAGACCCCGGCTCTATTGTCGCCGGAGAGGCGCTATCGCTGCTGGCCGGCCTCGACGCCGATTACATTCCCATATTCGATACTACCCTTATGATGAACACCCTCCAACAGCAAATCGGTAAGCAGCTCATCCCGCAATTTGTGGCTCCCGAACAGATGCTTTCTTTCGTCCTTAACGTCCGCGGAACGAGATTCATATACGGCAGCGACTTCGCAGGCGTTATCTCCATCACGAATAACTGGTTTGAGCCGCTCGTAATATCCGATATTGGTTTTTGCAGGGGCAGTATTGTTATAGACGCCGAGGTTACCGGCGACCTCAACGCCAGGTTCGACAAACTCATCTCAGTAACGACAAAACCCTCAACACCCATCGCCCCCGGGCAATCCACCCTGGTCCCCGTTCGATTATTCAGCGGCCCGCTCAGGGCGTTTCTCGTCAATCACCCACAGGCATCCCTGAATATCAAGTTCACCGCTTATCTTGACCCCGTTATATTCCCTGATACCAATACGATTTCCTGTTTGATACCGGGCATAAAGCCGGGAATCGTCGAAATCGAACGACCGCGAGTCGAAATCACCCCGGATTTTCTACAAAACCGTTTCGAATCGCTGGCCAGGGGTAAACAAGGCCCCAGGATAAAGGCCGCCCAGCTTTTCACGGGCCTGCTGGCGGAAAGCAGGGAAAATCCTTCTTACAAACACGTTCGGGCCGACTGGATGTATCCTATGCTGAAATCCGGCCTGGCCCAGTCGCTGACCGACGCCGACTGGGTCGTCCGCGTTCACACCCTCGCTGCGATGGCGGATTTACCTCTCGATTACGAGTTGACCGGCGCCGCATCCGCGGGCCTTAACGACCGGCATTGGCCCGCCCGTATGACCGCTTTGTGGCTTTTGGCGTCAAAACAGGGCTACAGTTTTCAAAAGGTTCTCGACCATTCCGCTCAACATGATGAAAGTGTATTCGTCCAAAGTATGGCCGTCGCCCTCGGCGCAAAAAAACCTCAGCAAACTCGGCCCGTTGAGCAATCAATTCTCGATATACTCGGGCAGGAGCCGAACGCCTCCGACCGGCCGTTCCTGACGCCCTAAACCCCTTCCTATAAATTTAATGAACGCAACATAAAATTTTCCGTAAAATTTATTTTGTTTTAAGACGCTGGTTTTGTAACATCTTGTCTTTGCAGAACAGTTATTCCAGTAACGAGCAATGAGCGTCAGGTGTCAGGTTTTTTGGAAAGGATGATGTAATGCCGGCGAATGTTGACAAAGAAAAATGCACTGGTTGCGAGGCCTGCGTCTCCGAATGCCCCAGCGAGGCAATATCAATGGACGAAGGCAAGGCAAAGGTTAATCCGGAATCCTGCATCGACTGCGGCGTATGCGTCGATGCCTGCCCGGAACAGGCAATCAGTATGGAGTAGTAAACAGATGACAGAGGACCGAGAACAGAAGACGGAAAATAGGCGACTGTCATCCGTCATTGGTCTTCTGTCATCCGGAACCGGCCCCATCGTCTAGGCAGGCCTAGGACACCGGGTTTTCAACCCGGCAACAGGGGTTCGAATCCCCTTGGGGCTATTTTTTGCGTGGCTGGCAGGCGATTAAAACCATTGCCGAATAGGCCGGCTCAAAAGAGCGAATCGTCAATCATTAGCGAATAGTCCCGTTTCCCCGACTGTCCAAGTGCACGCCAACCCCAGAATCAGCCCTGAAAACGGCTTTTTTACACAAAACTTGACTTTTGCTATTTCTCCCCTATAATATCATAGCGCGATTCGATGCTTCCTGTATTTTAATCCCCGGTTTTGCAGGGGTATTAAACTTTTTTATCCGCCTTAGTGCGGATTGTGAAATGCCGACTTTCGACGTTATTTTAATCTCTCGCATTCAGCAGGCCAACGACATTGTTGATGTCGTCGGCGAGCACCTCGCGCTCAAACGCAAAGGCCGCGAAATGATTGGTTTGTGCCCTTTCCACGACGACCATTGCCCGTCCTTCAACGTCAACCCCGCAAAGCAAATCTTCAAATGCTTCGCCTGCGGCGCCGGCGGCGACGTCGTCAAATTCATCCAGATGCGCGAAAATCTTTCATTTCCGCAGGCCCTCCAGCGTCTGGCCGACCGAGCAGGTATCAAAATCGAACCCTTGAGGCCGCGCACAAGTCACGAGTTACGAGCCACGAGCGACGAAGCAGACCCAAACGAGCTTGCCCGCGTAAACGACTGGGCCGCAAAATACTTCGCAATAAACCTCGCCCATCCCGAAAAGGGAAAAGACGCGCGAAAATACGCCGATGAACGCCGGCTTTCTCAGGATAGCGTTAAAAAATGGCAAATCGGCCTGGCTCCGATGTCCGGCAGTGATTTGCTCACAGCCGCCAGGCAAAAAAAGATTCCTGATAAGTTGCTTGTCGCAGCAGGCCTGGTTGTCGGTTCCGGCTCTTCACTGGCCGACAAATTCGTCAACCGCCTGATGTTCACGATTTGCAACGAAACGGGCAGGGTCATCGGTTTTGGCGGCAGAATCCTCACGGGCGAGGGCGCAAAATACATTAACTCGCCCACGACCGTCCTTTTTGATAAAAGCAATGCCCTGTTTGGTCTAAACCACGCCCGCCATGCAATCGTCGCCTCCGACGCCGCCGTCGTCGTCGAGGGCTACACCGATTGTATTATGGCGCATCAGTTCGGCGTCTCCAGCGTTGTCGCCACCCTCGGCACAAGCTTTACCGCCGGCCACGCCCGAATCCTTCGCCGATACGCCAAAAAAATCGTCCTGATGTTCGACAGCGATACCGCCGGCCTCGAAGCCGCCAACCGCGCTCTCGGTGTGGCGCTTGGCTCTCGCGTCGATATTGCCATCGCCTCGGTCCCACAGGGGAAAGACCCCTGTGATTTTCTGCTGGCCAAAGGTAAAGAGCCGTTTGAGGAGCTAATCGAAAACGCCACAGACGTATTCAAGTTTAAATGGGACCGTCTCGTCAGCGCCATCGGCTCGCAGCCCACAATCGCCGGTCAAAAGCAGGCCGTCGAGGAATACTTAGATGCCGTCGCAGTCGGCTTTGCCGGCGGCAACCTATCCCCCATCGAAAGAGGACTCATTGTAAATCGCCTTTCAGCCATTATGGCGATTGACGCCAAAGATATAATCAACGAGCTTAATCGCAGGGTATCCAGAGCCAAAACCGCCTCCGCCTACGAGGCCAAAGGCACAGGCGTTCAAACGCCGCTTGACCTCGGCACCGGCCTTTCCGCGAATGCTCAGAGAGAAATAATCGAAGTCCTGCTGGCCGAACCAACACTTTTCAACGAAGTAAAAAAAACAGTATCACCGCAGAATTTCGACATACCGGCTTTATATGCTATTGCGGAGGCGCTCTTCCGGATTTTGCCTGAAAAACCAGGTGCGACCGTCCAGGACGTATGCGGCTGTGTCGAGGATGCCCGGCTTGCCGGACTGATTACCGAGCTTGAAAGCGAAGGCGCTAAAAAAGGCAATTTTCAGAAACGGCTCGAAGGCGCCTTCAGCGCCCTCGAACTTGACCGTCAGCAAAAAATCAGAAACCCGTTGAAACCCGTGCAAAACCGTTTGGGTATGACGTAATTTTGTAAGGATTTGTTATTTTTTCGAGGATTCTTTCCGTGGCAAAGAAAAAAACTACAGTTGACAACGATAAATCGGCCGACCCTAAACAGCCCGGCGCCGCACCCTTGCCGCTGCCTGCACAGGTCCCTCTTGACGCAGACGCCAAAATCAAGGCGATGATTGAAAAGGGCAAAAAGAAGGGCTACCTCACTTATGAGGAAATGAACGTTGAGCTTCCCGAAGAAATGGTTACCCCCGCCCAGCTCGATACCCTGCTTTCGACACTCGATGAAATGGGTATCTCGCTGATTGACGAGGCCGATATTGACAAGCAGGCCGTCGCGGGCGAAATCGAGGAAGAGGACTTCGAGGCAATCGAAATCGAAGGCGCCGTCGCTCCCGTCGAGGAAGAGCACGTCGAGGAAGACAAGCTCCTCGAAAAAGAGCTTATCGAAATCGAACCCAGCCGGCGAATCGACGACCCCATCAGGACTTACCTCACTCAGATGGGTGAAATCCCGTTGCTTAGCCGCGAGAACGAAATCTCGCTGGCGCGCAAAATCGAGGTCTCGCGTATGGCATTTCGGCGTAAAATGCTCGAAAACGACTACGTCGCCAAAAATTCCGTCGAAATCCTCCAGCAGGTCCGCGATGGTGCCCTGTCCTTCGACAGGACTATGAAAATCAGCACCGCCGAAAACCTCGTCAGGGGCGTTATCAGGAAACGCCTTCCTCAGAACCTGAAAACCGTTAGCGCCCTGCTGGCCAACGACCAGCACCTCTTCAAAGAGTTCCTTTCGCTCGAAAGAAAATCCGAAGCAGCCGACAAGTCCACCCTCGTTTTACGCCGCCTCAGCCGAAATCGCCGGCGCATAGCAACCCTGCTCGAAGAGCTGAGCTTGCGGACCAGCAGAATCTCGCCGATGAAAGACAAGCTTCACGGCATTCTCAACAAAATGTTCCAGTTGTCTCAAATTATCGCCGCCGGCCCCAATAGGGACTATATTAAAGAAGACATCGACTCAATGAAACAGGAGCTGTCCGGCCTGCAGGACCTCGTTGTCGAAACGCCCCAGCAGCTCCAGAAACGCCTTCACGTCATCGAACGAATCTTTGTCCAGTACGAAAAAACCAAGCGAATCCTCTCCAGCGCAAACCTGCGCCTCGTCGTTTCCATCGCCAAGAAATATCGCAACCGCGGCCTCAGCTTTCTTGACTTGATCCAGGAGGGGAATACGGGGCTGATGCGGGCGGTGGATAAATATGAGTATCGCCGCGGCTACAAATTCAGCACCTACGCCACGTGGTGGATTCGCCAGGCCATTACAAGGGCTATTGCCGACCACGCCCGTACCATTCGCATTCCGGTTCACATGATTGAAACGATGAGCCGGCTGCGCACCGCCGGCAAAGTCCTTACCCAGCGCCTCGGCAGAGAGCCGACTATCGAAGAAATCGCCAAAGAAGCCCAAATGAGTATCGACGAGGCCCGCCGGGTGTTGAAAATGTCAAAGCACCCCATCTCCTTAGACAGGCCCATCGGCGACAGTGAGGACAGCAACTTCGGCGACTTCATCGAGGACGACGAGGTCGATTCCCCCGTCTCAACCGCCACGCAGTCAATGCTCAAGGAGCGTATCGACGCCATTCTCAAGACCCTGTCTTACCGCGAACGCGAAATTATAAAGCTTCGCTACGGCATCGGCGACGGCTACACCTATACGCTCGAAGAGGTAGGCAGGATTTTCAAGGTAACTCGCGAGCGCGTCCGTCAGGTCGAGGCCAAGGCAATCCGCAAGCTCCAGCACCCCGTCCGCGCCCGCAAGCTCGAGGGTTTCCTTGACCATAAGAACCATACTCCCGTCCCGTCCGGCCGCGATTTATTGTATTAATTTTTGTTTAGCCGCTCATAGAGCAGCGTCGATACCCGGAAGGAACTTTCTTGCTCTTGTGCCGAGGATTCACTGGTTTGCAGCGGTCCCTGTTAAACGATAAAAATTCGTGCAGTATCGTTCAACCACTTATACAGAGCCGATTATAGAGACAGAACAATAAGAAGTAGGTTACGGGGCTGTTACAAATGGTGCGACATTCTTTACCAGATGAATTACCGCTCACTCCACCTGTGAATCACGAATCTTACGGCCTCATCGTTGACGGTCCTGTCCCTCAAATTGGCGTCGTAATAAACGACGGCCGAGTTTCTCAGGACGAAGCTGTCGGAAACAACGGAGCCGTAAATATTGCCGGAATTGTCGAGGTCCACCGCTGCATTGGGTGCGTATATCGCCCCGCGAAAATCGGCGCTGTTTTTAAGGGCAATGCTTGTGCAGCTATCGAGGCCGTAAATATACAAACGCTTCGCGTCCATTGTAAGATTGTTGAACCCGGAGGAGTATTTGCCTTCGAGGTTTCCGGCGAGGTATATTATCAAAGAAGCATTATTATCCGTATCAGTCGCACCGCCTATTTCTATAATCGCGCTGTTGCCGAGCGTGATGTCGCCGGTGATATAAAGCACAATCGGCTCAGTGATAGTGATTGTATCATTGGTGCCGAGGGTCATACCGCTGAATTTGCCAGTAACAAAGGAAGATTCCTTTTTGATAACGCCGCCGGAAGACATAGCAGCCAGCCAGTCAGGGACGGTTATCGTCGGCAATTCGGGATTGGATATCATCGGATAGATGTTGCCTGTAATAGTGCCGGAGCTTGAGATTACAGAAGCGGGGTCGCCTCCGGCGCCTACGACAATATCGCCGTTCACGGTCGTGTTACTCAAAAGCGTTATCGCACCGGATGCCGTGCTTGTGGTGCCTATCTGGAGGGGCCAGTCATCGGCCTGGTTATTATACCAGTCAACCGTCGCGCTGCTTTTAAGCTCGAGAGAGCTTCGGGTTAAAACCGCGTAGTCAAACGGGCTGTAAAGGCGCAGTGTGCTTTCGACAACACGAGAGGTTCTCACCCCCCGGCCTGTTCCTGTGATGGTGTAAACTCCGCCCGCATTGGAAACCGTATAATCAAAAGTTGCGTCGGAATTCAGCAAACTCACGGTTGAGGCGGTCGGCAGAGAAGAATCATCCCAGGGTTTGACTTTCAGCTTCTCATTCAACTGGAAAATGGCATTGGCAACCGCCGCATCAGCCGCCAATCGTGCCGTAATTTCGTCGCCAGCACGAATACCCAGCATCCGGGAATGAAAAGCCAGAGCCAACAGGCCGGTCCCGACGATGGCGCATATCAGGCATATCAGAAGGACTATGCCCATCAAACTGCCTTTCATTCGCGTCTTTTGCGGTTTTATCTTAAACATAACGGTCACACTTGCGCGTTTTAGTGTTCTGCCCACCTGTGAACCACGAATCTGACGGCCTCATCGTGAACGGTCCTGTCTCTCAAAGCGGCGTCGTAATAAAATGTTGCCGAGTTTTTCAGAATAAAGCTTTGCCCGACAATCGAGCCATACACATCGGCGGAGTTATCCAGTATAATGGAGGCGTTTGGGGCGTAAACGGTACCATATAAAATGCCGCCGTTTTTGAGGCGGATGTCCGTGCAGGAATCGAGACCGAAAAGGGTAAATTTCGTGGCATCCTGTGTAAGATTATTAATTCCCACGCCGTTATCGCCTATAAAACTATCGTATAGGTATATTATCAAAGAGGCGTCGTTATCAGTATCCGTCGGTCCGCCTATAACGATTTCGCCATCGTTGTCGAGAGTGATAGTGCCTGTAATGTACAGCATAACCGGCTCTGTGATTGTGAGGGTAGCTTTTTTCAGGTCTATTGTATTGTATCTTCCGGATGCGCTCAAAGTTACGCTTGTTTTAATATCGCCACCGGAGGGCAGAAACGCCAGCGAGGCAGGAACTGAGACCGAAGGCAAAACGGCGTTGGAGAACATCGAATAAACCTGGCCGGTGATATTAACGCTGCTGTCATATATACCGTTGATGACGTTGTAGGGGTTGCCGCCAACGCCAACGATGACGTCGCCTTCGATGGTCGTGTTACTTTTCAGCGTAATCGCTCCGTTGTTTGTGCTGTTTGTTCCGACCTGCAGGGGCCAGTCATCGGGCTGTTTGTTAATCCAGTTTACATTGGCGCTGTTTTTGAGCTCAATCGCATCCCTGGCAAAAAGTGCGTAATC
>JAFGDN010000056.1 GCA_016932095.1 Sedimentisphaerales bacterium
CCGCCTGGTTTGAATTGCGTTACTTTGTCGCCGACGGCTACGATACGCACAACGGCTTCGTGGCCGAGAACGGTGGGCTTGTCGCCTGGGACGTAGCTTGGAATCTCAGAGAGGGCCGTTGGGTCGATTCCGCTGATAATGTCGCTTTTACGGGGGTGGGAAGAAAATTGTTTTACGAGTTTCAAATCGCTGAAACACAGGCCGATGGCCTCAACGCGGCAGAGAATTTGATGCCGGCCTGGAGGGTCAACTGGTTTTGACCTGTTCAGGACAAGCTCGTTTGCCTTAATTAGCTGAACGGCGCACTGGGTTTTTGGCAAGTCGTCCGGCATACTCCTCTAAAATCTTTCAAAATCATCACCATACAAAATTTTTGGATAGCCATACATTACAGGAATTGGCAGGCACAGCCGGTTACAAATTACTTTACCCGGGACAGGTTTTCAAAATAATTTTTGCCATAATTTTTTTGTGTGACGTATTTTTTACAATTTTCTATCTTTCCGGAGGGGTAGTCAGGTTGACGGCGGTCTGGATTCCTGAAGAGACCTCTCCTATGATACCGAGGCGTGCGTAAACGGGATGAACGATTTTTCTCAGGTCGGGAAGCTTACGAGCGAACAGGCCGGCGCCGACTACGCACAGGGCGCCACAGATAATGAGAGTGTTGGGTGCGCCGATATTGCTTGCGAGGACGCCTGCCATAAGTGAGCCGAAGGGAGCGGTGCCGATGAAAGCCATAACGTAGAAGGACATAATCCTGCCTCGTTTATCGTCGTCAACGATGGTTTGAATGATTGTGTTGCTGGCAGCCATTTGTGTTATCATTCCCAGGCCAGTGATGAACACCAGGGGAAGCGACAGCCAGAAAACGCGAGAGAGTGAAAAGGCGACCAGGCCGGCGCCGAAGAGGGCCGTTGAGAGGGGAATGATTCTGCCCAGACCCAGAACGCTTTTCCTGGAAGCGAGATAAACGGCGCCAGTCAGTGCGCCGGTGCCTGCGGCGGCCATAAGGAAGCCGAATGTATGCGGGCCGCCGTGAAGGATTTTACTTGCAAATACCGGCATAAGGACGGAATAAGGCATACCGACCAAGCTTACTAATGAAAGCAGGAGCATAATGTATCTGATGGGTTTGAAGCCGATGGCGTAGGAAAGACCTTCTTTAAACTCGTGCAGGACGCGGGTGGGTGCAGGTTTCGATTTTTGGGGGCTGATTTTCATCATAAGCAGAGAGCCGATGACAAAAAGGAAGCTTATCCCGTTGAGAATAAAGCAGATGCCTTCATTGGCGGCGGCGATTACGAGACCTGCAATTGTGGGGCCGATGAGGCGGGCGGTGTTGAACATTATCGAGTTGAGGGCAATGGCGTTGCTCAAGTCATCCCTGTTTTCGACCATTTGGACGACAAAGGCCTGGCGGGTGGGCATATCGAAGGCATTGATAAGGCCCATAAACGAGGCCAGAAGAAGGATTTGCCAGACCTGGATATTGCCGGTGAAATACAACAGGCCCAGCGCAAACGCCTGGAGCATTGCAAGGGTTTGGGTTATCAGCAGGATATAGTAGCGATTCCAGCGGTCAGACAGGGTGCCTGCAAGCGGTGCGAGGAGAAAAGCGGGAATCTGGCTTGCGAAGCCGACGGCGCCGAGCAGGAGCTCCGAGCCGGTGAGGCGATAGACAAGCCAGGGCATCGCTATTTGCTGAATCCAGGTGCCGACCAGCGAGAGGGTTTGGCCTGTAAAGAAAAGGCGGTAATTCCTGTATCGCAGGGAACGAAAGATAATTTTATGACCGTTGAGCAAATCCACGTTATATTCACCTTCGATTAAAATAACCTTTTTATCAATCATCAATTATCAATCATCAATAGTCAATACGGAGTTGCTCTTATACGTCGCTTGCTTATAATCGTTGTTATTATGAAAATCATGATATACGGCGGCGGTGCGGTGGGATTGGGTTTGGCAAGCTGTTTGTTAAAGTCGCGGCAGGATGTTCATATTGTCGCAAGACAGGATACGGTATCGGCGCTGAGTAAGGGGGGCTTGTTAAGGACGGGCATATTCGGCAGGTATTATGCTGAAGCGAAGGAATTTTCGGCTTGCGAGTCGGCGGGCGAGATAAAAAATCAAACGTTTGACTTTATCCTGGTTTGCACGAAGTCGTTCGATTCGGCAGGGGCGGCGGAAGACCTTTCGAGGCATAAAGGGATTTTCGGCGACAATACAAAAATCGTTCTTTGTCAAAACGGCTGGGGCAACGCAGAAAAATTCACAGCCCATTTCCCGGAGGAAAGCGTTTATAGCGCCAGAGTTATTACGGGATTTACCCGGCATAAGCCCAATGAGGTTGAGATAACCGTTCACGCGGACGCGATTCATATCGGGTCGCTTTTCGGCTGCGAGAATGGTTGTGTTGAGCCCCTTGCCGGGGCGATAGCCGAAGGGGGCATACCGTGTGCGACGGTCAGCGATATTGAAAAAGACCTGTGGGCGAAAATGCTTTATAATTGCGCCCTTAATCCCTTAGGCGCAATACTCGATGTTCCTTATGGAGCGCTGGCGGAAAATGGCTGGAGCAGGGACCTGATGAATCGTATTGTCGAGGAGGTTTTCGCTGTGATGAAGGCGGCGGGATTTTCGACCCACCGGGGGTCGGCGGAGGGGTTCCTAAAGGTTTTTTATGACAAGCTCGTTCCTGATACCGCCGGCCACAAGTCATCGACTTTGCAGGATATCGAGGCGGGCAAAAAGACGGAAATCGACGCCCTTACAGGCGAGGTAATAGCAATGGCGGAAAAAAATAAGGTTGTGGTCCCCTATAACCGGGCGATTTATGGGATTATCAAGTTTCTCGAACTATCGCTTGTCGGGGGTGGGGGCTGAAGAAAGCCGAGCAGGGGTATTAAAAATCTCTGGATTTGCGAAAAAGCCACTTGACATAAAAGGGCAATTTCAAGAAAATCAGGAATACTTGCCGATTGAGTAAGGGGTGGGCTTATGAAGCTGAAAAAAAGAGAACCGAGCGGTCGGGAAAAGAATGAGGAGACAATAGAGCTGCTTGAACGGCTGCGGGAGCAGGTGTACAGCGAAAATCCTTCCGCCGCCCGTCACGCCGCGTTTCACCTGTCCTGGATGCAGGAGGACGGTTTTGATATTCTCAAGGAGGCGTTGAACGGCCATGCCCAGAGAACAACAAAATCAGCGGCTGCTTATGGGCTTCGCAAGATGCGAGGCAGAATGAAGAAGCAGGCGATTTCCCTTCTTGAAGAGGGGCTTAAGCACTCTACCGACGGGACCCGGCAGGTTTGCACAAACGCGCTACGGCTGCTGAGGGAAGCCAAGCAGCCGGCACCACTCGGGGCGCAGCAGCGGAGCAGTGGGCAGCAAAAACGGCCTAAGCCGAAATTCAGGATTTCCGAGATAACACCTTACCGAACGCAGGGTAACGCCTCTCGATACGGGAGGAGAAATCCACCGCAATCGCCGCGTTTTAACCGCTAAGATTACCCTCAGTAAAGACGGCGCTGAACAGCAGGGAGGCACACTGGGCCCATCCAAGTTTGCAGGAAAAATATTTCAACAGGGGCCTATAACATTTCCATTACGGGCGTCATACGGGCGTTGGCACACTGATTTTAATTTCCCGGTTGCTATTTGTTTGAGTCATCGTTTCTGCTTTGTTATAATGCATCATAACAATAGAGGATTTGAGTGGAAAATTGCTGAATTAAAAAGCGAAAGGATTTTTAAAATGTCATTTTTCGGAACATCTGGGTTTAAAAAGCCGGCGCCACGAAACAGGCAGGGCGATCGCACACCGGTTTATAATCCAAATCTTGCCGATTTGTTTCGTATCAGACAAATGGGGAAAACGATACAACAGGCCGCCAGTGAGATTGAGCAGCTAAAAGAACGGATAAGCCGGCTTGAGGAGATGTTAACAAAAAGAAACGCGCCGGCAACTCGCGTCAATGAAGAAATTGCGGATTCAGCCCCGATGCCGACAACACCGCCGTTACCAATTGCGGAGCTGAAAGAACTTGCAGCAATGGCGAAGAGATTCAAATAGATACAAGAGCACAAGTTGAAATTCACCAAAGTTCGGTTGAAACGGCGTTTCATATCTCGTATTATGTTTTCCCGGTTTTGCGAAGATTTTTCGATTATTGAAAGATGGGTATCGAGCTATGACATACCTGGCGGTTCCAATAGCGCCGAAGAGCGTGCCAGAGGCACAGGAGCAGATAAAGGCGGCAGTCGCCGTGGGGTCGGAACTGCTTGAATTGCGGACCGATTTCCTTGTGCATTTGTCGGTTGACCTTGCCTGGCAGATTATTGACGCCGCGAGACAATACGCGCCACATCTTCCAATCATCGTTACCTGCCGGGATTATCACCAGGGGGGGGCTTTACGGCATTCGAATCAGTTGAGGACGGACGTATTGACGGCCGCGGTCCGCGCGGGGGCCGATTACGTGGATATCGAATACGGCAACTATCAGTCGGTTGCGATTCGCAGTAAAATTTTCCTTGCGGTAACAGATGAGGCAAATATACGTTTGATACTATCAGCCCACAATTTTCAGACGAAATTCAAAAGCATACGCCGGCTTCATAACGAGATTCGCTACGTTCAATCGGGCGTGATACCCAAGATTATTTATTCGGCGCACCATATTAACGACTGTTTTGATATGCTCGATTTGCTGCACGAATTCGGGAATGGAATGATAGCGTTTTGTATGGACGAGCCGGGATTTATAACGAGGATTATCGCCAGGAAACTGGGGGCGTTTGCAAGTTTCGCATGTATTAACGAAAAAACGGCGACGGCGCCTGGACAGCCGACGGCGGCGCAAATGAAAAACGTTTACCGATGGGGTTCGCTCAACGCCCAGACCGAGCTTTACGGCGTCATCGGCTCGCCGGTGGCTCATTCGTTAAGCCCGGCGCTTCATAACGGCTGTTTTAATGAAGCGGGTTTGAACAAACTGTTTTTACCCTTGTTGGTGACGGGGGGCCGGCAGGAATTTAATACTTTTGTGGATAATATTCTGTCGCGGCCCTGGCTGGATTTTCGGGGATTTTCCGTTACGATTCCACACAAGGAAAACGCGATTGAATATGTCAAATCGAAGAAGGGCACAGTTGACCCGTTAGCGGAAAGAATCGGGGCGGCCAATACAATCGTCATCAATGGAACTCAATTGTCGGCATATAACACAGATTGTCCTGCTGCACTGGATACAATCACATCATCGCTTGGCATTGACCGAGCCGGCTTCAATAAAATGCCCGTCGCAGTCATCGGGGCAGGGGGTGTGGCGAGGGCGATTGTTGCCGGACTTACCGACGCGAAGGCCAAAGTCATAATCTATAACCGCACCGTAGAAAGGGCTAAGAAACTTGCCCGCGAGTTCAAATGCGATTACGCCGGATTAGATGACCTGAAAAAACTGAAGGCACAGCTTGTTATCAACTGCACAAGTATCGGGATGCACCCACACGTTAACGCGACACCCGTCGATGAGAAATTTTTGAACAAGGATATGGCTGTATTTGACACGGTTTATAATCCGGCGGAAACACTGTTTTTGAAACAAGCCAAAGCCCTCGGCTGCAAGACCATTTCCGGTCTCGATATGTTCATCAACCAGGCCGCGGCACAGTTCAAGCTGTTTACGGGCCAAACCGCGAATATCGAGACGATGCGAAAAACCTTATTAAACGCACAAAAATAAGCCACAGAGAAAGCAAATATTTTTAGCCACAGAGGACACAGAGGTCACAGAGAATAAAGGGATAGAATAGCAAGAGGTTTTCTGGTAATGTGTTTGTTCCTGAAAAAACTCATTATTGACAAAAGCTTATTTGAGTCAACATTGCCATCGCCTCAAAAGCTTTTGGAGTTTGCGCATAACCATTTTCTAATTCTCCCCGACGTTCTTTACTTTGAATGTGCAACTGCATTGCAAAGGGAAGAACAGCTTCTTGAGCTTTTCAGAAACGTGATATTGAACGGAGCATATAGATGTGAAAGTTGGTGGAGCATTATTAAAAAAGAGGCCCGAGAATTGTTGCCATATGGCCCTCTTGTGGATTTATCAGAAGTTGAAGCTGTTAGAAATACCTTTCGTAACAACCATACTCCCTATAATCCAGAGGATGCCAAAGAATTATTGAGTCGTCATCGCGAAGTTGCCAAAGAATTGATGTGTTCTATAGATGACTTCGATAAAAAAATATCTTTTAATTCTCCTGAAGTGCATAAAGAGATTCGTAAATGGGATGGCAGCAGGAAACGCAAACCAGAACGATTATGTGGTTGGGCTTTTTGGGTCGATTCTGAAGACATTCATAAGTTAGCGGTAGCGTGGTTATCTGACCTTACAAATAACATTGGGCAATATTGCTTGTCAAAGGATTGGTTTACTTGGCAATATCTCAGATTGTTTATGATACTTAGATTTGAGATGAATTTCCTGAAGCACAAATGGGGACCTTTAGGAATGGACAGTATTGAACATGACTTGCAGGACATACAATATGTTGCGCTCCTTGCGCGGGCTGAAGGATTGCTAACAAAGGATAGGGGATGTGCGTCTTTGGCCAAAGCAGCATTTCCTGAAAAGGATGTGTTTTCAAGTATTGATGAAGTGACGGAAGATTATAGGTGCTAAAGGGGATTTTTTGATTTCTCTGTGCTCTCTGTGTGCTCTGTGGCTATAATAAAAGAGACCTCTGTGGCAGAAAAATGGTAGTGATGAATGAGATAGAACGGTTTGGCAGGCAGATTTGGGATGTTCTTAAGCGATGAAAAGTGATATATTATGATTAAAGGCGGTGAGTATGAACGGTCACATAACAATACCTAAAGACAAGATACAGGAGTTTTGCAGGGGGCACCATATCGGCTCGCTTGCGCTGTTTGGCTCTGTTTTGCGGGAGGATTTTCGGCCTGAAAGCGACGTTGATATTCTCGTTGAGTTTGAGAAGGGGCATCAACCGGATTTGTTCGGGATAATCGAGCTTCAGGAAGAATTATCAAAAATAATCGGGCATAAGGTGGATCTTGTCGAGCGCAGGGCGGTTGAAAAAAGCGAAAATTACATCCGCCGGCGTCATATTCTCGAATCCGCGGAGATTATATATGTGGCGAGATGATGCTTATATGCTCGATATGCTTTTGGCGGCACGGAAGGCGCAAAAATTCACTTATAATGTAAATTGGGAACAATTCAAAGCCGACGACCTGCTTCAAAACGCCGTAATGCATCAAATTCAGATTATCGGCGAGGCCGCCAGAAAAATATCACAGCAGTATAAGGACTCACACCCTGAAATTTCCTGGCAGGGGATTATCGGTATGCGAAACCGGCTTGTTCACGAATATTTCGATATCATTCCAGAAAGGGTCTGGGATGTGGTCCAAAACAATATACCGGAATTGATAGAGTTAGTAAGGCCGCTTGTTCCGCCGGACGAAACTCCACGGCAAGGCCAATGAAGGTTTGATTTTATGGTAGCAATGAACGAGATAGAGCGGTTTGGCAGGCGGATTGGAGAGGAGTTCGGGGCGGAGAAGGTGATTTTATTTGGTTCATACGCCGAGGGCACAGCCAAACAGGATTCCGACGTTGACCTTCTTATAGTCACAGCTTTTAAGGGAAGAAGCGTTGATAAATCGGTACAAATCCGGCTGAAACTGCGTCCGAAGTTTCCGGTCGATTTACTTGTCCGCACGCCTGAAAAAATACGTCAGCGTCTGGCAATCGGCGACCAATTCATAAAAGACATTCTCAGGGAAGGCAAGGTTCTTTATGAAGCCGACAACCGCTGAATGGATAGAAAAAGCAGAGGGAGATTTTTCAACGATGCAGCGAGAATCCCGCGCAAGAAAGAGCCCCAATTACGACGCGATTTGTTTTCATGCCCAGCAGTGTGCAGAAAAATATCTCAAGGCCAGATTAGCCGAAGCAGATATCCAGTTTGGCAAAGTTCATGACCTTGTAACTTTGCTTGACCAGGTATTGGCGATTCAGACGGATTGGGAGGTTTTTCGCGAAGATTTAGCATATCTTTCTGATTTTGCGGTAAGTTTTCGTTATCCAGGCGAGTCAGCGGACAAGAAATCAGCTTTTGATGCTGTTAAACGTTGCCGTTTCTTTCGCAAAATTGTTCGTAATTCTATCGGTCTATCGGCTTAAATTAAAAGCATTGTTTTGTGGCGGCGATTGTGATATACTATTGGGAGAAGGCGGTGCAATATGAACAGTCAAATAGAGATACCGAAAGACAAGATAGATGTGTTCTGCCGGGAACACCACATTAGCGACCTCGGGCTTTTCGGGACGGTTTTGCACGAGGATTTTCGCCCCAACAGCGGGATTGGCGTGCTGGTCGGCTTTAAACAGGAGCACACGCCGGAGGTAACCAAAATGGGCGAAATGCGGGATGAGCTGGCGAGGATATTCAGTCAAAACGTCGAACTCGTGGAAAGGCATGCCGTCGAAAAAAGCCAGAACTACATTCGCCGGCGACACATCCTCAAATCAGTGGAGTCGATTTACCCGGCATAGGGTAAACTCATCAATAAATAGAAGGGTTGATTTTTCAAATCCATTTCTGTTCATTGTATTGGCGGTGGTATGTCTGTATAATGCCGGCTTTGAATAATTGGTGCTTGTGAGGACGAATATGGCAAAGAAGGAAAAAGTCGTATTGGCGTATAGCGGCGGGCTGGATACCAGCGTGATACTGCCGTGGCTCAAAGAGACATACGGCTACGAGACAATCGCTTTTGCGGCAGACCTCGGGCAGGGCGATGAGCTTTCAGGAATAAAGCAAAAAGCGCTCAAAAGCGGCGCGGTAAAGTGCGTCGTTAAAGACCTGCGAAAAGAGTTTGTCGAGGAATATCTCTGGCGGCTGCTAAAATCAGGGGCGGTTTATGAAAACGGATACCTGTTAGGCACGAGCATCGCCCGGCCTTTGATTGCCAAGCACCAGGTTGACGTGGCTCACGCCGAAGGGGCGACGTGCGTCGCTCACGGGGCAACGGGCAAGGGCAACGACCAGGTGCGATTCGAGCTGACTTATATGGCGCTTGACCCGGCGCTGAAAATAATCGCGCCGTGGAAAGATCCGAATTTCACGCTGACAAGTCGGGAGGCGGCGGTTGATTACGCCAACAAGCACGGCATACCGATTGACCAGTCGAAGAAGAAGATTTACTCACGCGACCGCAATATATGGCACATAAGCCACGAAGGGGCGGACCTCGAGAACCCTGCCAATGAGCCGAAAGACGAGCTGTATGTGATTTCGAATCCCGTCACGAAGGCGCCCGACAAACCCGAATATGTTGAAATCGGCTTTGAAGAGGGTGTGCCGATGAAATTGGACGGCAAGACGACCGACAGTGTTAAACTGCTTCAAACTCTTAACGAAATCGGCGGCGAACACGCAGTCGGCCAGGTTGATTTGGTTGAGAACCGCTTAGTCGGAATGAAGTCGCGAGGGGCATACGAGACGCCGGGCGGGACGATACTAATGACGGCCCATAAGGCGCTCGAATCGTTGACGCTGGACCGCGAGACGATGCACTACAAGCAGCAGGTGGCGTTGAAATACGCCGAAATGGTTTATTACGGCCAGTGGTTTTGCCGATTGCGCGAGGCGCTGGACGCCTTTATAGATGTTACCCAGAAAAACGTTACCGGCAGCGTTCGGGTGAAGCTTTTCAAGGGGCGCTGCACGGTAGCCGGCGTAAAAAGCCCGTTGAGCTTGTATAGCGGCGCGCTTGCAAGTTTCAAAATGGGCGCAGAATATAATCCTACCGACGCAATCGGCTTTATTCGACTTTTCGGTCTGCCGATGAAGGTGGCCGGCACCGTTAGCAGAAGCGCTAAAAAGAAATAAGAGACGAGCGACGATAAATGCAGGGAAGCGAAATAGTGATACCTGACTGGCTCTGGCTGGTTTTTCTTTTCGCATCAGGCGGCTGCGTGGGCAGTTTTCTCAACGTGGTGGTCTATCGCATACCGCGTGATAAATCCCTTGTCTTTCCGCCTTCGTCGTGCCCTGCCTGCGGGAAACACATCCGGTTTTATGACAACATACCGATTGTTTCCTGGTTGCTGTTATTAGGCAGATGCAGGTATTGCAGGGCGAGGATTTCTCCCCGGTATTTCGTTATCGAGCTTCTCACGGCTTTAGTATTCGTGGGGATTTTTTTGTTGTATTTTCGCAGCGGCCTGCGAGGCGGTATTCCGTCGTTTATGGCGGGCGGATGGTTTTTATACCTGACGACGATAATCCTGCTTTCGACTCTCGTGGCGTGTTCAGCCATAGATTTGGAGTTGTGGATTATACCGTTGTCGGTCTGCTGGTTTGCCTCCATCGCGGGAATCGTCGCTTCGGCGATTGCGCCGTTAGTTATACATCCCGCAACGATTCGTCATTATTTTCTTCTGCCGACAACGGCGGCGCTGGTTTTCGTGAATCAAACCACGGTTGCGTCTTTGACGACGGGGGCGCTAATCGGGCTGGGGATGTCTTTGATTCTACTGGCAACGGGGCTTATCAAAAGGAGCTATGACATAGCCGGGCTTAAAGAATCAAATCAAAACTCCGAGCAGCAACAAGCAGATTTGGACGACACACAGAACGCTGCAGAGGAGTTCAATGACCGGGTTGAAATGGTCAGGGAAGTCGTTTTTTTGCTGCCGATAATCGCCTTTGCGATTGGCGCCCACTGGCTTGTGGGCTTATTGCCGAAAGACCTGTATCAGAGTTGGGCGCAAATTTCGCAAATGCCTGTCATTTCAGGACTTCTGGGCAGTTTGGCCGGCTATTTTGTGGGATGTGGATTTGTCTGGGGGGCGAGAATACTTTTTACGCTGATTTTCGGCAGGGAGGCAATGGGCCTGGGCGACGTGCATTTAATGGGGGCGGCCGGGACGATAATCGGACCTGTTTTCGTTATCATTACGTTTTTTGTGGCGCCGTTTTTCGGGTTAATCTGGGCGGGCTTTCAGATGCTTTTCAAAAAAACCAGACAAATTCCTTACGGTCCCTTCTTGTCATTGGGCATACTTACTGTTATATTGCTGCAGGATAGAATCGTCAGCTATTTTAAAATTGTTTTCGGAAGATAGGAATGGAATCGAATTTCGATTTAAAGGAGAAATGAAAATGCAGAGCGCAAAAAGCAGAATGGCGGTGATTTTCGCACTAATAACAGTCATTATGTTATCCGGCTGCACCGACTGGAAGAAAAAGTACGAGGTGCTGAACGTCGAGCACCAGAACCTAAAAGGATTGCTCGAACGCGAACGCGCCGAGAAGGGTCAGCTCGCTGAGCAGGCGGCAAGGGACCAGCAGCTTATACAGGACATGCAAAAACAGATTCTCGAAAAGAAGCAAAGCGCCGCCGATGCGACGGGCTTCGGCGAGGGCTACGACGTCAGCTTCGACGCCACAGCCGGCACAATTACAGTTACCTTACCCAACGCGATTTTATTCGATTCCGGCAAGGCCAATCTCAGGAGCGCGACCAGCAAGGAGCTTGACCATATCTATTCGGTACTGAAGGCAAAATATCCCGGCAGAGAAATTGAAGTGGCAGGTCATACCGATACCGACCCGATAACAAAATCGAAATGGACGGACAACTGGGCTCTGTCGGCAGAACGTGCGCTGACCGTAACAAGATACCTCGTGAAAAAAGGGATTCCCGATGGCAGGATTAAGGCGGTTGGCTGCGGCTCGGCAAGGCCGGTCGCGCCGAACACAAACGCCGCCGGCAAACAGAAAAACCGCAGGGTCGAAATAATCGTTCATATGATGAAGTAACATCAGGAGTTACTTTTTTACACGGAATGTATTCGTTTTGATTTCACCGGCTTGGTTTATGCGGACTGTAACTGCTCCGTCTTTTCCCGTGTAGTATGAGGAAAAATTTCGGTCTTGTTTTATGACTTGTCCTTTTTCAAAGGCGGTGTTGGTGCAACTGCATATCACGACGTGCGGCTGTATCACTTCGAGGAATTTCCGTTCAAGCGTTTTCCTTGAGCCGTGGTGCGGAGCGATGAGGATGTCGGCCTTCAAGTGCGGGTAAAGCTGAAGGATTTCGGCCTGTGCAAATTTTTCGACGTCCGATGGTATGAGAATTTGCCTGCCGGCGTATTCAATGAGCGTAACTATTGATTTGTCATTATCGCTGACCCGGTTGTTTTCGAGAATATCCCGGCCCGGCCAAAGCGTGCTCATCCTGGCGGGGCCGAATTCGCGCGGCAGGTTGTCTATTTTTTTCACTTTTTGTTTCAGTTCGTCCAGCAGAAATTTGACCGTCGGTCGAATATCGTTTATGAAAGCGTCGCTTGCGAATATATCTCGCGCTTGAGTGTTTTGCGCTACTTCGGGTATTCCGTTTATGTGGTCGATATCGCCGTGGCTTATGACGAGCGCGTCGATTTTCGTCAGGTTGTCATATTGCATAAATGGCAATATGACCCTTTCGCCGACGTTGTCCCTGCTCAGCGAGCCGGCGTCAAAAAGGATATTAGCCCCGCCCGGCAGTTGAGCGAAAATCGCCTGGCCGTGGCCTATGTCCAAAACGGTGAGAGCGAGGTCGTTACGATACGTTCTTTGCCATTTGACTGCTCCAAGATATGTCAGGATGATAATCGAGGTTGCAACGCAAATAATCCGTCTGGGCATCGGCCGCTTGAACCAGGAAAGGCCAATAAAAAGAACAAGCGCATAATAAACCGCAATCAGCCATATAGGCGTATGGCCTGTCAGTATCTCTGAAATGTTCAGTCCAGCGATAAATTTTACCATTCCAATCAGCGTGTTTGCCAATAGTGATACCGCTAAGCCGAGTAAGCCGGCGAGCGTCGGCAGCGCGAATGACAAAAGAACCTTCAAAAAGCCGAAAATCAAAATCAAAGAGACAAAAGGAAAAGCCACAGCTGTCCATACGCTTGTCAGCGGATTTATAGTGTAGAAATGATAAAGTAAAATTCCGGCGCTTCCTGTCCAGGCGGATAACCCCGTTGTAAATAACGCGAGAATGGCCGGCCCCGGTCTTGAGACGATTTTGAAAAATGGTTTGGTCATCAGAAAATCCGCGACCCACGGATGACCGGCTATCTTTTCGTAGAGGAACAAATGAATCCGTCGGTAAAATGCCAGTATGCCAAGCACCGAGGCGAACGACAACTGCCAGCCCGCATTGAAGAGTCCTGTAGGATTGGCCAACAATAAAATAATTGCAGCCAGGGAAAGTGAGTTGAAACTATTTGGCTGTCGCCTGAAGAAAAAGGATACGCAGAAAACAATCGTAATAATCGCTGCCCGAATAGTCGGGTCTCTTGGCGGCACGGTTAGAACGAATACGACCACGGTTATTATACAAATAGCCGCCTGCCCGCGTTTCATAAGGCCGGCTAACCTTCCAATCCACCAGCCGATTCCCGCAATAATGGCAAGGTGCATCCCCGACAAGCTGATAAAGTGAAGCAGTCCCGTTTCTCTGAATGCCCTGTAAACATCTTTATTAATATTACCGCGTGAACCGAGCAGAAGCGCTTCGACGAGTCCTCTCGTTGGGTCATCTGTCGGCAGTTCTCCGGTGAGACGACGGGTGGCAATATCGCTGAGTCGTGTTCTAATTCTTGTTAAGAGCCGTCCGTGTCCGGCCTGCGTTATTTCAATCGCGTCCCGCGATTTTACCGAAGCCCCGACAAATACGCCTTTTCGGGCCAGATATTTTGCGATATCGAATTCACCTGGATTGGATGCGCCGGCGAACCTGTTCAGCAGGCAGTACATTTGAACACAATCCCCCGGCTTAAGGTCGAATACCGGCTCCTGCACGCGGACGCGAATGATGCCTGACGCCTTTGCCCAGCCGTCGATTATTTCGGCCTCGGTAATTTTGAGATAAAAACTGCTCCCGGGATCTGTGTGAGCAAATCGGGCAAAGCTCCAGTCGTTTTTGTCTATATAGGGTTCGGTTTGAATGACGCCACGAATTGTCGCTAACATCGGCTTTTCGCCGACGGAATTGCGGATGTCATTTGGCGCAGGGCTGTTAAAACTTGCCAGCCGAATCGCACCGAGACAGGTAAAACATAAAACAACGGTAATCGGCAGCAACCGGTGACGGCTTCCGAACAAGATTACCGTTATTACAATGCAAACCGACAATAACAATAACCAAAACAATACGGGAATCGGCAGGTAATTCTGAATGATTATGCCCGCTATCAGCCCAACCACGCAAAAAACGAGCGGGGCGGCAGCAATGGTTTGGTTAAAATAGTATGCCGGGCCGCGGGAAAGCTCACGGTCAATCTCAGCCAGTTTGCGTTGTATGTCGTTCATTTTCACCGGTTAGATACGCTTTAGATTGGGCTGATTTTAACTGAAAATTTTGCGTTTTTCAAAAATTTCTATTTACATTACAAGGGAGTGGATATATTATATTTTCGATGAGGTTTTAAACATAATCGCCATTTTAGGAGATATGGTTATGTGCAGGAGACATATCTATTGTGCGGCAGGGATTTTGTTCTGTCTTGTTGCCGTCTGTTTCGGCCAAACTATTTATTTCCTTGTCGCGGAAACAAACCCTTTTAACGGCGATTCGTATGTCCTGCCTTTGACTGAGCCGAACGATATTGCCCACGCCCGTGATTTGATTGCCTATGGCCCTTCGATTGGTCAAAAAATAGTTGTCGCAAATATTGCCTGCAATCCAGACGGCATTAACCGGGATTACTACAACCCGACTCACCAGACGTGGTCCTGGCATGTAACAGAGTTTGTTAGTTTTGCAGGTATTACCGCCGAAATCTTAGACGGCTGGCCGGGGCTTGTTGAGAGCGATTGCCTCGGGTGGTCCGGAAATGGGAGAATTGGCTTTTGGGCCTATACGGTTGTTGAAGAACTCGGCCCGGTGCCGAATCTCGGGGATTGTGACTTTGATGATGATAATGACGTTGATTTTAATGATTTCAGCGGGTTTGGCCACGGCTGGGGGACTAATCCCTGTCATTTGCCTGACTGGTGCAGAGGGGCGGATTTTGACCAGAATGGCTCCGTTGATTACTACGACTTGAAGAAATTCGCTGATGAATGGCTCGGCGGACCTCCTCCAACCTTTGATTTTTCCTGCTGGAGCTGGCCTTACCAATGCAAAGGCGACGCTGATAATAAGACGGAAACTCCGCAGAAATATCGGGTTTACTCCAGCGACTACGCTATTTTGAATGCAGCATATAACACCACCTATCCGAATGCCGGGTATAATCCTTGTGCGGACTTTAACAGGGATTACAAAGTATATGACGATGATGTGGCCATATTTACGGCAAACTGGGCTAAGAAGGATACACAGTTGCAACCGCCTTGTCCGCCGACAGTGCCTTAAAGTTGTTAAATATCGGTAGAATTATAGCTGGACGTATTCCTTTGGCTTGAAATTTAAGTCCATTGTCCAGACGGTCGCCTTGCCGTGTTTGAGGCAATAAACGACGAGGACGTCGTAGCCCTCTTTGTCCACCCATTCTTTCAGAAAAGGCCAGTCGTGGACGACCTGTTTTTTAAGCTCGATATCTTCAATTTCCTCGACCGAGCCGGATATGCGCACCTGCTGGCCCTGTTGCTGATTACAGAAGCATAACTCTACATTCGCGTTGGTCGAAAGCTGTCTGTGCACGTCTTTGTTTTCGCCTGTATTGAAAATAATGCCGTTCTCATCCGCGCGATAAAGCTGCATCATTCGGGCGTGCGGCTTGTTTTCATCAGCCGTCGCCAGCGCAAATACCGGATTTTTTCTGATGAATTGCAGTATTTCGTCTTTTGTCATTTGATGACTTCCTGTCCGCCCATATAGGGCTGCAAAACCTTCGGCACCGTTACCGAACCATCGGCGTTCTGGTATAGCTCCAGAATCGGTATCAAAATCCGCGGGCTGGCAACCACTGTGTTGTTGAGCGTGTGGCAAAAAATATTCTTTTTCGTGGCCGATTCTTTATATCGCAGGTTCATACGCCGGGCCTGAAAATCATAGAATTTGCTTGCGCTGTGCGTCTCGCAGTAATTACCCCGTGAAGGCATCCACGTTTCGATATCGTATTTTTTCGCTTGGCCCCGGCCTAAATCGCCCGTGCATACGACCACAACCCGGTAGGGTAGCTCAAGGGCGCGTAAGACCACTTCGGAATTGCTCAAAATCTCCTTGTGGTATTTATTGCTTTCTTCGACGCTGTTTTTGCATATTACCACCTGCTCGACCTTGTCGAACTGGTGAATCCTGTAAAGCCCGTAAGTGTCTTTGCCCGCCGCTCCCGCCTCGCGTCTGAAACACGTCGATAGCCCCGTGAACTTCAACGGCAAATCCTCTTCATTTAGGATTTCGCCCATTCGATAAGCGGTCAGCGGCACCTCTGCTGTCCCGGCGAGGTTCAGCTCATCGGTTTCCATTCGATACGTCTGCTCTTCCGAGCCGGGGTAATAGCCCGTTCCCTGCATCGCCTCATCCTTCATTAAAAGCGGCACCGACATTGGGGTATAGCCCCTCGCGAGCATAACGTCCATTGAAAATTGTAAAACCGCCAAGTGAAGGCGTGCACCGTCGCCTTTGAGGAAATAATTTCTCGTTCCCGCAAGCCGCACGCCCCGTTCGATGTCGATGATGCCCAAATCGGCGCCCAACTGCACGTGGTCTTTCGGCTTGAAATCGAACTTCCTGACTTGGCCTTCTCGTCTTAACTCGACGTTTTCCGTGTCGTCTTTGCCCAACGGCACGTCGTCATCCGCCGGCTGAGCAACAAGCAGCATTAAGAAATCAAACTCTGGCTGTAACTGTTCGACCTTTTCATCTACCGGCGGTTCTTCTGCCTTTAATTTCGCCAGTTCGGCGAGCGCCTGTTGTTTTTCATCTCCGGTCAGTTTTGGTATCGACTTACCGACGCGGTTCTTTTCAGTGGCGATTTCCTGCAATCGTTGTTTCGCCGTCAGCAGGCCGGTATCAACTTGTAACAGCCGGTCAATGTCAACTTCGATTTTCTTGTCTTTGGCCGCCTTCTTGAAACGTTCAGGATCGTCTCTTATCAGTTTTATATCAATCATATTTCGTAGCTCAAAAAAGGTAATCTGAATATCAGGTTATCAGGTAGTGGGTATCAGGAAATCAGCCAGTTTCACCTTTTTGCACCTTTCTTTTCTCTTATGTAACGTATATAACCGTTAATACCGCGGATAACCTCTTCGTAATCTTCAACCCACTTTTGCGATTGCCGTGAATCCAAATAATTCTTGCCTGACAATTTTCGTATCTGGTTTTGTGTCTCTCCAGCTTCTTTTCTTGCCGTGTAAAATCCTTTTATCTTATCATTATAGTAATAAGAAGTATATCCTTCCGCAATATTATCACAAACCGATGATGAGCAGCGTTCAATCTGGTCTCTTAATCTAAACCTTTCATCTTTTGGCAGGGTTTTACAGAATTTATGAATTTCCTGCATCAGTTTATGTGCCTTTTGCCATACCCAAAGCTTTTCAAAACCGGCTATGGCTTTCTCTAAATGCCCTGTGCTCCCGTAATCCTGATTTCCTGTTTCCCTGATATTCACTTCCTGATTTCCTGTTCTCCTGATATCCACTTTTTCACAATAACCACGTCATTCTGTCCGCCGAAGCCGAACGACTCCTTCATTACTGTATTGACCGTCATTTTTCTCGGCACGTTCGGCACGTAGTCCAAATCCAGTTGCGGGTCGGGGTCGTTAAGGTTGATTGTCGGCGGCACAATGCCATCCCGTATCGCCAGCACGCAGGTAATCAGCTCCGCCGCGCCTGCTGCGCCGATTAAATGCCCCATCATACTCTTAACGGAGCTTACGGCAACCTGTTTTGCTCTTTCTTTGAATACCGCCTTTATTGCCTTTGTCTCTATCAAGTCGTTTTCGGCGGTGCTTGTGCCGTGCGCGTTGATGTAATCTATGTCCTTATATGTAATCCCTGCGTCGGCAATCGACGCCTCAATCGCCTGAATCGCTCCCCGGCCATCTTCGTGCATATCCGTTACCCGGAATGCGTCGCTGCTGCTGCCGAAGCCGATGACCTCCGCGAAAATAGGTGCGCCGCGTTTTTTTGCTGATGTCAATGTTTCAAGAATAACTATCGCCGAGCCCTCGCCTAATACAAATCCGTCCCTGCTGGCGGTAAACGGCCTCGACGCCGTCTGCGGGTTGTCGTTTCTGGTCGATATGGCGGTGAGTCGGTTAAAGCCGGTTTGACCTAATGGGTGAATCATCGAATGAGCGCCGCCCGCGATTATAATATCGGCGCCGCCCCTGCGAATGAGCATTGCCGCCTCGCCGATTGCCTGGGTGCTTGCGGCGCAGGCCGTAAGGCAGCTTCGTATCGGGCCGCGGGCGCCGGTCAGCATCGCAAGATGTGCCGCCGGCATATTTGCCTCCTGCTCAAGTTCGTGCATCGCCTTCATTTCGACCGCCGCTACGTCCGCCCATTTTAACCAGTCCATTTGATTTACCTGGTCGTTCCAGCCCGCCGCGATTGCCCCGAAAAACGCCTCGTGGTTGGCCGCCCCCTCACCCGCCCCTAAGTAAATTCCCATTCGTTTTCTGTCGATACCATCTGCCGGCTTATCGGTTTCAACTTCGATGCCGGCCTGTTTGCACGCCTGGACCGCCGCGCCGACGGCGAATCTGCTGCCCCTGTTGCCGTCTTTGTGCAAATGGGGCTTTTTTGTGAATTTCGTGATGTCGTAATTTTTCACTTCTGCGCTGAACGTCGTCGGGAACGTCGAGGCATCGAATATGGTTGTTTTATCGACGCCGCTTTTACCGGCCAAAACGGCCTGCCAGAAACTCTCAACATCGTGTCCAAGCGGGCTTAAGATGCCCATTCCGGTTATTACTACGCGTTCGTATGTTTTTTCGCTTGCCATTTAGCTTTCAAATTTCTTTAGAATCACAGCCGCGGTTTGACCTCCGTATGTGTAGCCGCAGCACAGGGCGTAATGTATATCCGTCTTTTGTTCAGTCGTTCCTATATTAAGATTGCAGCCGATGGCTTTTTTATCGCAGTTTTTTGCCGGCGGAATTTTCCCTTCTCGCATCGCGTAAACGGCGGCACTAATATCAAGTGCACCTGAAGCGGCGCCGGTGTTGCTGAGCATGCTTTTCGTCGGCCAGACGGGTATTTTAGACGCCTGTTCTCCTAACGCCGTTTCAATGCCTTTTGCCTCCGCCAAATCATCCTGCGGTATCCCCGTTCCGTGCGGGATTATCAGGCCGATGTCCTTTGGGGTAACGCCGGCCTGTGTAATCGCTTTTTCAATCGCGATGGCGATTCCTTCACCGTTGGGTTCGATATGTTCGTATGTCGGATTGATACTCGCGCTTTGGCCGGTGCCGACAAGCTCAGCATAAATTTTTACCCCTCGTTTAGTTGCGTTATCGAGATTTTCAAGAACAACGATTGCGCCTCCGTCGCCGAATACCGAGCCGCTCGCGTCTGCGTCAAACGGCCTGCACGCCTTTTCGGGAGCGTCATTAGATTGGGTGGTCGCTCGTTTAATCAGGCACTGACGCATTATCAAAACCGGGTTCACCTTCGCCTCGGCGCCGCCTGCCAGCGCGATATCACTATCACCGCGGGCAATTACTTCAGCCGCTTCAGCTATCGAAAGATACCCTGAAACCTCCGCACAGGTTATCGTGTTGCTGGGCCCCTGAATATCGTGAATAATTCCTATATGACAGGCCAGCATATTCGGCAGGTATTTCAAAAGCCACAATGGGGTTACAAGTCCTAATCCGTCTTTACCCCATTTGCGAATATCGAATTTGCCGTCCGTAATGCTTTTGGCGACCGCAGGGGCAAGCTCGCACGGGTCGCAGCTTATCAATCCCGCCCCAACGTTAATCGCCATTCGAGTCGGCTCGACGTTGACCTTTTGCTCGTCGATTGCTTTTGTGATTAGCCCGCTGTCCCTTACCGCCTCGTCAGCCGCTATCACCGCAAGCTCGATATCCCTCGACATCAGCTTGGTCGCCTTGCGGAAGCTCTTGGGCACGTATTGCTGAATCTTGTATTCTCCGACCTCGCCCGCCAGTTGGCAGCTGAAATGAGACGGGTCAAAGGCCGTTATACGCCTTATCCCGCATCTGCCCGCGCGAAGACCCTCCCAGGTTAACTTTGCTGATAGCCCGAGCGGGCTTATTGCCCCAATCCCTGTTATCACTACGCGGGTTCTTCCCACCGGCATTACTCCCGCTCTTTGCCGGCGCCAAAGGCCGAGCCCTGTAACAGCGACTTGAATGTGTCGGTGAACACAAAATTCTCCTTCGGGAATTCCCTGCCCGCGAGGTTCTGGTCGATATGACTGAACATCAGGTCTATCTCGGCTATAAGTTTATCGCCGCAGGTAACCGTCCCTGCGGTCCCGGCCGCCTCATCTGTTATAGATTCAATTTTTGCTGACAGCCGTAAACTGTCGCCGGGTCTGACGTAATCGTGAAATACCGCCTTTTTTATCTTGGCCAATATCACTTTTTCCGCAAATTTTTTCGCCTCGCCGACCAGTATCCCCGCCGTCTGCGCCATTGCCTCGATAATCAAACATTCGGGCATAACCGGAAAACCCGGAAAATGGTCGTGCAGGTGCTCCTCGGCCAGCGTTACGTTCTTGACCGCAACGGCTGATTCGCCGCTGTTGAACTCGATAAATTTATCTATCCATATCCATCGCATAAGGCAGCATAATAAAGAAATCTTCGGGATTCCTCAAGCAAAACCTGCCTCGGCAAAAAATCCAAAAAAATGCGTAAATTCCCTATTGACGGCAAATAGTCGAAGTGTCAGGATGAAAATGGTAGTTCCGTCCTGCTTACAGCCGATGGTTATTCGGAGCGGTTGTTAAAAAGCGTCAACCTTAAATACGAAGTCAGGGAAGGTAAAAAAAGCGTTGTTTTTCAGGCCTTTTATTATGGAAAACATCGCGACTGAAAAATTTGCTGTAATCTTTAATCCATAGAGGGAATGGTAAATTGAAGTTACGTATTCTGCTCGCTGATGACCACACCATTGTTCGTCAGAGCTTAAGCAGGTTTCTGCGGACGCAACACGCCTGCGAAGTCATCGGCGAAGCGAGAGATGGTGTTGAGGCAGTCAAGCTTGTAAAAGAATTGCACCCCGATGTTGTCATAATGGATATTAGTATGCCCAACCTTAACGGCATCGAGGCCACTCGCCAAATCTGCTCCAGCGACCACTCGAAAATCAAGATAATCGGCCTGTCAATGCATACCAGCAAACGCTGCGTCGTAGAGATGTTCAAGGCGGGTGCTCGCGGATATTTGCCGAAAAACTGCGACTTCGATGAGCTAATCGAGGCAATTTCACGCGTCGTTGATGGAAGGATATACCTTAGCCCCCTCATTCTCAAAGAATCGCCCGGCATAGAGGATATTCTCGAAACACCGCCGCAGTAACGAGCTTGCTGCAAATTATTACGCCGCTTTCAGCTTACTTTCCACGAAGTTGACAATCATATCGACCGTGAACAAGTCGCCTAATTTGCTTACATCAGGGTCTTTTGCGAATTCGCTTGTGTCCGTATGAGGCATCTTTGCCCGAAGCTCGGCCAACCCCTTTGCGGTAAGTTTGCCGTTGCTGACAAACTCGGGATTACTCATCAGCGATTCGGCAGGGAACAGCTCTTCTCGCGGTATCTTTATCCCGAAGGTCTTCTCCAGCCGAAATACAATATCCAGAAAATCAATGCTTTCCGCCCCCAAATCCCCCATCAGCGTCGCTTCCGGCTTTACCTCGTCGTCATCCACTCCCAAAGCATCGACCATCACCGTTTTGACCTGCTCCATGACCTGAACTCTATCCATCGCCATATCAATTTTCCTTCTGTGAAATCTGTGTAATCTGTGGTTTCATTTTATATCTTCAGCAGTTCCCATCTTTTTTTCATTTCGACGATGATTTTCGCGTCAGTTGCCGCCATAGTCGAATCCTTGTCGGCCAAATTAAAATGCCGCAGCCCGAACCTTGCCTCGACTATCGCGACGCCGCCGGATACGCCTGTGCCGGTGAAGCTGCTGATATTTTCTTCGATTGTTTTGGCCTCAACGGTATATTCAATTTGCGACCCAGGCGCCAGAAAGGACTTATATTTAACATTTCTCGCCTCTTCGAGCAATATCATACTGTGGGCGAAATTCTCAGTCGCCCGAACCAGCCACGAAGCCGACTCAATGAGCCCTTCCAGAAGCAAAACCCCGGGAAGAACCGGAAACGTCGGAAAATGGTCCCCCAGGTACTCTTCCGCCAGCGATACATTTTTCACCGCCTTTATCCTTCTGCCGGCTTCTATCTCAACGATTTTATCTATAAGTATGAATCGCATTGTCGCGGCAATTGTAGTCATCAGCCGGGACTTTTCCAGCATTTTTTGCCACATAATTAACTAATGAGATAAATTAAGACAGCCGATTCGTATTATTGGAACAGGAAGTTAAAAATTGGTTGGAGAAATTAAAAATGATATATGGCAAAGAATTTGTTAAAGAGTTTACCGAAAGAACACTGCAGAATATAAAGGTCATTGATAACATTAAAGCTGGCCATTTTAACAATCTTGCTGATGAACATTTCAAAGTTTTTGAAGATACACATTTTGTAAATTCGTGTTTAGGATTATTGGTATTCCCACGAGAAGGGTGTCTTAAAAATATTCCGGAAAAACTTGATCTTACATCTGAAGGTTGGCCAAGATATTTTGCTGACGAGGGCTTTCAATCGCCTCCAAATATACGGCAATTAATCAGACAATTGCGTAATGGTATAGCACATTGCAATCTCCAATTTGGTTCGGACAAGAATAAGAATATCGAATCAATCCGTATTTGGAATAAATGTCGTGATTGTAAAACGACAACATGGCAGGTGACATGGAGCTTGCCTGATTTTCGGAAGTTTGTGAAAAAATTCTCAGATATATTGATGAATGAAGATTATTGCATACAGTGTTCGTCATCTTCTGAATGCTCAAAGAAAAGCCCAATTTAACATATGATTAACAGGCATTATTATTGCGTTGATGCTTGCCGGGTAAGATGCAAAAGGATAGGATAGTATTGTAGATATCATTTTATAAGGGAACAAGTATGGTAGCGATAAATCTCGGAGTAACAGAGCAGGAGATAACGGATTGTTGTCGGCGGTGGAAGGTTCAGCGGCTGGCGGTATTTGGTTCAGCAGCAGCAGATAAATTACGGCCTGATAGCGATATAGACCTTCTTGTAACTTTTTTGCCGGATGCCGAATGGAGTATGTTCGACCATTATCGAATGGAAGAAGAGTTAACTCATTTGTTTGGCCGAGAGGTTGACCTTGTGAGCATCAAAGCAGCACAGGAAAACGCAAATCCTATATGTCGTCGCGAAATACTTGAGTCAGCGAGGCAGATTTATGCAGCGTGATGAAGCCCTTATTGTGGATATGTATCAGGCAGCCAAACAAATTGCTGCGTTTAAGGCCGATATGGTTTTTGAAAAATTCAAGGCGGACGCAAAGACCCAATCGGCAATAATCCACCAGTTTCTCATTATCGGCGAGGTCGCCAAGCTTCTAAGTGATGAATTTAAAAAAGCAAACGTGACGATACCCTGGTCGGCTATGGCTCGCATGCGCGATAAGCTGATACACCACTATCGGGGCGTGGACTTGCAGGAAATATGGAGGGCTGCCGATGTTGAGGTTCCCAAACTTGTGGAATTTCTGCGAAGCCGTATACCGCCCTTAACTTTAGATGAGCTGCATTCTTGATTCTTAATCGCCCTTTGAACTCTGGAAACACAGGAGGAGTATGATATACTTGTTTCTATGAACGTTCGCAGCGCAAATATATCTGATGTTAAGGCCATACACGGGCTGATTAACGCTTACGCCGAGCGAGACCTTATGCTGTTTCGCTCGATGGACAATATCTATACAAACCTGCAAACCTTTCTTGTCGTCGAAGATAATGGTCAGGTCGTCGGCTGCTGCGCCCTTGAGATAATATGGTCGGATTTGGCGGAGGTAAAGTCGCTGGCTGTCGCCGAAGCTCACAAAGGCAGGGGGGTGGGGGCAATGCTGGTAACGAAGGCGGTGGAACAGGCCAAACGATTGGGTCTGCCGAAGGTATTCGGGCTGACACTGAAGCCGCAGTTTTTCGAGAAACTCGGCTTCAGCATCGTCGATAAAAGCACGCTGCCGATGAAGGTCTGGAGCGACTGTGCCCGATGCCCGAAGCAGCAAAACTGCGACGAAACCGCCGTGGTGAAACAGATTAAAAATAGCCAATAACCACGGCAAACCGCCGGCAATAAATCGGCAGCCAAAAGATAATCAAAGACAACATCGTAGATGTCTGTTCAAACTGTCGTAAGGAAATAGGAAAACATGAGCAATCCTGTGTTTTTAATGGCAAGATTGTATGCGCAGAGTGTGACAAAAAACTGGCAAACCGTCGATTCTAATTACAGCTTGGACGATGATAACGACGTGGATATGGACGACCTCTTCCTTTTTACAAAGGACTGGCTATGGACAGATTTGCCGATTGAGCAGGTTCAGGAAGAAGGGGGGGAATCATTTACGACAATATCATTAGAAGTTGCTCCTGTAGAATCAACATCAATTGAGGAATCCGCCACTGAATCAGTGCAGGAAACTGAAACGCCATTGCCTGAACAAATCGAAATGCTCAGGAACTTAATCGACTGGTCAGAGAAGCTTTGGCTTGAAAACGAAGATATTAGAAATATGGTAGGCGAGGAACAATGGCTCAAGGTTATGAAAAGTTTATACGAAGAGCTTGAAATATTGGAAGAAAGAAATGAAAAGCAACCCGGCTAATGTTGGATAATAGAATAGATGGGATTTGCGACCAATTGAAAGGACATAGATATGAAAAGAATATTCCTAATTACCATTTTCCTCTTTATTGCACCTATGGCTGGATGTAATAAAAATTCAAACAAATATCAACAAAAGGACTCACGAGAAAAAGAACAAACACTCGTAGGATATTTAAGCAAAGAAATTATGCAGCATCCGATTATCGAACCGGGACGTGAGCAGGATTATTTTGACATTTACAAGGAAGGACAATCCAAAAGGCAAATTATCGTAATTTATAATGAAGGCGTTGAACATCCCAAAGACCGTGGTAAATTAATCGAATTAGTCGGAAAATCCCAATCCGTCAATCTGGGAGGCGAACCTCAAACAAAAGATTCTTATCAAGGCACGGTAATATATGTAAGGAAGTGGCGATACCTGAGTTCTAAAGAGACATCAAAATAAAAAGGAAAATATTGGGTTGCCATACTTATTCTTAAACCCGCAATCCACCTACGGCGGACAAGTCCGTGGTTCACTTTTCATCCGCCTGGTGCAGGACGACAAATTCTTTTTTTATATTTTCCTGCATATTTTCAGGCAGGCGGTTAAAATCGAGAAGTTGAACCTTAAAAGGGATGTCGCTTTCGACAAATACCTCAACGAGCTTCAGCAATTGGCTTTTTGCGGTTTCTTTATCGCAGAGAACCGCGAGATCCAGATCAGAGGTCGGCCGGTGAGAACTTTTGATGCGGGAGCCGAAGGCCCAGACGGTTGTCCTCGGTATGTATAATTCAATCTGTTCTAAAATATACCGCAAATAAGGGACAGGAATTGTTATACGTTCAGCAAGGGCTTGTACATCAGAAAGATTCACCCGTCATCCCCCGATAGAGATTAACCACGTCCTCGTAAAAACCCTCGGCCACATCCAGAACAACTTCGGCTTTATCTACGGAATAGTCGTGCGAGGTATCCTGCCGGAATTGCAGATAGTTAAACCATGTCTCGGGATTACTAATCAGGTTTCTCTGTGCGGCAAGACGGATAATCGATTTGGGGCTGCCCGTTGCCGCCTCGGCAAAGCCCTCTTCTTCAAGGTGCTTCTTGCAGATTTTCCAGGCTACTTCCAGAGTATATTCAAACCGTTTGATTAGCGAATCCTGCACCGCCTCCTGTTCGAGAGGCGGGCGACCGGCGTTATTGCGATAGGCCTCCAGCATCTCCCCGAATCGCTGTATTGCGGTTTTTAGTTGAGTGTAATCCATAACGAGTTCATAGTTTAGACCACCCCCTGTTTACTGTCAACCGTGATAAAGGACTTGCTCGGCTAATAATCTGAGCAATGTTACTATCCCACTTGTCTTCGCTGGAATAGTGCTACGGCCAGGGCGAGGATGCCGGCTGTGTAGCAAATCGCATAAACCGCGGTAATCAGTATATATTTGGCGGGGATGATGCTGCCCTCGTAAATAGCGTCGCTAATCCAGAAAATCTGCAAATTCGGCAGGGCAAAATAGCATATTTTTGCCCATAGATGGCTTTGTGCAAGGGCGCCGAACGCCCAGTCGGAAATAAGCCCCAGAAGGAACAGGCCCACGCAGACCGACAGCGTTACTACTATATTAAACCTCGTCGATACGGCTACCGCCAATGCGGCCATAATCATAGCCGCCAGAAACAAAAGAACTGACCCGTAAATGTCAACGAGGTCGAATTTGTTGTTCGCGGGGTTGAATTTCCACTCTTCGTCGATAAACGCAAGGAAAACAATGCCAATCGTGCAAAACAGGGCTAATAAAACCATCCCGGTCGAAGTTGTCTTCCAGTCGTAAGCATAGTTAAAGAAAGAACTTAGAAGAAGGGTCAGCAGCACTATCACGCCGCCTGTGCCGATAGCCGTCCAGTCAACCGGGTCATTTACGCTTTCAAGCACACCGTGCCTGATGGCTATTAGAAGGGCAATAGTGCAGATATAATGCCCCAGCGCAACAGCGCCTGCCACCCCTAAAAACTTGGCTAAAATGAATACCGGACGTTGAACCGGCTTGGTCAGGACCGTCAAAATCGTCTTGTTTTCAATCTCCTCGGCTACCGCCCCGGAAGCGGCGAAAATCGCTATGAACAAGCTCGCCAAAAACAGCGTAGATAAGCCCAGTTCGCGTAAAAGCTTGTTATCGTCGCTTATGGTGTACATAGCTATCGACGGGCTGATGATAAAAAGCAGCAGCGCAGCAATAATTATTATTGAGTAAACCGGCTGACGAAGAGTTTCAATGAACGTGTTTTTCGCAATCGTAAAGAGTTTATCCATATTTTAACCTTTTGTGCTCCCGGCAAAATACTGAAAGAATCCTGTGAGAATACGGCTTTTTCATAGTCATATAAGTAATGATTGCTTTCGGCATCTTTGCTCTTTTTCTGCAATTCTAAGCCATTTTTGGGCGATATATTTATAATCCGCCGGCAGGGACTTGTAAATGGCCGGTAATTATTATATCTATTACGGTTTCTAACTTTGGTTCGTAACAAAACTTAATTAAGGATACTGAGATGACAACACCGTCGCGGCCGGCCAGGGTTGTGGCCGTTGGCGCATTATTGCTAAGCGTCTTTTTGTTTATATTCACGCTTTTGCTGGGGCGATGGAGCGGCTTTTTCGCAGTTTACGCCTCAAGCTATTTCTTCCTCGCGTCCGCCTTAATCTGGCTCGTCCTGCTCATCCAGTTTCATCAAAGAACGCTGGCAGAGCAGGAAAAATTCGATATGTTCGAGCTTGCCTCGCAGTCAAAGGAGGGCAAAATCTTCATACAGAAGGGCGAGCAGGCGCAATTGTTCGCCGTGGCGCAAAAACGTCTCGTTACATTCGAAAAGTGGTTCATTCCCGTTTTTTCAGTCATTATCGCAGTTTATGAGGCGGCAATAGGACTGTTTTTGCTCAAGGGTGTTGCCGATTCGGGTTCCGCCGTCGGCAAACAGCCCTTATTGTGTATGGTCTGGATGGCGGGCTTTGCGTTTGCGAGCTTTCTTCTCTCGAAATACGCCACTGGTATGTCAACCAGGCCGGAATGGAAACCCTTAAGGGCGGGCGGCAGTTTCCTGTTCGGTGCTGCGCTGCTTTCATTGGTTCAGGCCATAGCGCTGGTTCTGGCACAGTATAAGATAGTTACCGTAATACAAATAGTCGATTATTGCATACCCGTCATACTGATACTGCTCGGTATCGAGACCTCGCTAAACGTAATCCTCGATATTTACCGGCCTCATATGCCCGGCTTTTACAGCAGGGCCGCCTTTGACAGCCGGCTTTTAGGCCTTATAAACGAGCCCGGCGAAATTCTTCACACCGCTGCCGGGGCGATAGATTATCAGTTCGGCTTCAAGGTCTCACAGACCTGGTTTTATAAACTCCTCGAAAAAGCGATTATTCCGCTTATTATCTTCGGCCTCGTTTCGTTATATCTTTTAAGCTGCGTCGTCGTCATCGGCCCCGATGAGCAGGCCATAATCGAGCGATTTGGCAATACCAAAGATGCGCAGGGTAACATCCGGCTGATAGGCCCCGGCATAACGCTCAAATACCCCTGGCCTGTAGATATAGCGCAAAAGTATTCCACGCAGAAAATCGTGGAAATTCCAGTCGGCTATGAGCCAAAGACCGACCCTAAAACCGGCCAGATAATCCGTGAGCCGTTGCTTTGGGGCAAAGACCACTATAAGCACGAATATAGCGTTCTTGTTGCAAGCAAGGGCGGTATCGAGGATAGCGCAGAAGGAGTTGCACCCGTGAGCATATTAAAGGCCAACATACCCGTTCAGTTCAGGGTCAAGGATATTTATGCCTTTCTTTACAGCCACGATGACTCACAAAGACATCTGGCGGCGATTTGTTACCGTGAGCTGGCGAAATTCGTTGCCAGCGCTACCGTTGAAGTTGACGATGAGGCGGCGTTACAGAAAAGTTTATTAGGCGCCGGCAGGACGCTGGCAAAGGAGGTTCTTACTCGCAGTATCCAGCAGGCGGCGGACGAGGCAAACCTCGGCGTGGAAATCGTGTTTTTAGGTATCCAGGGCATTCACCCGCCGACACAGGTCGCCGCCGACTACCAGAAAGTCGTGGGCGCCGTCCAGCGAAAACAGGCCCTGATTCTTGAAGCGGAGGCGCAGCGTAATAGGATGCTGACTCTTCTGGCAGGCAGTGTCGGTGAGGCCCAGGAGCTGTATAATCTTTCCCCGAAGTATCAAAAAGACGACCCGCAAAAAAATAACGATGACTTGACCGCTCTCGATGATGCCTTTGCGCAAGCCGGCGGCGAAATCTTTAACCGTCTCAGAAAGGCCAAAAGCTACTCTTTCGAGAAGGCATTGATTGCCGAGGCCACGGGGCTTCGTTTTGCGAGCCAGGTCAAGGCGTATCGTGCCGCTGAGGAAATATATAAGCATGAGCAGCGCTTGGCCGCCCTTGAAGAGGGAATGGCAGACATTCGAAAATACGTCGTGGCGACGGACTTTAACGATAGTCAGGTCTATATCGTTGACCTGCAGGAAAAATTACTGCCCAGTTTATATGAGCTGGGCTCCACTCAGGAGACATCGACAAAATGAAAAATCTAACAATACCCTTTTTTTTACTGTTGCTGTTTGTCATTCTTTTGATTGTCAGCACAACGTTCCAGGTGCGGGAAACCGAATCGGCCCTCGTAACGACCTTCGGAAGGACAACTCGAACCTTCACAAGTCCGGGGCTTAAGTTCAAGTGGCCGCCGCCTATTGAATGGGTTCACAAATTTGACTCTCGCCTGCGCGTGCTTGAAGCCGAGCTTGGTGAAACGACCACAAAAGGGGCCGTCCCGGTTATCGTCAACACGTTTGTCGTATGGCGGATTGCCGAGCCGAACACCTTTTTTAACGCCGTTGGCAGCGTAACAGAGGCGCAGACCAAGCTGATGAGCCAGATAAGCGACACCCAGAATAAGGTTGTCGGGAGGCATTTTTTCTCGGAATTCGTCAACAGCGACCCCGAAAAAATCAAATTCGAGCAAATCGAGGGCGAGATGCTCAACGAGCTTTCGTCGGCGGTGCAGGATATTTACGGCATAGAGATAAAAGCCGTAGGTATAAAGCAGTTGAAGGTAAGCGAGGACGTCAGCAAGGATGTCTTTGAGCGTATGAAAAAAGAAAGGCAGCGGCGGACCGAGGCCACAATCGCCGAAGGCGCTGCGGCCGCAAGGAAAATTACAACCGAGGCCGACTCTATGCAGACCGAGCTGCTCGCCGCTGCGGACGCAAGGGCAAAGCAGATTCGTGCCCAGGGCGATGCGGAAGCGGCGCAATATTATAAAATGCTCGAAGAAGACCCGCAGCTCGCGATGTTTCTGCGGGATATTGAGGCCCTCAAAAAGATTCTTGAGAAACGCTCGACGCTGGTCATCGGCTCAGATTCGGAGCCGTTCAGGGTCCTGAGGGAAATGCCGAAAATCAAATCAGACAAAAAGTAATGTATGTATGAGGATATATGTCCGAAAATCACAAGGAACATAATCACGACCATGGAGATGTAACCCCCGACGTGCAGGAAACCGAGGCCGGTCGGCAGCTTTCGCCGGGGTATGTTTACCTGTCGAACGCCCTGAGGGTCAGCTTTATCTTTTTGCAGTTGATAATGATTGTTTTGGTCGCCGTTTTTCTTGTATCCGGCTTCAAAAGAGTCAATCACGATGAGCAGGCCCTTGTCCTTGTTTTTGGAAAAATAACCGGCGCCGGTGAAAACCGGCTGCGGGGGCCGGGGCTTACCTGGGTCTGGCCGTATCCGGTGGGTGAGATAATTCGCGTGCCGACGCAGAGAAAGATTAACATCCCGCTCAATCTGTTCTGGTATTATCAGAAGCCCGGCGATGAAATGGGCATGCCTGAAGACGAACCGACATATTTTGGCCCGACGCTCAATCCCCTGACCGAGGGATACCTTCTCGTGCGGGGCGAAAAGCAGACCTCCTTGGCCTCTGCGGGTTCGGAAGGACACGATTATAATATCCTCCATTCAAAGTGGGTTCTCACCTACCAGATTACCGACCCCGAAAGTTTTTTCAAGAACTGCTACGTCGATACCGGTAAGCTCCAGCCGGGACAGAATTACGCCGATGTTATTGAAACAAGCATAAGGCCGATGCTCGTAAATTTTCTCGCCGACTCCGTGGTAACCACTATGGTTAATTTCACGATTGAGGAGGCGATGTATGAGCGGGCGTCGAGCGTAACCGATCACGTTAAGCGTCTGCTTCAGACCCGCCTCGACAAAATTGACAGCGGTATCAGGATTGTTGACGTTCAGCGAAATCGTATTGCCGTTGCCCGCCAGGTCGAGGCCGCCTTCCAGGCCGCTCTCAGCGCCGTTCAGGAACGCGAAAAAATGATTAGCGAAGCCAAGCTTTACGCCGAAAAAACGCTGAACGAAGCCGCCGGCCCGGTCGCAGTCGAACTCCTGGATTCGCTGCGGGACAAAAACGCAGACCAGAAGCACAAGGAATGGCTCTGGTTGCAGCTGGCCGGAAAAGCTCAGGAAAAAATCACCGACGCCAGGGCTTACAGAACCAAAACCGTCGAGGCCGCCAGGGCAAACGCCGATTACCTCGCGCAGATTCTGCCGGAATATCGAAAACGCCCCGAACTGGTTCTCCAGAGGATTTATAATGACGCGATTGAGCAGATTCTCGATAACGTTCAGGAAAAAATAATCGTTCAGCCCGGCAAAGCAAGCCACGGAAAGGAAGTCAGGATTTTAATTAACAGGGACCCTGCGATGAAATCAGGCGCCGAACCAGAGGAATAATTAAACCACGGGAAACAAATAATGGCTCACGAACACTTGCATTTCAAAGAGGACATAGCCGCCGAGCACACGCACGGCAAGCAGCTTCGCGTCAGTATCGCGCTGCTGGGCACACTGGCGGGCGGAATGCTTCTGCTGAACAGTTATATCGGCAAATCCAGATTCTTTTTCGGCCCGGGCAGTTTTCAGGCCGAAATACTCGCCCTTGCCGGCGCCATTTTGCTCGGCGCGCCAATCGTCTGGCACGCGGTAAAGTCCCTGCTGAAAAAAGAAACCCACATGGACGAGCTTGTGGCGCTGGCCATCGTGGCCGCCGTTGCCACGCAGCAATACCGCGCCGCCGCCATTGTCGCGTTCTTTATGCTCCTTAGCGAGCTTGTAGAAAGCCGCACGGCGCTGGGCGCACGCGCTTCAATAGAGTCGCTCATAAAGCTTACCCCTCAAAAGGCAAACCGCCTCAATCGCGACGGCTCGGAAAGCGAGGTTATGGTCAGCCAAATCAGGCCCGGCGAAGTCGTCCGCGTCCGCCCCGGCGATAACATACCGGTTGACGGCGACGTTGTTAAAGGACTAAGCTCGGTCAACGAGGCCACTATCACGGGCGAAGCCCTGCCGGCCGATAAAGTCCCGGGTATGCAGGTGTTTGCAGGCACCACCAACCTTACAGGCGCTCTCGACATAACCGTAACAAAGGCCGGCAAAGACACAACCTTAGGCAAGGTCCAGTCCCTTATTTTGCAGGCCGAGAAGACGAAAATCCCCATTATGAGGATTATCGACCGCTACGTTAAATGGTACACCCCGACAATCCTGATGATTGCCGGCATAGTTCTTTTCTTTACCCGAAATGTAAACCAGGCCATAACCATTCTCGTAATCGGATGCCCTTGTGCGCTGATTCTGGCGACGCCTACGGCTATGGTCGCCGCGATTTCAGCCGCCGCACGGCTCGGTATTTTGGTCAAAAACGTCGCCGACCTCGAAATCGCCGGCAAGGTTACGGCAATGGTCTTCGACAAAACGGGCACCATAACAACAGGCCGGCTTTACGTGACGAAACTGACGCCCGCGGAGGACGTTGAGCCGTCAAAGTTGTTGTCTTTTGCCGCAACAGCGGAAAAAATGAGCAAGCACCCCGCGGCGAGGGCCTTACTAGAAGTGGCAAAACAGGCAAACCTCGCCCTGCCTGATGTGGATAACTTTACAGAAACGCCGGGAAAAGGCGTTACCGCTGTGGTTTCAGGCAGCCGTGTCATCGTCGGCAGGGAGACGTTTTTGAAAGAAAATAAAATAAATATGTCGAAGGTCTCGGCGCCCTCTTTACACGAGGAGCAGGGTTTCTCCACGCTTTACGTCGGTCTTGATGGACGGTGTGTCGGCTGGGTCGGACTTCAGGACAAAACCCGCCCGGAAGCGCAAGCCGCCGTAAAAGAGCTTGTCGGGCTTGGCGTCAAACGGTTTACAATGCTTACCGGCGACAGGGATGAGGTCGCCAACCGCGTCGCCGCGGAGCTCGGCTGCACCGACTACAAGGCGCATTGCCTCCCGCAGGATAAGCTCGCTATCGTCGAAAAAATCAAGAAAGAAGGCCACGCCGTTGTCGTTGTCGGCGACGGCATAAACGACGCCCCGGCCCTGGCCGCCGGAGACCTCGGTATCGCCATGGGCGCCGCCGGCTCAGACGTCGCCATCAATTCAGCGTCGATAGCGCTCCTCAGCAACGACCTCAAACGATTGCCGGCCCTCGTCTTATTGTCTCGAAGGACTCGCTCCGTCATTAACTGGAACCTCGCCTTCGGTGTAAGCTTTATTGTCGCTGGTATGTCGCTGTCATTTTTGATTCTGCCGACCGTGGCGGCGTTTTTACATTTCGCAAGCTCTCTTGTCGTCGTGTTTAACAGCGCCCGCCTTGTTCGCCACGGCGAGGAGCTTCAACAACATTCCCCGGCGCTCGTATAATATTGTATTGTTAAACTTATGGGCTGACCACTATGCAGTATGCGATTGAGACGTTTTCATTGACCAAAATATTTTCGGACTGGTGGGGCCGGGACAAGGTCGTCGCCGTTGACGACCTGAATTTGAAAATCCGCACCAACGAGGTCTTCGGCCTTTTAGGCCCCAACGGCTCAGGCAAAACCACCACGCTCAAGTTGCTCCTCGGGCTTCTTCATCCCACAAAAGGCAGGTCCCTGCTGCTCGAAGGCAGCGCCGCCGACCCGCAAATCAGCACGAGAATCGGTTTTTTGCCTGAAGAGTCATACCTGTATAAATACCTCACCGCCCGTGAGACGCTCGAATTTTACGGCCGGCTGTTCAAGCTGCCCGCGAAGGTGAGGAAATTGCGCACCGAGGCCCTGCTCGATATGGTGGGGCTGAAAGCCGTGGCCAACAGGCACGTCGGCACTTTCTCCAAGGGTATGGCAAGAAGAATCGGCCTGGCGCAGGCCCTCATAAATGACCCCGACCTGCTCATCCTCGATGAGCCGACCACCGGCCTTGACCCAATCGGCACAAGACAAATCAAGGACCTCATTATAGAGCTTGCCAAACGCGGAAAAACCATTTTACTTTGCAACCACCTCCTCGCTGACGTCGAAGACGTCTGCGACAGAATCGCAATCCTCTACGGCGGCAAAATCCAGGCCGAGGGCAATGTCAGCGACCTCCTCAGACGCACCGATAAAACCGAAATTACAACAGGCCTTTTAAGCCCCGACGCAGTCAAAAAGATTGAGCGTATTTTTGCCGAGGAACGCGCCGAATACAGTATAAGCGCACCGATGACAAAGCTCGAAACGTTCTTTATTGATATCATCGCCGCCGCCCAGCAGCAGGAGCTGCCCACAAGCGGCGCCGAAAGCAAACGACACATCAGCGAATTTTTATCCGCAAAACCGCAGGAGCTGGCCGACAGGCAGGCCATACTCGACCAGCTCGTCTCATCGGGAGTGCAGCAGGATGAACCCGCCGATACCGTAACCCGCCAGCCCCAGCCCCGGCCCTCGCCATCGGCTGACGAGGATTTCCTGAAAGGGCTTGTGCAGACAGACGCCTCAGCCGGCTCACAGACGGCCGTTCCGAAACCCGTCGAGCCGACGCCTGTTTTGCCTCCTCAACCAGACCGGAATGTTATCGATGAGCTTCTGGGAAAGCCGGCTTCCGACGGCGACGTCAAAGAAAACGGGGACACACACAATGCGTAGTATATGGGCGATAGCTGTAAATACCATAAAGCAGGCCGTTCGGCTGAAAATCGCCGCCGTTTTTATTGTCCTGTTGCTTGTCCTGCTTCCCGTGATGGGACTCAAAATGACCGGCGACGGCACCCTCAAAGGCAGGATGCAGTCCTTTATTAGTTACAGCTTGTCTCTGATGTCGCTGCTTCTGGCGTTGTTGACAATCTTAGCGGCCTGCTTTACCCTCACAAACGACGTTAAAGACAAGCAGGTCTATACCGTCCTGACAAAGCCGGTTCGTCGGTATCAGTTCGTCCTCGGCAAACTGCTCGGCGTTATTGTTCTGGACGCCTTTTTACTCACGCTGTTTTCCGTTGTCATATACAGTATCGCGGTCCTGATGCCTCAGTTCATAAAGGCCGACAACGAGCAGCTTGAGCGGGCCAGAAACGAATTTTTTACCGCAAGGGCCTCGATTGTCCCGCCTCAGCCCGATATATCAGCCGAGATCGACGAGAAATATGAAAAGCTCAAAGAATCGGGCGAAGTGCCCAAGGGAGTCGATGAAAATCCCGTCGCTCGACGAAATTACAGGAACGAGCTTTCCCGCCGCATCGGCCTTCGCAGGCGCGCCGCCGTCGTCGGCGAAGAGCTTGTCTGGGAGTTTGAAAACGTTAAACTATCCGACCCTAAACAGCCGTTATTTGTGAAATTCAAATACGAGGTGGCCGTCAATCCCGCTGACCTGGCGATTTACAGCGGGTGGGTCATCGGCGACCTGCGACAGATTCGAATGGGTGAAATGCCTGTTACCCCGATTTATTCCGTTGAGCGAAAAGACCTTATTCGCACTGCCGTGGAATTCCAGGTCCCCGGCGATTGCGTGGCAGATGATGGCTACGTTGCCCTGGCGTTTCAGAACGTCCCTCTTAACAATACGGTCGTTATCTTCCCGCTCGAAGACGGACTGGAAGTCCTCTTTCAGGCCGATTCGTTCACTGCCAATTTCGTCAGGGCCGTGCTCCTTGTTTTTATTCGCCTCGTTTTCCTCGCGGCGCTGGCGGTCTTTGCCGGCTCATTTTTGTCTTTCCCCGTCGCCGTTCTGCTTTGCCTGGCGGTCTTTACTATGGCCAATATGAGCGGCTTTATCAACGAATCGTTCGAGTTTTTGGGTGAAAACATTAACAAGCTCTATTATCATTCTCTAAAACACATAATGAACCTGCTGCCTGAGTTCGACGACTACAATCCGGGCCAGTTTCTTCTGTCTGCCCGATTGATTAGCTGGACCCTCGTTGCAAAAGCAGGCGCGTTGATGGTTTTTCTTAAATCGCTGCCCCTTGTGGCGTTTTCGATTGTTATTTTCAGCTTGCGTGAAATCGCGAAGGTGATTGTATAACTTGTGCTCTTGTGACTTTTGACTTGTGCTCTTAAATTATGCGCTCTCGTGATATTTTGATTATATTGGTTGGTATTGTTCTTGTAGTTTCCCTGCTTGCGGCCGCGGGTATGCGCCTCGAATACATCAACTCCCAGCGGCTCGAAATGAAACTAATCGCCAACGAGCCCCTCAAAAACGCGCCCCCCTCGCTTGCCTTTGCGACCGTTGCGATGGGGGCGTTTCGCGGCCTGGTCGTTGACGTGCTTTGGATTCGAGCCGACCGCCTCAAGGAGGAGGGGCAGTTCTTCGACGCTAAACAGCTCGCCGAATGGATTACCACGCTCCAGCCGAGGTTCGCCAAGGTCTGGGAATTCCAGGCCTGGAATATGGCTTATAACATCTCCGTCGCTATACCGGCCGAGCAGCCCGACCAGCGGTGGCAGTGGATTAAAAACGGCTATGAGCTTTTACGCGACAAGGGTATTCCAAACAACCCGAAATCCATTCTTCTTTACAGGGAGCTGGGCAGAATCTTCCAGCACAAAATCGGCGGCATTACCGACGACGACCAGAAATACTATAAACTCCAGCTTGCCCTCGCTATGGGGCCGCTCCTGGGGCCGGCCGACCCCGGCCCGATGAGTTATCGAGGCGTGGCCGGCAATGACTTCTTCGATGCCCTCGCCGAAGCCCCGACTGAATGGTCGCAGGTCGCCTCCGACCCCAATATCTCCCCGCTCATCACGGCCCTTAAAAAAGCCGACAAGGCCTTCGAGGATAACGCCTCTTTCGTCAGCAGCTACCTTTCCCTGCGACAAAATCCCGCCAGGTTCGACCCCGCAGCCTTCAGGGTCATCGACCGCTTCAGGGGCAAAAAGGCGCTCGAGAATTTTGACGCCTTCGCCAAGGCGTATCAGCTTCGCAGCGTCTGGAAGCTCGACCCGGTTGTAATGCGGGAATTGAACCAAACCTACGGTCCCGTTGAAGACGACCCCAATATTCACTATCCCCTCGATTGGCGCCACCCCGACGTTCACGCGATTTACTGGGCCATACAGGGGCTTAGAATCGCCGGCAACAGGCCCGTTAAACCGTCGGGCAAGGACAGGTATTCCGTTGACGAGGAAAACACCGACCGCATCGTCGCGCACAGCTTGCAAAACCTTTTCAGGTACGGAAGAATCTATATTTACGACGTCCAGAGAGAGCAGCCCTCGCGGCCGACGCCCCTGTCGGACCCAAACGCCGGCGTTTACACCGCTAAAGAGATTTTCCTTCGCCCGGACCTCAGGATGTTTTACCCGTATAGCTTGGCCATAACGGAGATTATCCCCAAATACATCGACCCCAACGACCTGGATTTCGAGGATTCTCACCAGGTCCAGATGCGAAATATGTTCACCAACGCCCTGTTTTCATTTTACCAGGCGGGGCATATAAAACGGGCGCAGGAGATTTACATCCAGCTCAGGGAGCTTTACCCCAGCCGCCCGGAATACAGACATCCTTCGGTTGACGTCTTCGCCCGGTGGTATCTCAAGGAAGAGCTGAAAAATATGAGCATAACAAACGCCACTGAAATGATAATGATGCTGCTTAGGGAGGCGTATTTCCGGTACGCGATGCGCGACGACGACGAGGCGTTTGGAAGGGAAAAAATGGCGGAGGAGGCATACAAAGTTTACGTCGGGCAATACCACGATGAACAGCGCCTGCAGCTCCCCGATTTCAAGCTGCTGCGATACAACGCCCTTCTGGATTTCTTCAACGACCAGCAATACCCGGTTGTTTTACGCCAAAACCTCATCGCTCGTATAAGAATCGAAAGGCCGGAGCTTGCCGACCAGTTCACGGAGATTGAGCAGAAATTCCTTCAGCAGGTCCGGGAACAGCAGTCACAATGACGCCCTTGCCCTCAAATAAACTTCAGGAGGCGTTCTCTTCCCGTTTGACCGGCTCGCAGCAAAAGGCCGTCTTTCACCTCGATGGCCCGTTGCTCGTTATCGCCGGTCCCGGCTCCGGCAAGACCCGCGTCATAACCTTTCGCATCGCCGCCCTTATCGATTCCGGCGTCCCGCCTTACAATATCTGCGCCATAACCTTCACGAATAAGGCCGCCGACGAAATGCGTCAGCGCGCCGTCGCCCTCGGCGCATCAGGCGGCGCTCATATCAGCACCTTTCACTCCCTTTGCGTCCGAATCCTTCGAAGATACGCCGCCTTCGCCGGCGTTAATCCCAATTTCAGCATTTATGACGATTCCGACCAGCTCAAATGCATCAAACAGGCCATAGCCGATTGTGGATTCGATACCGCCAACTTCCCGCCCGCGCGAATGCTCGACGCCATATCGACCCTGAAAAATAAGCTCATCGACGACGACACCTTCAAACATCAGGCCGATGACTTTTTCTCTAAGACGCTTTCGAAAATTTATCTCCGCTATCAGCAAATCCTCAAAGACCTCAACGCCCTCGATTTCGACGACCTGCTTATGGATGCCGCTTTTTTGCTCGAAAAGCATTCTGAAGTCCGCGCCGACCTCGGCAATCGCTTCAAATTCCTGCTTATCGACGAATACCAGGACACAAACCACGCCCAGTATCGTATCGCCAAGGCCCTCGCCTCTGCTCATAACAATATCTGCGCGACCGGCGACCCCGACCAGTCCATTTACCGCTGGCGAGGCGCAGATATCCGCAACATCCTCGATTTTGAACGCGACTGGCCGAACACTTTGGTCGTTCGACTTGAAGAAAACTTCCGAAGCACGCCCGGCATCCTCGAAGTTGCCGACCGGCTGATTGCTCATAACCACAGCCGGAAGGAAAAACGCCTGATTGTGACAATGCCGTCCGCGGGCCGCGTAGCAATCGAGCAGTATGAGGATGAAGCCGCCGAAGCGCTCGGCATAGCTGAAAATATAGAAAAGCTCGTAGCCGAAGGCGTAACACTGGGTAAAATCGCCGTCTTTTACCGTGTAAACGCCCAAAGCAGGGCGCTCGAAGAGGTTTTCATCAGGAGTAAAATCCCTTATCAAATCGTCCGCGGCGTCGAGTTCTATAACCGTAAGGAAATCCGCGACGTCCTCGCCTATCTCAAAGTTTTTGTTAATCCCGCCGACCGCGTCGCGCTTCTGCGAATCATCAATACCCCCGCACGAGGCATCGGCAAAACCACTATCGACAAACTTCAAAACTTCGCCGCCCGCCGTAACATCGGCTTATATGAAGCGCTAAAACACATTTCAAATATTCTCAGCATTTCTAAAACCACCGCCGCCAAACTCATCGCCTTCCTCACGATGATTGAGGGTTTCAAAAAACAGGTCCCTCTCGATATCGGCGATAGCCCAGATATAAAATCGAAAATAGAAAATCGAAAATTCAGTGTCGCTTCTCTGGCCGAACTTGTCTTTTCTGAATCGGGCCTTGAACAGTCCCTCGCCGCCGAAGGCGCAGAAGGAAAAGACGCCATAGCAAATATCGAGTCGCTCATCAGCGCCGCCGCTCGTTATGACCAGGAGACCGAAAACCCCTCATTGGTTGATTACCTCCAGCGAATCTCGCTATTCAGCGACGTTGACGCCTACGATACCTCGGCTGAACGTGTCGCGTTGATGACCCTTCATTCCGCAAAAGGTCTCGAATTTGACAACGTCTTTATCGTCGGCGTAGAAGATGGCCTCCTGCCCCACGAACGCAGCGTCGATTTCGATGACGAAACAGAAGAGGAGCGCCGGCTTTTTTTCGTCGGCATTACACGCGCAAAAACCAATCTCTGTATCACCTTTGCCAAATACCGTCAAATCCGTGGCCAGCTTTTGAGAACCGTCCCATCCCAGTTCCTCTTCGAACTCGGCCTGAGTTTTTCCGAATCGACGCGCAGCGTCGTCCCCGAGAGCTGCTTTCTTGGCCCTGAACAGGGGACCCATTTTCAATCCGAGAAAGAGTCCTTCGTGTCTTCGTGTCTTGGTGGCGAAAAAAATTATAAATCATCAATTATAAATCATAAATTGTCGCCGCGATTTCATCGCGGCGACATTGTCGTTCACAAAAAATTCGGCATCGGAACCGTTAAGGATTTCGCCGATATGGGCGAAAATTCCGTCGTTACAGTTGCTTTCAACACCGGCCAGACAAAATCCCTTCACCTCAAATTCGCCAAACTCGTAAAAATCTAAATATATTTTATCATGAATTTCGTTTTTCGAAAGTCCAATTGGAAATTGAGTAATCTGGATTCTTATCTCTGACGTTTATTTCTTCGATCACCTTAAAGCAGTTGTCTGATATCAAGTGTATTTTTCGTGACCAGCCCCAATCTGACGTCATTTCAATAACATCCCCTTTTCGAACGAAGTGTCCGCCGTCTCCAACTGATATTGTTCCATATTCACCAGGAGGATGATGCCATTCTTTATGCAGAAAGTAACGTCCTGTTGAGTGGAAGGACAATTTTGCTCTCTGGATTCCGTATGAAGAGTGAAGATTGAGAATCCTTGTAAACGAACAAGTGTTCCACCAGTCCAAAATGAGTCTGGGACTTGCAATCATAAAAGCAATCGTTCCGATATCACAAATCCATGCGATGAGTACAAGCCAAAGATGACTATGAGAGGAAATTATCCAGATTGTGAGAAGCACAGGTCCTATGAACGGAATGTAAAGGGGAGAACTGTGTTTTTTATGTTTCCACCTGTCAATTAGGGAAATTATTGTGCTCAAACAGCTTATGACAGGAAACAACAATCCTAAAACAAGTAAAACGGTCATGTGTTTTTGATACTCCTACGGCTGAAAAACTAAAAAAGCATATTTTTAATCAGTTCCTTAACTTCCATTCTACCTAAATCGTATCTTTTTTCAAAAGCTAAAAAGTTTCTTGTAATTCTTCGCAATTTGTTTGAGTTTTTCGTTTTGGATTTGATATTTGTATTATCCACTGTGGTTTCTGCAAAAAATATTTCTTGAAAACCCTTATTGAATCAGTACACCTTTTTGACTTGTGTTTATTTAAGACGTGTTTCAAAAGTCGTAAGATTATTAAGGATGCGCTTCAAATCCTGCTCGAATCGGCTGATTTCGCCGGCCGAAAATCCTTCGTAATATAATACGGTCATCTCTTGCGATACCTGGACGTATCTTTTTTCCATAACCCTGTCTTTTTCCGTTCGGTATATGAGGATTTTTCGCCTGTCTTTTCTACTTCGCCTGCGCCTGACGTATCCCATCTCTTCGAGCCGGTCGAGCATACTGGTCAGCGTGCTTTTCCAGAGCTGCGTTTTTTTCGCGAGCGTGTTTATCGAGACCCCGTCACCCTGCCACAGTGCGAACATAATCCTGCCCTGCGCCGGATTTATCTCAATCCCGCATTCCTTCAGTTTGCGGACAAAAATTCGTTCCCCGACCTGGCGGATTTTGGCCATCAGGAAACCGGCCTGCCGCTGCTGCTTCATTGTCTTTGCCATAGTGTGCAGGAAAAGAGTCGTAACATAAGAAGATAAGACGTAAAATGCGCTATTTTACCTGTTCCTTAATTTCTATCAGTGTTTTTGTTGCGTTCAAATCCGCTGTTTTTTTAATCTCCACGATTACTGCCCTTATTTTTCCATATCTTTTGCCGTGAATGAACTGGTCAATGTATTTTTTGCCTGGCCCGCCGGCCTTTATTAAATCTTCGGCCCTGTCGGGAAGATAAAAAGCGGTCTTGAACATCCTGGGATAGACGGAGACCCAGCATATTGTTTTTTTCTTTTTTGTTATTTTATAAAGCCAGCTCTTTCCGTCGTTATAATATCGCCACTCTCGTGAAAACGAAGGATGGTTCTCATTTAAAAAAACGATAAACGAGTCCCACGCATTTTTCACTTTTCCAAGATACCGGCTTAAAACTTCGTCATCCGGGTATTCATTTTTGTCATTCAAACACGGCTTTTCCATATTCGGCTCCTGCTCATCTGAGATTGGGAACGGAATAGTGGCCTTGTAACATCTTCCACTGACCGTCCCGCAGGACATATACCATGGACACGGCGAAGGGGACGCTTAATATTCGCCCGTCCGAAAATGTGATTGTCGCTGTGCCGTTGGCGGTAAACAAGGCGGTTTCCGGCGAGATGACAGCGACATATCTTTGTTCATAGACGCGCTCTGTCTTGGATATCCCTTCGAATCCTTTCTTTACGGCGTCGAATGCCTCCTGTTTTGTCTTGAACAATCGGCCGTCCCGAATAATAAGCCCTTTGTCGAAATCCAGAATAAAGCTGAAGAACTTCTCCGTGTCCTGACTGTCGTTCGCTCCGGCCATCTGCGTATGGGTTTTCAGCACCTCTTTTTCAATCGCCTGCTGCTGCTCGACGGGAATAGTGCTTTTGTCGCTCTCAACAGCCCAGGCAATTGATACACAAGCCAAAACGAGAATTATTTTATAGACCTTGGTCATAATGTTCTCCTTTCTGCAAAACGTTTTATATTTTAATCTCAAGCGGCCTGCCTTTACACCACCCTTTTACTATCGACGGCACGAGTTTTATGACCCCGTATTCCGGCCCTTCCGGGCCGTTGGGATAATACATCGTCCGGCCCTTCTGCCAGATGCGATTTTTGAGCTTCTGGTCTGTGATAATTTCAATCTCTCCGCCTAACATCAGCCCGGTTATCTGGTTCGCGTCGCAGAAATATACGGACACCTTCGGATTGGCCTTCATTCGCGCCATTTTCGGCGATTGCATGCCGGTGCTCAGGTAAAGCACGTAATCGTTGTCCTCTTCTTTAAACAGGTCCGCCAGCGAGGGGTACTCCTTGGCGTATCGCAGATTGTTCATTGCGTTTGTGTGCGGAAATCCCGCCGAATCAATGGTGGTTAGTTGACATACGAGCGTTTTTGTTATTAGATTCAGGCACGTTTGTTTAACGTCGTCCGATGCCTGCACGCCCGTTTCTCCCTCTTCCGTCGGGCACTTCTCAATTTTGCGTGAGCTCGGAATCAGTGTTCGCCAGACAATCTGCCAGTCCTTTTCGTTCCGCACGAACACAAGTATCTCATACCCCGTTTCGTCGAACTTTTTGCCCTTGAACTCCCAGATGCATTCATACTTGTGACACGCCACGGCCGTTTGGCCGTATATGTCAATATGCTCGTCCGAGGAGTCCAGCTTCTCAAAGGTCATTTGCGAGCAGGCGTCTTCATAGCTTTTAACGCATATATCCCTGCCCTTGGGCCTGCTGACCATACCGGGAGAAACCATCACAATGTCGTTATGGAAATAGCCCTTTAGCTTCTCGAATCCCTTTCCCTCCATACACGTTTGGTTTATGGTTTTTACAATCTCCCGTATTTGTTCTCTGGTTTGTTTAGTGTTTGTGTTGTTCATGCCTTTTGTACCTCCGTTTTTCCCCGGGTTTTTGAGTTAATAATTAGCCGTGTTGGTAGTTGAAATTTTGTTACTTTCTGTGTTTAAATATTCCTGCTCCAATTTCATACCCAAGTGTGTTTGGGATAGCATGCATATAATCGATTGGGAGAGGCTTATCAACACGATCTGCTAATCTCAATGAAATTTCACCATTTTTTGTAACGTTTTTCTCTTTTATTTCAAATTCCCCCGGAGCCAGCGTTCCTGTGCTGTCCGATATTACCTTGTAATATTCGTTGTTTACTATTACACAATTATTTATAGAGTAGGAATTTGTTTTATTGGAATCTAGTTTGACCCAGACATGTTTACAATTTGAAATAATATTATTCTCAAATTCAAAATCTTTATCGGGCTGTGTTGTCCAGATGCCTTGCTTTGCACCGTAAATGATGGAGTTTGTTATACCGTTGCCGCTCTTAATGCCATTTCCTGAATCCTTCCAGAATACTATGGCATTATTTACCTTATAAAAGACGCAGTGATCAATTTTGACTTCATCGCCGTGAGCAATGACCCCCGCCTGAATATGAGAAATATTTTCATCTCCGACAAACATACATTGCTCTACTAATAAATCCGTTTTTGTTTTATTAAACCTTGCGATCGGGAAATATCTGGTATTGGGATAAAAATAACCGTGAAACTTAATCCCTCTGATGGTAACGTGGCTTTCATCAATTAAAAAACAGACAACAAAATGATATGGGGAGAAAGGGCTGGCATTAGCATAAGATTCCTGTATTTCACCTTTCTTCGACTTACTTGCAATGACCGGCATTTTTTCAGGCGTCCATGATGGATCGTCCGGCAAAACGCTCGCTTCGATTATAATGCGTTTATTTGTCATCTCTTTTTCTGTTGAAACGGGTACGTGACTGTCCAGGACGTAGATTCCAGGATTTATTTTCATGGTATAAATACCATTGCCCCCGCTCCTGATAATTTCAGCCGCTTTGTGAATCGAATGAACTGGAGATTCTTTAGTCCCTGGGTTCTTATCATTGCCGGTATTACTGTCAACGTGAATGGCTTGTGAGTAAACAGCCAAATCGCAAAGGCAGACTATAAGATTCACTAATAATGTTGTTCTCATAAGTAAAAACCTCCACGTATCTCTGCTTTGTTTAGTGTTTGTGTTGTTCATGTCTTTTGTGTCTCCATAAAACCGCTGCGTTTAATGTTTTGTAAATTCAGCATCTGTTACTATATATGAACTGGTATTAAAAATACCACGTTATTATTTCATATCTGCCTTAAGCTTGATTAAAAACACATCATGGCTTCCCTTCAATTCGGAGAATAGATTTGCTCCCGTATATCCCGTATGATAAATATCTCCCTGTTGATTAACACAAACGCCCTTGCCGCAGGTCCCACAACCCCCTTGTGCGATAATATTCCTGCTCCACGAAAGTGAGCCGTCTTCATCGTACATTCTGCAAAATGACTGGCATGTAGGATTATTCTGACAGCCGCTTACTATAACTCCCATATTCTGAATTACAGCCATGCCGTTAATGCCGTCCCAGTTACTTGTGCCAAATTGTTTTTCCCAGCACATCTCTCCTTTGTCATTCCACTTTTGGAGGAAGCAATCCCCGTTCATTTTTTGTTTTAAGGCTAATGCCAGAACCCAGTCCGTGCTGCCTGCTATATAAATATTATTTTTATCATCCGTTTTTATCTCGTCAGCACAATCATATTTTTCTGTGCCGTACTGTATGATCTTTTGTTGCTTCAGTTCTTTGGTAAATATTGCCCAGAATATGTCAGAATTGCCGGCATTTTCTGCGGCCAGATTTCCTTCAGTGGTGCCGCATACATAAATTTTGGCATCCGCTCCTATGGCAATATTATATCCCCGGTCGTCGGTCGAAGTGCCGAATTGCACGACATTTAGCTGATTTCCTTCATTATCTAAGTGAAGAATAAAGCAGTCGGATTTTCCCTTGGAGACGTTGCCCATGACGCCTTCTGTGGCTCCTATTACATAAATCTCCCCATTGGCGTTGACAGTAATGCCTGCCCCGATATCTGCGAGGTCGCTGCCGTATTGCGTTTGCCAGACAATTTCCCCGCTGCTGTTTAACTTTACAGCCAGAACATCTGTATTGGGATTTGGTTTATTGTTGGCGTCAGCTTCTGTGTAGCCCGTAACATAGAGATTTCCAGATCCGTCAACAGTGGCATTAAATAGGTCATCTTCTCCTGCCGAGCCGACCTGTTTCGCCCATATCTTATTAGCGGCACTATCGACTTTTACAATAAAGCCGTCATATTTACCAAAGTTCTCTTTGCCGACCTTGCCGTTGGTTTTGCCCAAAACGTAAACATTATTTAGTGAATCAATCGTTAAATTTCGTGTCCTTTCGTCCCTGTCGGAGCCGAATTGTTTGCCCCAGACTAAATCTACCTCGGCGCTTGAAGTGCTGGTTGAAAATAATGTTATCATAATGAGTAATAAATTCTTTTTCATTTTTGCATCTCCTTTATTTAATCGTCGGTCATTTGCATTAGGTAACCATTTTTGTGTTACTTTTTTGTCATCCGTCTTTTAATTCGTCTCTTTATAATGGTTAAACCGCTTTACTTTTTTATTCTTCGAAATAATAGTTTTATATAAAATAGTACTATATAGAACCATTGTCAAGCATAATATTTATTTTCTTCGGATTATTTTTCGTAGCGAAGTTTACCCGCCTCAGGCGGGCGGAAACTCCGGACTTTGTTCCGGAGCCCAGGCGCAGACCCCAGCGAATGCTGGAGCTCCGTTCTTTTTTGTCATTCTTGCGAAAGCGGGAATCCAGAAATTTAGCCCCGCTGCTTTACCTGCCTGCATCCGCATGTCGTTGACGGGCATCCTCGCAACTCGTAGTCGGGAGTCGTTTTCGGGGATTTGGGAATTGCTTTTCAGACGCAGTTAAAAATTCCGTGTAACCCGCCTCACTCCCCCCTCACTTTTTCGGAGAATCTCTTGTTTTCGTTCAGTCTATTATCGCTTCTATCATTTGTACACTCTCGTAGGTGCGTTTTTGACCGGCTGCATCCGTATAATCATATTCTTCGCCAAATTCCCATTTAATGTCTACTTCCTTTTTGTTCGTGAATCCTATGATATAAATCCTGCCTCCGTCTGTGTCGTCCCATTCCTTCAGATTAATGAAGTATTCATAATTTCTCCTCTTCGCCGTATTATAGAAAGCCATCATCACGGAAAAACTGTTTTCGTCCGGACTACCTCTCTTTTGAAAAACGATCTTTATTTTCGAGGTGTTCCTGTTCCTTTCCAGCTCTATGACGGTCATCCTTGGATTCATGTATCCGTCATACGAAGTATAATGCACTAACGGTGCGGTGCAGCCGGCCGACAAAAGAATCAGGAATATGACTGTTTTTTTCATATGTTCAACGGATTTAACTATAAATCCTCACATTTTCTTTGTCAAATTAAAATCCGTCGTGTAGCGACACCACAGTTTAGCACTTTACGATGTGGTTTTGCATTTTACTTTTTGCTTTTTCTTTCGCAACTCAAAACTAATCACTCAAAACTCAAAACTTTCTCCGGTTTCTTGTATGTTGACAAATATCATGGTTAAAGGTTCCATAGTAGATGCGTCTTGCGGCAAGGCGAGCGTAGCGAGCCGAGCCGAAAGACGCGGGCGACGAGAGA
>JAFGDN010000057.1 GCA_016932095.1 Sedimentisphaerales bacterium
GACGTGTAATTCGAGTGTCGCCTCGAAGCAGTGCCCATCGCCGCCAAGCGTTCCGCCGGCTGTCTCACATTCGCCTGCGGAAAGAGTAAGCGAGCAGGTTGAACATGATGACGGTCCATCACAGCAGACAAAATCTTTGAGAGTTCCGACCATCTCGATGGTAGTCCCGACGGGCAGACCAACGATAATCTTGAAGGGCTCGTCGGGCGTAATATACTTGCAGCCGATCGGCGGCAACGTGGCCGTGCCCGTGCCATTATCCGGTTGAACACATGACTCAGCGGCAAAGGTGGCGGATAATGCAAGCATAAACAATACCACTACTAACATTAGGACGATTGGTTTGAATTTGGTCAATGTAAACATAATTCTCCTCCTTATCACTGCTTCCCACACTACTACGAGTTAGTGCAGAAAGCCGGTTACATTATATACCGTATTATATCATGAATCCGTCGTGATACAAGAGGAAAAAACGACTTCCCATCTGCGGTTCCACACTCGTCGGCCCAAAACGCACAAACCTATCCATTGGTTTATCCGTCCGCTGAGCGCTGAACGCTGTTTTTGGCTTTCAACTGCTCAACTGCCTGCCCTCGCGTCTCGTTTTGAGAAGCAAAACGGCGGAGGTCGCCTGTCTAATTTCTCGCGAACCTTGTCCTGAGCATGCCTGCCCTTGAATGCCCTAGTCGGGGGTCGAAGGAGCGTTGCAGTAGGCGAACCATTCCGACAAGAAATAAAACAAGTTGTGATGCCTTCATTTTCTTGACCTTGTGGTCTATGAATTCAGCCCTGTATCAATCTGTGATTTTAGAAAGGTTATTTATCAGTTCGTGTATATCATCTATCGCGTGTATGGCGGCGGCACAGGCGGTGGTAAATGATAGATAATCGATGACTGATTATTGATGATTTGTAATTCGGAAGGCGCGGCGGAAGTTTGGCCGCGTCTTTTTTGTTTTGTCTGCTATTTGCTGGAATCCTGTCATTCATCGTTTTGCCGAACGTCTTCTCGAAAAGGGCAAGGCCTTCAAAGTTGTTATCACTGCCTGTATGCGAAAACTTCTCGTAATTCTCAACGTTATGATTCGGAATCAGACCTTATGGCGTCCCGAAAAAATCTAAAAAAACATTTGATTTCAAACACAGCCGCTTTGTGGCTAAAAAACTTTTCTGCCTGTGGTGGACTCTGTGGCTGAATTGAGAAAAATGCGTTTTTTATCGTTTCCAAAACGCTTTTTTGACGTAACCCTATGCCTGATAAAGAGTTAAATTCTGGACTAAAACAGTTGTTTAAAACATTTGTATAAAACAGTTGTTGGGCAAAAACGCGCAAGTATCCAAAACCAAAAATGGGAATTTTGAAAAAATTTTTTACTCCTTTCCCCATAAGGACTTACGTCAATTCTCGCACTTCCGAAAATCGGATTTTTCGTCAATATCGCGCAAGTTCGCGCCTATAGGATGGAGAGACCTTGTGTGGGTCCTTCAGGGTTGTTTTGACAACTGAATAACGAATGTTGAACGAAGGGAGAACTCAGTTATGAAGGTTAACTTCCATATTTCATTCGAGATTCCGAAATTCATCGAGCGGTTCCTCGTCTGGCTGATTATGACCTGTTATCGCAGATTCTATGGCTGGGATATTCGCGTCATTCCGCTTACACGTTTTAAGTTTGCTATAGTTGACCCCGAAAACTTCGAAAAATTGAATGTCTTCAAATGGAGCGCCTGTCGTGCCAAACATACCTGGTATGCCACTCGAAATAAGGTTGTAAAAAAAGACGGCACTAACAGGGGCTGCGTCTGGATGCATCGGGAAATTGCCGCCGCACCGGCAAAGCTGGTCGTTGACCATTTCAATCACAATGGCCTCAATAACAGGAAAGAAAACCTCCGTATCGCGACCAAGGCCCAGAACGCCTTCAATTGCAATAAAAGGTCAGGCCGATACACCTCGATATACAAGGGCGTGTCAAAATCGTATAATCGCTGGTATCCCAGAATCTTCGCTAATGGCAGGCAAATCAACCTCGGCTCCTGCGATACCGAAATCGAGGCCGCACGCGCCTACGACCGCGCCGCCCTCAAATACCACGGCCAATTCGCTTGTCTGAATTTCCCACGCGAGGACTACATTAACGAAACAGGTCCATCAAATCAAAGCTCGGATAAAAACGAAACTAATAAAGAAGGAGATGTTTGAATGTATTTATAATGCTTTGTTATTAAAGGAGTTAGAGCAAGATATTGAGATGTTAAAAAAATGTTTCAGGCCATTGACAATTTAATCCGATATGTTATCATAAATGATAACAGTGGAGGCAAGGTGAAAGGGTAAATAATGGGCAAGACGAAAGAGACCTTCGGCAAATACCTCAAGCAGTTACGCTTAACAGCCGGTTACGGGCTTAGGCGTTTTGCGGCTCTGATAGAAATTAAGGCGTCAAACCTCTGTGATATTGAGCACAACCGTCGTGCGATGCCAAAAGAATATGTGGAGTCGGTTGCTGAGGCGCTGGGCTTGGCTAAGGGCACTCAAGAGTGGGACAAGTTTTTTGATTTGGCTCGCGAGGCGGACTCGTTACCCGCCGACGTTCAACATGTGATAAGAAGGAATTTTGTGCCGGCCTTGTTGCGCACTATCGACAACGTCCAATTGTCGGACAAAGACATAAAAAAGCTCATCGACGAAATCCAGGGAAGGAAGCCGCCAAAGAATGCACCCAGGTAAATACTGTCGCACATATACGGCCAAACAGCTTGAAGCAATCGCCCATGAGCAAATTCAAACCCTGAAGAAGCAGGGGCTGTTTACCGTTCCTGTTGATATCGAACTCATTGTCGAAAAAATACACGGGATGCAAATTGATGTTCAGCGGGGACTTAAAGAAACACATCATATATGGGGCATGATTGGTCATTGTAAGGATACTAATCAGTTCCTCATTCTTATCGATGAAAATCTTTTCGACCTCGATTCTCTCCATCATGTATATCGTATGACTGTGGCTGAAGAGTTTGCTCACGGGCTCCTTCTTGGCGACGCTATTCGGGCGGTTACAAGCGCCGATGAGCTTCAAAAACACCACGATTGGCATACGCATGACAGAAATGCAAAGAGGTTGGCCGCGGCCCTCTTAATGCCCGCAGAAAACGTCTCTAAAGACGCACGGGCTTATTATACCGAGCTTGTTAATATCACGGGCTTTGGGGACCCAAATTCCGTGAAGAAATATCTTGTGAAACAACTGGCCGAGAGATATGACGTTTCTCTGGCAAGTATGAGGTTTCGACTCAACGAATGGCCCATCAAAATTTTTGATAAAATCGACCAGGCAATGAAAGACGGCCTGGATTTCCTCGAATAAATGATTATCCCCTCTTTCAGAAATAAAACAAGTTGCGATGTTTTGAAGAAACTGTTTTATGGTTTACCTTGTCTTTTCGGTGTGTGCTTCTTCAAGTTTTCTACTTTTATCTTTAGGGCAAGAGGTTGTAATAAATTTTCTACGATGTCAAAAACAAGATTTACGTCCTCTACAGATGGGTCGTGCCCCCTATGTGTTGCTGCATGTCCTGCGTCAAGCGCCGGCTCAAGGATTTCCCTGTTTTTCTTGCTCAGGTATCCATCCTCGACAAGTTTTTCCAGCTTTCTTTGAAATCCTCCGATGTCTCCAATGGTTGCGCTCATAAAGAGGTCAACAAGTGCCCTCGTCCCCATAAGTGCTAGACACTTGCTGTTTGCATGAAGAGCGGTGTATATCTCATCAATTAGTGATTGGAAGCCCGCAGGCAAATCAAATATCCATTTTGGCATTTGACGGGAAATTGGGGGCGGGAAATAATCCGTTTCATCTACACCATTACCATAAGAGAGCAAATGCCGTCTTAGAGTAATTGTTCCACATCCTCGGCATTGTAGCATAGTGTAGGTTACTTGCCAATCGATATCTGTGAGACATTCATCATTACCTATTTCCTCAGATTCATTTACCACGCGAGTTGCTATCACCTCATGATTGGTCTGTTGCAAGCATCGGTTGCAATGCACTCGTTCGATTTTGTTTTCTTGTGTCATTGTTTTTCCTCTAATAATATGCTCGGTTCAACCGCACTTCGAGGTATATCGCGACGCGTTTTTAAAAAATTACTTTTGACTATTTTAAGTTGTTCCTCCTCCTTTATTTGGAAAGAACCGTATTCATGAAATCTGACTGTCGGTTAACATGCTTTCGATGCATCCGAAATAGGAAGGTGAAAATAAAAATGATAATTAAATATAGAGACCAAAACGACCATATATAGTCGATTATCACGCTAAATCCGCACATATTGATGACCATAAGATGAACAGATAAGCTCGTAACGAGAATTGACGAACAGAGATTCCCGCATGCTTCTTTTATTACGACTAATCTTTCTACATCTTCCTTTTCGTCCATCGTTGCTTTCTTCAGAAAGCTCAAATATCGGACATAGAACTCTAATTGAGTTTCCGATTTTGGAAAGTAACGAATTAATTTGATGAGTTCTCCGAAGGACTGCATACAGAATCCAAGAACCCATGAAATGCCCAATAAAACAACCACCAGAAAAACGTCAACCTTGATGTCCGGGACCAGAAAAAGCTTATTAGCTACGAAGTAATTGGCGCTAATAAACACAAGGCCAGGAATAATTTTCCCAAATAGGTCACGCAGATAAAACCTGTTATAGATTATGTTTATTATCTCCCGTCCATTCATATTGTAATCCCTTAATATCTGTTCGGCTTTATAATCCCGACTTTGGAGACAATCGGTTGATGCGCTTTATAACCAATTGCCGTCCTGTTTGTCAAAAGAAATTATTGTTAAATTCTTCGTTGCGTAATACATTAAAATCGTACTTTGACATCGGATATCATAAAAGTGTATCACACTATTATTTGCATATCTTTGCTGCTGTTATAATAGCCTCTTGTTCCATAGGTGCTTCGGGATAACCAATTGTCACGCACTCATACAAATATTTCTGAAGAAAACTCTGAAAGCCGCCGAGCTGCTCATATTGAGAAGTATGAACGAACTCATGAATAATTATTCCACGATTACCCCAAAAATCAGAACGTACAAAAATACCGTATCTCAATGCCATTCCTATTGTTAAAGGCGTAATAAGCTGTGTTTCCTCCGCCGCCGCTCGAAGAACAGGATTTTCCGGTAGAGGAATACTCGAAACTTGTAATAATCTTATCTTCTCTGGATGACAAACTCCTGCATTTTTAGCGTCTATAATTTGCTCAGCCGTTAGTGAAACTCCGTTATCGAGAATTATTCGCTCCTGTTCTTCGGCCCATTTACAAGCCATAGGCAGCAATATTTTGAATTGTTCCTGGCTAATCATAATTATGTCTTGTCCTTCCCGCTTTATACCCAATTGCCATCCTGTTTGTCAAAAGAAAAACCTTTACCACCAAGGCACGAAATTTTATTTTTGTTATTAAAAAAGCAGTGTTAATCTGTGTGAATCAGTGTCTAAAAAAATAATTCTCTGCGGTCTTCGCGTGCTCTGCGGTGAATCCTTTTGTGCCTTTTTGCGGCTAATCTTTAATAATCACGTTTCCGCTGCCGGAGGTTATTCTGCCAATCTTATAGACCTTTTCGCCGTAGCCGGTCAACTTGCCGGCAATCGAGTCGGCGAAGTCCTCGGCCACAACTAAAACAAAGCCAATCCCCATATTGAAAACGCGGAACATCTCCTCCTCCTCGACCGGGCCTTTTTCGGCCAGGAATTTGAAAACCGGCGGAACAGGCCAGCTCGATTTTTTCAAAACGGCGTCGAAGTTTTTCGGAATCACTCGAGTGATATTGCCGGGTAGCCCCGCCCCCGTGATATTGGCCATACCGTGGATGACCTTTTTGACCTTGTATTGACTAAGCAATCTGATAATCGGCCTGACGTAAATCTTCGTCGGCTCGAGCAGCACGTCACCCAAAATCCGGCCATCAAGCTCAGGGATATTATCCGTCGCCTGAAAATTGTTCACCTTAAAGCAGATATTGCGCGCCAGCGCATAGCCGTTACTATGCAGGCCCGATGAGGCCAAGCCCAAAATGACGTCGCCTTTGCGGACGTTTTTAACGCCGGCGACGATTTTCTTTCGTTCGACGATGCCGACGGCAAAACCCGCCATATCAAAATCATCGGTTTTGTAGGTGTCGGGCATCTCAGCCGTCTCGCCGCCAATCAGCGCGCAATCGGCGATTCGACAGCCCTTGGCAACGCCTTTGACCATTTCAGCGACGATATACGGGTCGAGCTTATTAAGCGCTATATAATCGAGGAAAAACAGGGGTTCAGCCCCTAAGACCAGCATATCGTTGACGTTCATCGCGACAAGGTCGATTCCGACGGTATCGAAGCGGTTCATAGCCGAGGCCAGCAGCACCTTGCTCCCAACCCCGTCGGTGCAGGCGACCAGCAGGGGATTTTTGTAGTTTCTCTTGAAGAGGCGTTCATCGTAATCGAGCCGGAACAGCCCCGCAAAGCCGCCTTTTAATGCCATTACGCGAGGGCCGAAGGTGCTGGCCACGTGGGGATAAATCAGGTCTTCCATCCTGTCGCTGGCGTCGATATTGACCCCTGATTGAGCGTATGTTATCGGCTTTGCCATTACCACATCCTATTGCATATCATCGAACATCCTCATTTGGTAGTGTTCGAGGTAAAATTTCGTTACGGCCACGTCAACTGGTATCGGGTATTTCCCCGCCCAGCACGCCACACAATAATTGTCTTTGGGGAGGGATGCGCAGGAGAGGAGGCCGTCGAGCGACATATAGCCCAGCGACTCGACTTCGAGGAAGTCGCGGATTTGCTCGAGGGTGCGGTTGTTGGCGATAAGCTCTTCCTTTGTCGGGAAGTCGATACCGTAAAAACAGGGGAACCGGATGGGTGGGCAGCTAACCCGCATATGGATTTCCTTAGCGCCGGCGTCGCGGAAGGCCTTGATTTTGCCCTTGGTGGTTGTGCCGCGGACGATTGAGTCATCGACGACGACGATACGCTTGCCGTTTACGACCTCACTGATGGGGGCAAGCTTGATTTTTACGTCCATTTCACGCATTTTCTGGTCGGGGGAAATGAACGTCCTGCCGATGTAGTGCGAGCGAACCATACCCATATCGAATGGTATTTTTGATTGCTCGGCAAAGCCGATGGCGGCGGAGGTTCCGGAGTCGGGGATTGGGATTACAACGTCGGCTTTGACGGGGTGCTCAATGGCGAGGCGTCGGCCGAGCTTTTTTCGGAATTCGTGGACGTTTTCGCCGAAAATGAAGCTATTTTGCTTAGCGAAGTAAATATGTTCAAACAGGCAATGTGCGGGTTTGATTGAGCCGGGTTGGACGAAGAATCGGCTGGACAGGCCGTTTTTATCGAGTTTGACGATTTCGCCCGGCTCGACTTCGCGTATGAATTTGGCGCCGATAGCATCGAGGGCGCAGGTTTCGCTTGCGACGACGTAGGCGCCGGCGTCGGTCTGGCCAATACAGAGGGGATGGATACCGTAAGGATCGCGGGCGGCCTCGATGCGGTCAGGGAACAAAAACAGGAGGCAAAACGCCCCCTGTAAATGATTAAGGACGTGGGCCAGCGGGTCGGGTTTGGCGACGTGGGTGGGCTTGGCAAGCAAGTGGCCGATGATTTCGGTGTCGGTAGTGGATTTGAAGATGCTGCCGTATGCCTCGTATTCGTCGTGCAAGAGGCCGGCGTTAATGAGGTTGCCGTTATGGGCGATGGCGACCTGACCCTGGGAATATTCGACGAAAAACGGCTGGCTGTTAATGAGTTTCGTTGAGCCGGTCGTAGAGTAGCGGACGTGGCCGATGGCGGTCGGGTTGGTCAGCTTTTTTAGCACCTCTGAGCCGGTGCGGAAGACCCTGCTGACGGTGCCCATAGCGGTATAGACCTGAATTGTAGCGCCATCGCTGGTGGCGATACCGGCGGATTCCTGGCCGCGATGCTGAAGTGCGAACAGGCCGTAATAGGTTTTCTGGACGGCCTGGGGGTCGCCGTAGATTCCGAAAAGGCCGCAATTTTCTTTTTTATCCATATCAGACAAGTTACTCACCGCAGAGACCGCCGAGAACGCAGAGAATAATGATAAAACAAAAACAACCCGCTTTTGGCGAGGTCTCGCTTTAGGCGGACAAGAGAATAGTTTAACTGAAACTGCCCCGTAAATCAATGATTGTAACAACATTATATTTACGGCGGGAAGGGAGTTTTGGATTGCTGATTTTCGATTGATGATTGCTGATTTCACGTTCAGCGGACAGGCCGGACACAAGACCCAAGACACCAGACGTAAGACCAAAGACATAAGACAAATTCTAAACCCGTCTTCGCTGCGCTTCGCCGAGACAAGTCCGAAACCCTCCGTTTGACTTTTCAAGAAAGCTCACCCCGAGGGCACTCGCCAGCGACGTGCGAGTGCAGGCGGGCAAGTCGCATTTTTTGTTAGTTTGCGTCGGTTTTTGACGGGAAATTTACGTTTTTTACGGAAAAAGCGCTGTTTTGAACGGTTTTTGTTCGTTTTCGTTACTTTTCTGAAAAGCGGAGAAGCGATACCGTCATTTTCACACGGAAAACGAAGATGGACAAAGTAGGACAAGGATTTTAAGCTGGCGAAGTTGCGTTTGGACGCTAAAAAACGTTGTTTACATTAGTTGGCATTAGTTGGCATTAGTATGCAGTATAGTTCGTATCTCGTATCTCGTATCTCGTATTTCGTATCTCGTAATTTGGAAGCCGCCGGGCAGGCGGATTTTAACAAAAAATGGGCGCTTGTTTTGGGGAGATAAATGGGTCCCCTGTTCTTGGCCGAGAGAGCGGCACCCGGGGAGAGCGAGGCAGATGAGGAATGGGATTGACGGAAAAGAAAAACTTTGAGGTATTGTTGGGGCGGGAAAATTATCCGTTAAAAAAATCGGAGGATTGTTTTAGAGGGATTAGAGTGGTAAAATGACCTTTGAGGATGTATGAATTGAAAGAAAGGATGCTTTTTTGAGAAAACTTTGGTCATTCTCGACAACTGTCAGAAATCGCGAAAGATTGCGGGATTTTTTGCAGGTTTTGAAAAATCTGGAGGGGCAGAATTTTACCCGTGATAATCAGGTCAAGTACCAAGTTCTGTTAATACAAAAAAAGGTTTATGAACCAACGGGATTACCCACAACTTATCAAAATCTTTTCAAAGACCCTAATCCCGATAGTATCTCTTATGAAAAAGCACAAGAAATTTTTGATTATAAAAAATACGAAGACCCGCCTATGCGAGGCAGACAATCTGTAAATCCATTGAATAAAATGGGTTTCGCAATTGCAAGAGCGGGCTCCGGCCGAATTCAAATCACTGAATTAGGGAATAAATTTCTTGCAGGTGATTATGATATTAGCTCTGTTTTCTTTAACTGAAGTATTGGATGATTGACGATGGCGATTCAAATACTTTCCAATTTAAATTATCCGATAGGCAATATCATAAATCAAGAATTGCAAAATGCCCAGATTGCACGAATGGCCGTTGCTTTCTTGAAATATTCCGGGTTAAAAGTAATTGAACAATCAATGGGGAAATGCCTCCAGAACAACGGCAGCATTGAAATTATTACGGGTTTAGATTTCAAAACAACAGATCCTCAATCGATCCATTATATGATTAAACTTCATAGACGAACACCAAATCTGAAATTTTATTGCTATGGTGATAAAGATGAGAACAAAACGGATTTTTTTTCATCCTAAGCTATACCTTTTTCAGAATAAAAATGAAACTACTGGTATCATAGGAAGCACTAATTTGACAAGAGGAGGACTACTTACAAATTTTGAAGCAAACGTTATTTTCAAAGAGATCAAACCTATTTATTTCTCTCAATTAGAGGCCATCTATAATTCAGTAAAATTTACTGATTCCGTTTTTGCGCCCGATGAAGAATATTTGGCCGGCTATTCAGAAGTTTACAAAGCGTTTCTTGAAAATGAAGAAAAAGCAAGTAAAGATAAAGGTGTTCAGGAAGTCATAGAACAAATTCAGAAAAGAGAACAACTATTACCTGGTACTATTCCATCAATTAAAAGCATGATAATACAGGTTATTAAAAATAAACAGCAGCACGGAGAGAGTTTTGTCCCCTTACAAACGATTTATGAGGAAGTAGAAAAAATAGTAAAGGAGAAAAAACTTTCTTACAAAATGGATACATTTAGAAATTCTATTCATGGCGAGTTAAACAAACACGAAGTTCAAAGTAACCATCAGGATAATATGTCTTTGTTTATTCGATTATCTGAACAAAAAGGACTTTATTCTTTAACAGATAAGGGCAAAGGATATGGAGGCAGATGATAAATGGAACGAGAAGCCGAAAAGCTATTGTATGCAAGATTACCGTTAATAAATAGGCCGCGTTGCAATTCTTTCAATCCTGATGGAGGATTTTTGTTTTGTGGAAACAAAACTTTTCGATATCATTGTAAAGTGGCAGGAAAAAAATACTATCAGTGCGAAAAATGCAGAGGCATTAACCATTAATTTTCAGAATAGGGATAAAAATGACAAATGATATTATACCTACGACAAAAATAGCTATTTTCAGAAATAAGGAAATCAGAAAAACCGTTCACAAAAACGAATGGTGGTTTTCGATAACAGATATTATCGAGGCCCTTACCGGTAATGAAAGGCCGAGGAAATACTGGAATGACTTGAAGAAAAAGCTCATAAAAGAAGGTTATTTTGAAGTGTCCGAAAAAATCGGACAGTTGAAGTTACAGGCTCCGGACGGGAAACAACGTCTCACCGATTGCGCAAATACAGAAACACTGTTCAGGATCATTCAGACGATTCCATCGCCGAAGGCGGAGCCGTTCAAGCGATGGCTTGCGAAGGTAGGTTATGAACGTGTCCAGGAAATTGAAGATCCCGAACTCGGAACAAAAAGGACCCGCGCTTTGTACAAAGCTAAAGGGTATCCTGATGACTGGATAGAAAAGCGTTTGCGGGGAATCGCGATACGCGAGGAATTGACAGAGGAATGGAAAAATCGCGGAGTAAAGGAAGAGCCGGAATACGCCATTCTCACCGCGGAAATCTCGAAGGCGACATTTGGACTGACGCCTTCACAATATAAACGGTTTAAAGGATTGAAGCGTGAAAATCTGCGGGACCATATGAACGACCTTGAACTGATATTCAATATGTTAGGTGAGGCGGCAACAACGGAGATAACTAGGAAGAAAGACTCGCAGGGATTTATGGAGAACAAGGAGACAGCCCGCGAAGGAGGCGAGGTGGCGGGCAAGGCAAGAAAGGACTTAGAGTCGCGGACAGGCAAGAGAGTTGTATCTCGCGGGAATTATCTAGAGGAACCTGCGGCCAGAAAGGCATTGACGAAGAAGGATGAACGATAAACAAGGATGCATTGGATGTTTTTGGTATGATCCTGATGTTTGGCGCAAAGAAATAAACAGGATTGTGGAAGAGCATAAGGGATAATTAACGATAAGAATGGCTACAATGGATAAATATAACAAAGAAGAACATCATCATGCAATAATATAGGAGAAATTGACATGGCAATATGGTTATTGAGGGCGGGCGGGGACAGGCGAGGGGGAGCGCTGCACGAGAGATTAGACAGTTGAGCAGGAGGGCAGTAGAAAAAGTGGGAATGTGAGAAAGGTGGGAAGGGGGGGGTGGGAAGGGATGGAGAGTTGGATCCCCGGAAGAAGACCAAAGGAGCTAATGGCTCCCCTGTTCAATCCCGAATAAGCAGCACTCCCCCGATAGCAAAACCAGGATAGCAGCAATCGAGGGCAGGCGGGTTGAATTGGGTGGAAAGATAACTTTATCAATTCATCATAATACCCTTAAAAGCCGATAAAAGGGGAGAAGAATTCAGGGATACACGGGAATATATCAAGGAGAATGGATTATGGTGAAAATTACCATCTCACCCGGCGTGACAAACATTATTATCGGGATACTGCTGATAATTATCGGCATAATACTGATTATTGTCGCCGCGACCAGGAAAGGGCTTTTATTGAAAATGTTAGCCGTGATTATGCCGTTAGCCGGGGTCGTCCTGATGTTTTACGGAGCGGCGAAGCTAACCGGTAGGAGTGTGAGTAAATTGCTCGAAAACGCGGCATATCCGCCTTTAAGAGGCAATTACGACCTGGCCGGCACAATCGAAGGATATACGCCCGACCCTGTCTTTGTCGGCGACAAAGTTACTTTTACGTGTATTATAAGCAATGACGGCAAGGATAAGGTTCCAAAAGGAAGTTATATGCTTAAATTCTACGTTAACGAGGATTGCGTCTGGTATGACGGATTGACCGACGCAATACGCCCCGGCAGCGGCTTTACCTGCGGCAGTAATTTTACAGCAGACAAACCCGGCGAATACACATATAAGCTGGAAATTATACCCAGACACGGCCTGGTGGACGCAAATACCGCAAATAATGTAATCACCGGGACTCTTTTAGTGCGAGAGTCCGTCAAGGATTTCAAGAATCCTTAGAATACATCACGCTAATTTTTCGAGTGCTTGTTTGACAAGCCGGGCGATAGGCATACGCTGCGGGCATCGGGCCTCGGCGGCGCTGTAATCCAGACCGGCGAGCTTGTTACGAACGTCGGCGGGGATTTCAGCGAAAGCGGCTTTGGCCAGTTGCTTGTCGCCGTAGCTGTTGTGATACATCAGGGAGCGCATAACGTCGCTGATATACGGGGCCTGGGGGACGGCCTGGTCGCAGATTTCGGCGCAGCCGGCACAGTAGCCGGAGCAGGTCAGGGCCGCGTATTGCTCTAAAACCATTCTGTCATCCCGCGCCAGTTTTGTCTTGTCCAATACCGCCGCGACGTTCTCGTTTATAATCGCGACGCTGTTCATACCGACGGTCGCGGCGGCGATGCGCTCATCCTCGAGAACGACCTTGATTTTGGCCTGGCCCTCGGTGAAGCCCTTTTCGGAGAAGTGTTCGATGAGCTTTTTGTCATTATCGGTTTCGACTGTTACGCTTTTCTGTGTCTTCATCGCGGTTAGCGCTATGCCGGCCTTGTTGCAGGCGTCGATGGCCTTTTGCATTGTTGGGTCTTTGGTCAGGCGGAAGTTGTAAGTGGTCAGGATTGCGTCAATCCAGTCGAGTTTTGAGGCATCCCAGAGGCATTTCTGCATATTTTTGTGCGTGCTGAAGCCGAAGTATTTTATCAGGCCGCGTTTCTTGGCGTCCTGTGACCAGGCCTTAAGCTCGTCTGTAAGCTGGTCTATATCGTTGAGAACATGGACGCCGTAATAGACATCAATGTAGTCGGTGTTCATTCGCTTCAGCGAGGTTTGCAGACGTTCTTCGACATCCTTCACGCTTCTGGCGCCGGAGGCCTTGGTAGCGATAAAGATTTTTTTCCTGACGTCGGGATTTTCGGCGAGGAATTTGCCGATGCAGATTTCGCTGTTGCCGCCCGTGTAGCCATAAGCGGTGTCCCAGTAGGTAACGCCCCATTTGAGAGACGACATCAAAATGACGGGGGTATCGACAAGCTGAATAGCCCCGAGGGACAATGCTGAGACCTCCTCTTCGGACCTGCCGAATTTTCGTTTAGGGATTTGCGGGGTTTCGGTTTGCGCTGCCGGCGCCGGCTGATTCTGGTCGGGGGTATTTGGCTCATTTGGCTCCGCGAAACTCTTTGCGCCAATGACGGAGCTTATACCGGCGACGCCGATTGATTTGAGAAAGTATCTTCTGTCAACTGTGTTACGCTCGTTTTTCATTTTTCATCACCTCAATAATAATCTTCTGTTTTTGCTTCTCGTTTCGCCTTCCGCTGAGACCCTTATCGCGCGGAGGCCGCTGACGGGACATTCGTGCTCGCAGACGCCGCAGCCGATACATTTTTCGATATCGATATAAGGCCTTTGCAGGCACACCTGAATTTCAATTTTGCCAGTTATAAGGGGTGTTTTTTCGTCTGATACCGAAAGCCCTATCGAGTCATCGGCATTGGCGGCAATTTTTCTTCGAGCGCCGTTTTCAAACAGGACATAATAATCGCCCGTGCCGAATTTACCAGGTATTATACGCCGGTCGATGAGAATGGTGCTGCCTGTTATACTTTTTACCAAAGCCACGCCGTCTCTGACAGTCGAGAAGGATTCCCGTGTGTAGATTGCCTTCGGGCTGACGGGGCAGTTTTCCTGGCAGACGATGCAGGGCTTATCAAGCGACCAGGGGAGGCACCTGTTACGGTCAATGAAGGCGGTTCCGAGCTTGACTGGGCCTTTGTCGGCGAAGTCGCCTTCGCCTTTTTTCTCGTCGAGTGTGATGGGCCTGATAGCGGAGGTGGAGCAGACCTGTCCGCAGGCGACGCAATTCAACTGGCAGCCGCTTGAGCCGATGCGGTTATTCAAAGTGGGCGTCCAAAGTCCTTCGAGGCCGGCCTCGATACCTGCCGGCTGAATGACGTTTGTGGGGCAGATTCTCATACACTGGCCGCACTTGATACACCTTTTGAGAAACTCGCGCTCTTCCAGCGCGCCCGGCGGGCGAATAAGGGAGCTTTCCCAGTTTGAGGCAAGCTTGCCACTTAGCCGAACCGCTGGAACAGCGAGGACGCCGCCGGCAAGTGATAAGCAGAAACCCCTGCGTGAAACATCCGCGGGCGTTTCACCCGCCAATGACGGGACGGTCTGGTAAGCGATGAGGTTGTGTTTGCAATCGTCTCGGCAGTTAAAGCAAAGGACACATTCGGCGATTTTGATATTGCCTGACGGTTCACAGCCGCCTTCGCAGGATTTTTCGCACAGCTTGCAGTCGATGCACTCGCTTTTGGTCTTGCCGATGCGCCATATCGAGAACCGGCTTATTATGCCGAAAAACGCGCCGAGGGGGCATAGGAACCGGCAGTAAAACCGGGGTATTACAAGATTCAACAACACTGCCGCTGCAAAAACCGTTAGGGTAAGCCAGCCAAGCTCATAAAAACGTGCCGCAACCGAAGTCAGGTTCGTGCCTCTATCCAGAACAGGCAGCAATACCAGATTAAATGACCGCGTTACGAGCGGAATCGGGTCAAGAAGTCCCGTCTGCAATGAGCTTGCCAGTGAAGGGAACGCGGCCATAGCTAGGAGGAAAACGAGGATGAGGTATTTTAAGGATTGGGCCTTGCGGTATTTGTTGAGCTGAATTTTATCGCTTACTTTTTTACTTCGATTGCCGAGGTAACCGACGAAATGATGAATCGAGCCGAATGGACAAACCCAGCCGCAGAAAAACCTGCCGAAGATTATCGTTACGATGACCATCCCCAGTGCACAATGCAAAGGCCAGTAAAATTTGCCTGTTGATAGTATGGTACCCAGAGCGACAAGCGGGTCGAGCTGTAAAATCCAGTTAATCGGCCAGTTCCGGATTTGCCAGAATTTTTCCCCGACCGTGGCGACGATGCAGAACCACACAAACAGGGCGAAGAAGAACAACTGGCTTATCCGTCTTACTGTCGTAATTTTCATGTTATTTTCAGGTAACCTCGGCCCTCAATGGTTTGAGTGATTCGTAATCGGCTGTTCCTGCGCCGGCCTTTTCGGCAAGGGCTAAATACGGTAAATCCGCGGGTTTGCGGTTCAGGAGGGAACAGCCGAAGGCGTCGGCGGCGACCATATCGGCGGATGCAATCATCGTATTAGTTTTTTTAAGGTCCGAAACCGACCCGCCCGTCGGGCCGTTGGTCATCATTGTCGTTGTGCCGTCCAAGAGCACAAATGTCGGTTTTACAAGCATTGAAAGCTCGGCAATGATTGTGTTAATGTCCTGGTGGAAAATGTTGCGCCTGCCGCCTAAAAGCCCATACCAGTTTTTCATACTCATCGACGCGGCGCTGCGATGATGGTCTTTTACGGGGCCTATGCCGATGAGCTTGTTTGCGTCTTCAAGCGGGGCGGTGAAAACGGGGTAATCCTTAATCAGAACCCCGCCGTCGAGGGTGATATTACTGAACAGGTTATCTTTCGGCATCACGACGTCAGCGCCGGCCAAAGTTGCGGCCTTGCCAATGCCGCTTATCGCAAAACAGCTTGCGGGGTCGTTTATCGGGTTATCGGTAACAATGACTTTTTTGGCCCGCCCCCTGTCGTAACACAGCCGAATGACCGCGGCAACCACGTCGGGGTGGGCGGTTGCGCCCAAAAAAGCAGGCGAGGCGAAAGCAACGTTGGGTTTGATAACGACGACGTCGCCAGGCGAGATAAAGCGTTCTATGCCGCCCAACAAATCGATTGCCTTATTAACGGTTTTGGTTCTGTCGCTGCCCTGCACGATTGAAAGCGTTTGTCCGTTTTTTCGGGGCACTGCAAGATCAGGCAATTGCTGAAGGTTTGCACGTGTTTCTACATCGCCATTTGGTCCATTACGGTCATAAAGCCAATAAGCGATACTGCCTGCGGCGGCGATTGACGCAGCCGCTTTTACGCCGCGGGCGAGCAATTGTCTGCGACCGAAATTGGTTTGGTTCTGGTCAGCCACCTGTTTTCTCACTAATTTTATTAAGATGTTCGAACAAAACCGCCGCAGCTTTTATTGCCGAGTCCCTGTCGTCGGCCTCGTGAACACCGGCGATGAAATATCCCGCGGCGAAAACGATTTCTGTGCCGCCGTAAAAATCCAGAACGTTCGGGTCGATAACCTTTGCGCCGTTGGCCACCAAAAAGTCGGTATAGTTTTTGGCGACCGCACGTGCGTCATCTGAATTATTACGTTTGCTGAAGAAAATCGTTACAGTTTTTCCATCGGCATTAAATTTCGCGGAGTAAGTATCTGACAGGCCGTCGAAGGCGAAGGCGTCTTTAAGCTGAAGCTGCCAGCTTCCCGCAATAGTGCCGGGCGGGAAAAGTGTTATATCTTCTATCTCGTCTTTTTCATCATAGGGCAACTCGGCGAGCAGCTTTTTGGCGAGGATTTTCATTGCGTCGATAATCTCCTGCGACTCCGCGAAACCGACCATTTCGACATAATATTTGCCATAGGAAAAATATACGCCATTGGTTGTTTGATAGCCGAACTGCAATTCATTAAGGTCAATGACATCAGCCCTTTTTTGCCTGCTGTAAACAGAAAAGGCGTTTCTGGAATTACCCATATCAAAGGTGTAATGCTCAAAGCCAAGCTCGGCATTTACCGTATGGGCAAAGCGCTGAGTGGCCAGCGATTCAAAGCCGGCATCCTGATACATAGGGGCCTTGCCATCGATTTTTTCGTAGAGGTTATCCGTATCATATGTTTCGGCTTCGCCAACAGGTAGAAAACCGCCTGTTTGCTGTCCCGATTCGGCCCCGAACCTCGCCAAATCAAACAGCGACTGGATTACCAGAAGCACCGCCACGATTAAGACAAGGTGAAACAAATACAGGGTTCCGACGGCAGATTCAAATTTTCCGGCACGACCGGGGAGTAAACGCATCTTGTTATCCCGCTAAAATTGTTTTGCTTTCGGAACGCTAAAGTATTATACGTTTCCTGACCGGGTCTGTCAATTTATGAGGATAAACGATACGAGATTGGGCGAGGCGAAATGTTCGAACGGCTCATAGCGGCTATAACAGGGCCAACCTTTTGGGGCATTGTTTTAATCGCGATTATCCTGCTGGGCGCATCGGCCCAGGCGCTGACCCGGAAAAGCGGGCTTAAAATCGCTTTGTGCCAGATATTCATCGTCGACGGCGACAGGCAGGGCAACTTCACCCGGATTGAAAACGCAATCATTGAGGCCACATCGAAGGGCGCCTCAATAGTGTGTTTTCCCGAGGCATCGATGCTGGGCTGGCTTAATTCGGACGCTTATACGAGGGCGTGCACAATTCCCGGGCCGGACAGCGACCAGCTTTGTGCGCTTGCGAAAAAATACGCGGTGTTCCTGTGTATCGGGATTGAGGAGATAAAAAGCGGCCGATTACATAACAGTGCGGTTGTCATCAGTGACCAGGGCGACATTATTCTCAAGCATCGCCAGGTAAACGTTCCCGAAAAGCTTATGAGTCCCCCTTACACGCCGGGCGCGGATGTTGATATCTGTACAGTAAAAACGCGATTTGGCCGGATTGGGGTGCTGGTTTGTGCGGACACACACAGCGATTGCCTTCTCAAACGGATGGCGAATTTGAAGCCGGACCTGCTTTTGGTTCCTTACGGTTATGCCGAGGATGAGGCAAAATGGCCTGCTCATGGGCAGGAGTTTATGCGTATAGTGGTTAATGCCGCGACAACGACAAAAGCCAACGTGGTCGGGACAAACCTCGTGGGCCGAATAATAAAAGGCCCCTGGTCGGGCAAGATTTTTGGGGGCCAAAGCGTGGCGGTTGACAAAACGGGCAAAATCTTAGCCGTTGCCAAAGACCGCGACCGGGATATAAAGATTATATCAATAAACACTGCCATGCAATCGCTTTAGCGATGCAGCCGTGTATTACGATTGTCCCGACACATCGGGATTGATTATTAATGATTTGTGATTTATGATACTCCGAAAACATAAAGGGAGCACAAAATGACTGAATATAACCAATGTTTGGCTATCTGGACACCTGGGCCGCTTGAGATAATAATAATAGCCGTCATAGCCCTGTTATTGTTCGGAAGGCGCCTTCCAGAAATTGCCCGTAACCTCGGCCGAAGCTTAACGGAGTTTAAGAAAGGTCTGCACGAGGCGAATCAGGCAAAGGACGAGGTCGAAAACGACGTGCAAAAGGCCAAGGACGACATCGTGAAGGACATCAAGGACGCCACCGGTTCTGATAATCACGGCGATAAAGATTAACCGGGGAACCGGTGCGGGCAGCCGACGCCGGTTTTTATCCTTCAAGTCGCAATGAGCGGCACGAGAAAGCAATACGACCCTGCTAATGGCTCAACTATGAGTTTGGGAGACCATCTCGAAGAGTTGCGCGCCCGTATTATCCTCGCCTTGGCGGGACTGGCGCTGGGCCTGATAGTGTGTTTAATCCTGGGAGGATGGATAGTTCGTTTTATTGAAAGGCCCTACGTCAGGATAATGGGTGAGCAGACCCGTCTTCAGGCGCTGGGGCCCACGGACGGATTCATCTGCTATATGCAGATAGCGCTTATCAGCGGACTTATTCTTTCCTCGCCATGGGTGTTTTATCAACTGTGGATGTTCGTCGCCGCGGGTCTTTATCCCCACGAAAAAAAATACGTTTACACGGCCATACCTTTTATAGCATTTCTTTTCATCACAGGAGCAATGTTTTTTATGTTTGTAATCGGACCGGTGGGGCTGACTTTTTTGATAAAATTCAATCAGGAGTTTCTGGGAGTGGCGTCGAATTTTACGTTCAAGAATTACGTTTCTTTTATAGCGCTTATGATGCTGGTTTTCGGCCTGGGCTTTCAGATGCCGCTGGTAATCTTTCTTTTGATTAAGACCGGAATCGTAAGCACGGATACTCTTCGAAAGTCAAGAAAGTTTGTAATCCTGACGGTCGTTATAATAGCGGCGGTTGCCACGCCGGGACCTGACCCGTTTTCCCAGTTGGCATTGGCAATCCCGCTTTACGGGCTTTTCGAGCTTGGCATATTACTGGCCGGATTATCCGAACGGCATAAAACGAACGAAAAAAGATTTACATAAATGCGGGTTCGCCATATATTCGATGACCTATGCTGACGCTGATAAATACAAACACGATGCAGCCGGCGATAGCCCCGATAGGGCTGGATTATATAGCCGGCGCCGCCAGACAGGCGGGCATTGAGGTCGAAGTGGTTGATTTGTGTCTGGCCGACGACACCGAATCGGCTCTGCGGGGAAATTTTAGCAAAAGTAAACCCGATTTAATCGGTCTTTCGCTTCGCAACGTTGACGACTGTTTCTGGCCAAGCTGCCAGTGGTTTATCCCGCAACTTGCCGATACAGTACGCCTAATACGCAGTTTGACTGATTCCCCGATAGTTATCGGCGGGGTGGGCTTTTCGATTTTCGCAAAGGAGATTGTCGCATACACGGGCGCCGAATTCGGAGTCTGCGGCGACGGCGAGCCGGCCATAATCAAGCTATACGGCGCTTTACACGGCGCAAAACATTTCGAGAATATCCCGGGACTGGTCTGGAGAAAGAACGACACAATTCACACAAACCTGCCTGCCTGGGATACCGCCGGTCCCTTATCGCTGCCGACCAGCCGGGACGCGATTGATAACGCCGCTTATTTCAGGATTGGAGGCCAGTGCGGCATCGAGACAAAACGCGGCTGCGACCGTCAGTGCATCTATTGTGCTGACCGGCTCTGCAAGGGAACGGCAACCCGTCTGAGAAATCCCGTCGAGGTCGCTGATGAGGCGGAATCATTATTAAAGCAGGGAATTAACGTTCTTCATATATGTGACAGCGAATTCAATATACCAGGTGAGCACGCGATGGCCGTTTGTGAGGAGTTTATCCGCCGGGGTCTTGGTAAACGCCTGCGATGGTACACGTATATGGCGGTTGTGCCGTTCGATGGGGCGATGGCCTCGGCGATGCGGAAGGCCGGCTGCGTGGGTATCGATTTTACGGGCGATTCAGCCAGTTCCGCGATGCTGAAAACCTATCGCCAGCCGCACACCGCGGCATACCTCGATTCGGCAGTGCGATTCTGCAGGGAAAACGGGATAAAGGTGATGATTGATTTGCTTTTAGGCGGGCCTGGAGAGACGCCGGAGACCGTCAAGCAAACAATTGACTTTATCAAGCGGACGAATCCAGATTGCGCAGGAGCGCCTCTGGGTGTGCGAGTTTACCCCGGCACTGAAATGGTGAGTATCGTGGCCGCGGAAGGGAACCCCGACACCAACCCGAATCTCCGCCGAAAATACACCGGGCCGATTGATTTATTCAAACCGACCTTTTACATATCCCATCTATTGGGTGAAAAAGCCGCCCGGCTGGTAAAGGATTTAATCGACGGCGATAAAAGATTTTTTGAGCCCATAGATGAGGCCGATGCGGCCCTGACCGACCATAACTACAACGAAAATGCCGAACTGGTCCAAGCCATTAAAAGAGGCGCACGCGGGGCATACTGGGAAATTCTCCGCAAACTGCGCGCATAGGAGTCGTCAAGATTTGCGGAAGTAATTGGCCGTCACCCAGTTGAAGTTAAACACGAAGTGCAGAATAACCAGCCCGAGGAAAATCATTCCGCCGCCCTGATGAAAAAACTCGAACGATTCGTGTGAGAGCTTCTCGCGAAATAAAACCGTTACAATCTGGTTGACGGCCAGTATGGCCAGAACCGGATTGAGGATTTTAAGCGCAGTATTTTTTCTCATAATTACTTCCTTCAAGCAACGTCTTTTTGTCTTTGAATCTGAGAAAAGAAGGCAAAAGTTTTCACCTCTTTTCATTGAACGGCTGACGCCTTATTTATCTTAATCCAGCACGACCTGTTCGTTATATTCAGGCACGGCGATTTTCCAGCCGGTTTTATCTCTTAAAAAGGAGCCAAAGGCCCTCTCGCTTTCCGGCTCGCCGTGAACGAGAAAGATTTGCCTCGGAGGGGTCTTGAATTTCATAAGCCAGCCGAGCATTTCATTTTTGTCGGCGTGTGCGGAAAAACCGTTTATTTGCGCAATCTTCGCCCTGATTTTGTATTTCTGACCGAGAATTCGCACCTGTTTTGCGCCATCGACGATAATCCTGCCCAGTGTTCCGGCCGCCTGGTAGCCCACGAACATTATCGTGCTTTCTTTTCTGGAGATGTTGTTGACGAGATGGTGCTTGATTCTTCCGCCCGTGCACATACCCGAGCCGGCAATAATCATAACCGTCCCGCTGATATGATTTATCGCTTTTGACTCTTCGCTTGTGGACGTCATTTTTAAACCTGGAAAATCGAAGGGCGAGCGGTGCTGCGCGACAACCTCCCTCATTTCCCTGTCGTAAAGCTCAGGATGTTTTTTGAAGATTTCTGTAATCCTTGCGGCCATGGGGCTATCCAGAAAAACTACTATGTGCGGTATTACGTTCTCTTGAAGCAGTTCGCTGAGGTAGAAAAGGATTTCCTGCGCGCGTTCCAGTGCGAAGCTGGGAACGACTATATTGCCGCCTTTTTCGTGGGTCGAGTTTATAACGTCGGCCATTTGTTTTTTTATATCGCAGATTTCGCAGTGTGTTCTGTCGCCGTAGGTCGATTCAATAACGACATAGTCCGTTTTTTCCGGGACGCTCGGGTCGCGGACAATCGGCCGGTTGGGCCTACCGATGTCCCCGGAGAACAAAACAGACCTTTTCCGGCCGTTTTGGCCGACCTCGATGTTTACCATTGACGAACCAAGAACGTGACCGGCGTTGAACAGGGTAACGGTAACACCGTCGGCAATTTTCAATGGTTTTTTGTATTCGACCGGCTCAAAATGCGGGAAGCACGCCTCGGCGTCCTTTATCGTGTAAAGCGGGATTTCAGGATATGGTCCTTTCCTGCCCTCTTTTTCGTGCCTTTTACGTTTGTGTTCGGCGTCTTCTTCCTGCAGCTTGGCGGAATCGAGCAAAATCACCCGCGCAATCTCGGCCGTGGCCTGCGTGCAGTAGATTTTGCCTTTGAAGCCGTCGCGGACAATTTTCGGCAGTAAACCGCAGTGGTCCAGATGAGCATGTGTAAGGAAAACGGCGTTTATACTCTCGGGCGGCACGGCGAAGGGGTCCCAGTTTCTCGAAAGGTATTGCCTTTCCTGGTAAAGCCCGCAGTCAATCAGCAGGCGATTTCCATTCGCTTCCAAAAGATGCCGGGAACCCGTCACGTTCTGAGCCGCGCCTAAAAACTTTAATTTTATCTCCATCAAACATCTCCCGGCAAGAAAAATGATTGCACAAGCTATTTTAATATAATAAACTTTCGACTAATGAATGACAAAACAATTATTCTAACCTTGTTCTGTTTATTGCGGGAGGCGCTATGAACGAACTGAAAAACGAATCAACCACATCAAAAATCGGGAAATTTCGCTGGATTATCTGCGGGCTTTTATTTATTGCGACCGCCCTCAACTACATTGACCGGCAAATCCTCGGTATTCTCAAGCCGGCATTGGAGAAAGGCCTTAACTGGAGCGAGGGGGATTATGCCAGTATCGTGACCGCTTTTACCGTTGCCTACGCAATAGGTTACACCGGCGCGGGATGGTTTATAGACAGGGTCGGCGTAAAACGCGGATATGCCCTGGCGGTATTCTTCTGGTGCGTGGCGGAAATGGCCCACGCCCTTAACTGGTTTATTCCAATCGACGCCAGAGTTAACTTAATAATATGGGCAATGCCCGCTACTGTTCTCGGTTTCTGCGTGGCTCGTTTTGCGCTGGGACTGGCAGAAGGAGGGAATTTCCCGGCGGCCGGCAAGACCGTAAGCGAATGGTTTCCCAAGAAGGAGCGCGCCCTGGCAGTGGGCATTTTTAACTCCGGAACCAATATCGGCGCGCTGGCTGCGCCGTTACTAATACTGTGGCTTGCCACAGATTTTAGCTGGCCGATTGCCTTCATAGTAACGCCCATAGTTGGTTTCATCTGGGTTGTGATTTGGCTGATGTTTTACGACAGCCCCGACAAGCATAAACGTGTAACTCCCGCCGAACTTGCCTACATTCACAGCGACCCGCCCGACCCCCCCGGCCTGAAAATACCCTGGATAACGCTACTTCAATATCGTCAGACATGGATGTTTGTTATCGGGACAGGTATAAGCGGCACGATTTGGTGGTTCTGGCTTTACTGGGGTCCGGACTTCCTGTTCAAGCAATATGGGCTGAATATGAAACAGTTGGGTTTGCCGATGGTAGTTATTTATTTCATAACAGGTGTAGGCAGTATCGTCGGCGGATGGCTTTCCGGCTGGTTTATTAAGCGCGGCTGGTCAATAAACCTGTCCCGCAAAATGGCTATGCTGATTTGCGCCTTGTGCGTCGTGCCTGTATTCGCGGCATCAATGGTATCCAGCGTGTGGATAGCCGTGGCTTTGGTCGGGCTGGCGATGGCGGCACACCAGGGATTCGCCGCTAATCTTATCACCACAGTTTCCGACACCGCTCCTCGCCGGATAGTGGCTTCCATTATGGGCCTGGGCGGCACGGCTGCGTGCGTTGGCGTAATAATTTTCGCCCAGGTCATAGCTTATATCCTCGAAAAAACCGGGGAATACCGGGTATTGCTTTTCATCGCCTCTTGCGCGTATCTGATAAACCTGCTTATTATTCACCTGATAAACCCGCGTCTGAAATCGATGGAGTTTAATGTTCCGCAATCGACATAACGATGAGAAAGTTGCCGCAGCAACAAAAGTTAATCTTATTATTGCTGCTGGGCTTTTTGCTTACGGCGGTTGCGCTTGTCGGCTGTGACAGGAAAAAACGCGAGGTCAGGGTCCTAAAGCTCGCCCACGTGCTGGATACCGAGCACCCCGTCCATAAGGCAATGGTCTTTATGGCCCAAAGGGTCAAAGAGAAGTCCAATGGCAGGATGAGAATTGACATTTACCCAAGCGAACAGTTGGGTAGCGAGCGTGAGGCAATCGAACAGCTCCAGGTTGGCGCCCTTGCGATGACCAAGGCATCTTCATCTGCAATAGAGAGCTTTATCCCCAAAATGAAGGTTCTGGGATTGCCCTATCTTTTCAGGGATTCCGAGCATTTCTGGAAGGCATTGGAGGGGCCGACGGGCAAGGAGATTCTGGCCTCCGGCGAGCCGGTGGGGCTTAGGGGATTGTGTTTTTATGACGCCGGCGCGAGAAGCTTTTATACCAAAAACAGACCTGTCGAGACGCCGGCTGACCTGAAAGGTATGAAAATCCGCGTCCAGAAAAGCGAAATGGCCGTCAAAATGATTGTCGCGATGGGCGGCTCCGCCACGCCGATTGACTGGGGCGAGCTTTATACTTCTCTTCAACAGGGCGTAGTTGACGCTGCTGAAAACAACCCCCCGAGCTTCCAAAGCTCAATGCACTACGAGGTCTGCAAATATTACATTCTCGACGAGCATACGCGCTGCCCCGACGTTTTAATGGTTAGCACGTTTGTCTGGAATAAACTGTCGCCTGATTTTCAGAGAATCCTGCAGGAAGCGGCCGACGAATCGGTTACGTACCAGCGCAAGCTTTGGGCTGAAAAAGAAAAGGAATGCCTCGAAATCGTCGAAAAGGCGGGCGTAACGGTAACTTATCCTGACAAATCGCCCTTCCGCGAGGCGACCAAAACGATATGGAAGGAATTTGAAGACACTGAAATCGGCGAAATTGCCGAAAGGATAGTTAAGATTCAATAGTCGATGCTTGCCAAAGCCAAAAAAGTTCTCGATAAGACACTCGAATTGCTTGTAACGGTCTCGATGGGCGTTCTCGTTATAGACGTGGTCTGGCAGGTTATAACGCGATTCGTATTAAAACATCCCAGTTCCTGGACGGAAGAGCTGGCGACTTTTTTAATGATATGGGTGGGACTGCTCGGCTCAAGCGTCGCGCTGAACCGCGGGGCGCATCTTGGCATTGATTACCTGGTTACAAAATTATCACCTCGCAAGGCACTATGTGTTTCTTTATTTGTATTTGCCGTTGTAACGGCGTTTTCCCTGCTGGTAATGGTCGTCGGCGGAAGCCAGCTCGTTCACAGGACGCTTGTCACAAAACAAATATCGCCTGTGCTGGGGCTGAAGATGGGCTATGTATATCTGGCAATTCCGATAAGCGGTTTTTTTCTCGTTATTTACAGTATGGAACTTTTTATCGAAACCCTTAAAAAGCTATTTCAAACCTGACGAATTATGAGCATAGAGGCCTGGGCAATAACTGTTCTTGTAGTCAGTTTCTCGGTTCTGTTAGCGCTGAACGTTCCAGTCGCTTTCTGCATGGGTATAAGCACGCTGCTGGGTATTATGGTCGCCGGCGACCTGCCGTCGTTTCTGATTGTCGCGCAGCGAATGGCGACGGGTATCGACAGTTTTGCGCTTCTGGCGATACCGTTTTTCATTCTTTCGGGTCTGTTTATGGAGCGAGGCGGTATAGCACGACGGCTGATTGATTTTGCCAACGTAGTCGTCGGCCGGTTTCGCGGGGGGCTGGCGTTTGCCAATATCCTGACCTGTATGCTTTTCGGCTCCATTTCCGGCTCGGCAAGCGCGGCGGTTTGCTCCGTCGGCGGCTTTATGATACCGGTTATGAACAAGATGGGCTACGACCGGGACTTCAACACTTCCGTCACGGTAACGGCCGCTACTACGGGGCTGCTGATACCGCCCAGTAATATAATGATTGTCTATTCTCTGGCGACGGGCGGTATGGTTTCTATCGCCGCCCTGTTTATCGCGGGGGTGCTGCCGGGAATACTTATGGGGCTCGGCTTAATGGCCGTGGCGGGCGTGGTTTCAATCCGCAACAAATACGGCAAAGGCGAAAAGTTCGCTTTCACAGACGGCATCAAACGGTTCTTCGGCGCAATTCCGGCTCTTTTATTGATTGTGATTGTCCTCGGCGGCATCCTGTCAGGGGTATTTACGGCAACAGAGGCCTCGGCTATCGCGGTGGTTTATGCCTTCATTCTTTCGGTATTCGTTTACAGGGAGGTCAAGCTCAGTGAAATACCGGCCATACTGCTCAAGTCGGCAGTTACGACGTCGGTTGTTTTTCTGCTTATTGCCACCTCAATGGCGATGAGCTGGTTTTTAGCCCTTGAGAACGTCCCGCAGAATTTGAGCGCGTTTCTGCTTGGCCTGACCGACAGCAAAATCGTAATTCTGCTTATCATAAACATTTTGCTTTTAATCGTAGGGATGTTTATGGATATGACCCCGGCTGTTCTGATTTTCACTCCGATTTTCCTGCCGGTGCTGAAAAAATTCGGTGTTGACCCGCTTCACTTCGGAATCATAATGATTATCAACCTTTGTATCGGGCTTTGCACGCCGCCTGTGGGCACGGTCCTGTTCCTCGGCTGCGGCATAGGAGGAACATCGGTAACAAAAGTTATGCGTTACGTATTGCCGTTTTTCGCGGCGATGCTTGTTGCGCTGTTTATCTGCACATACGTCCCGGAGGTCTCACTGGCTCTGCCCCGCTGGCTCGGATTGATTAAATAGCATTTGTATCGACTTACAAAGAGCGGCTGTGGCGTGGCGTAATCGCCGGCAGACATAATACTTAACGCTATCCAACTATCTTATAGTATGGCAGTCGAGCTTGAACTGAGCTATAATAAGCCGATATGGAGCTAATCCTACAGAGCATAAATTATCACGATTGCCCGGTTGAACAGCGTGAAAAAGTGTCATTCACAAGCGGGCAGCAGCGTGAAATTATAAGCACCCTGATTGAGCAGAAGGGCATCGTCGAGGCGGCAATTCTGCAAACGTGCAACCGCACTGAAATCTACCTTTACGCTCAAAAGACCGGCAGCCGGAGACAACCGGTCAACAAGCTCTTGGGGCAATTCGGCGATGACATCGGGAAAACCTGGCGAAAGCACAGCAGGCAAAAACGCGGCATCGGCGTCGCCCGCCATCTTTTCAAAGTTGCCGCGGGTCTGGATTCGCAAATGTTAGGCGAGAACCAGATACTCTCGCAGGTCAAGGCCGCATACCGCACGTCGATTGAATGTCGGGCGAGCAAATTCGTTTTTCACCGGCTGTTTCATACGGCGTTTCGAGCGGGCAAGGCCGTGCGAACGCAGACCGATATCAACTGCGGGGCGGTTTCGATAAGCTTGGCGGCGGTCGAGCTTGCGAAAGAAAAAATGAATTTCTGGTCAAGCTCGGCAATGGTAATAGGCGCCGGAGAAAATGCGGAGCTTGCTGCCCGATACCTGGTCAAAGGCGGCATCGGCTCCCTGGTCATAGCAAACAGAAGCAGGAGTAAAGCTGAAGCGTTATGTAAACGGTTGGGGAAGGGCCGGGCAATTTCACTGAAAGCGATACCGCAGACGCTCAAGGACGTTGACCTGGTAATCGCATCGACAGGTTCCACAGAGCCGGTTGTTGCGCACAAAAACGTAAAGGGAGTCATGCAAAAAAGAAGGAAGCCCCTTTTAATGATTGATATAGCAGTGCCGAGAGACATAGATGAGAAAATAGGCAAATGCGAGAGGGTTACCCTGGTCAATATCGACGACCTCGACAAGCGAATTGCCGCCAACCGGGAGAAACGCTCAAGTGAAATACCGAGGGCCGAAAAAATCGTGGATGATTTCACCAACAAATTTGAGCAATGGCACAAAACGCTATCGGTGGTTCCCGTTGTCTCACAGCTTACTCAAAAAGTTACCGAAATAGCACGCGCGGAAGCCAAACGCTACACAAAGGATTTTGGCGTCGAAAACGCCAAAAAACTTGAGACGTTCGCCGAATCGCTTGCAAAAAAGCTGCTTCACGGCCCCGTCAGCTTCATTAAAAACGCCGATGACGACGACCTAACGACGCAGCAGCTCCGGTCGCTTGACCTGATAAACAAGATGTTTCTTCTCGATGACGAGGGCGGGAAATGAAAAAAACGCTAATCGTCGCGACTCGCGGCGGCGCTTTGGCTGAGGTTCAGACCGGAATTGTAATATCATATCTTCAGAAAATTCACCCCGATATTGAAATACGTGTCAAAAAAATCGCATCCGAAGGCGATAAAGACCGCCGGACTACGCTCTGGGAATTGAAAGAAACGGGCTTTTTTACGTCTTTGCTCGAAGACGCCCTTATAGCGGGCCAGGCCGACGCGGCGGTTCATAGTTTCAAGGACCTGCCCACTGCGATTCGTAAGGGTTTGACTATCGGGGCGGTTCTTAATCGTAAGTTTCCTGAGGATTGCCTCGTATCGGCGGCGCCAATTAAAACTATCGACGAGTTGCCAAAAGGAGCGAAGGTCGGCACGTCGAGCTTGAGGAGGACCGTCCAGTTGAAGCGATTACGAGAGGATTTGCAGTGCGTCCCCATAAGGGGCAACGTAGATACGCGATTGAGGAAGCTCCAACAGGCCGATTCCGCCTCGGCGGACAAGTTCGACGCGATAGTTCTTGCCCGAGCCGGTCTCGAACGGCTGGGCCTGGCCGATAAAATATCAATCGTTTTTGACCCCGGCGAGTTTATCCCATCGCCCGCGCAGGGCGCTTTAGCCGTGGAAATTCGAGCCGATGATTCGGAGACAAGGGAACTCATCTCAAAGCTCGATGAAAAAGAAACTCGCGTCGAGACAACAGCGGAACGACTGGTTTTTGCCGCCTTAGGATGCGGCTGTCACGCGCCGGCGGGGGTATTTGCGCGAATCCAAAACGACGCCATCACCATATCGGCCTTCAATTGCGACCCCGACGGCAAAAATTACGCCCGCGCCGCCGTTACGGGACCGGTATCAAACGCTGAAACGTTGGCCTTATCCCTGGCCGAGAAAATACGTTCCGGTCATTAAACAACGTTCAATTAAACCTCATTTCGCGGCTGGCGTATTTGCATCCTTTGTTTCCGGGGTCTGTATCATCTGGCCTACTGTAACGGCCAGGACGAAATCGCGCGCATTGTTGGCGTTGAGAGGGCTTCTCGAACGAAACGCCTGGCCCGCTTTGTAGTTTGTTTCCTCGCCTGCGTTTCGGAACCAGACCATTTTACTTATATCGGCTTCCGAGGTTATTTCGAAGATATACTGATGGTCGGCCGTAAGCGCAACTTGGTCAGCGCCGTCGAAGGCCAAATCGAGGACGCCGACCTGGTCATTGGAATCCATAAAGCCGGCCCACGTTGCGGATAACACGCTTGAAAATAAGTTTTTGGAAACGTTATCGCCGGGTTTGAAGGTGTGCTTGTCCATATCGCCGACATCGGACCAGTCGCTCGCTGAGTTTTCCTTGCCGTCCCAGGTGCCGGCGTCAAACAAATTGATATTGAAGGTAACGGGGGCGGTGCCGGAGATGACTATCTGGATATGGCTGAGATTACCGCCGGTTGAAGCGGTCCAGCTTTGGGCAAGTGAATATGGTGCGGCGCCTCCGTAGTTGTTCTCACCCTGGCTGAAAGTCGAGGGATTTGCGGCGGTGGCATCCGTCGCCGCTATGGGCCAGCTCGTTATATTGCTGTTAGCGGAATAACCGGTTATGCTGACCGACACGCCTGCTAACGCCGGTGTGCTTAACGCCGCGACGATAACCAGATAAGCTAATTTTCTGCACATAGTTTTTTTCCTCATTTTTAATTGTTAATGCTTTTGTTGTTATAAAGTTACGGTTCATATATTTTGCACATTCCTGCCTGTTTTTTCAAGTCAAAGGTTGTATAATAGACGGCATGGAAACGCTGAAATTATTATACGATTTTTTCCCAACGGCCGTATATACGGGCAAATGCCTCGTATTTATCAGCGAGGACTGGCGGGTCGAGCTTACCGAACATAAAGACAACGACTACACAAAGGGGGCGGCGCAACCGGCCTTGATTCGGGTGCGGGTCTTTAAGAAGGCCCTTAACGGCGAGTTTGTGCCGGGGCATTTCGAGGATTTCCAGCTACCAACGCTGAATGAATTAGCTGAGCAGATTGAAAAATATGTCCAGATGGCCATCGGCGCAAATCTCCGCGAGCGGACGACTGAAGACGGATGACGGAGAACAGATGACAGAAGACAGGGGACGGGGAGAGTTAAAAATACAACAAGCGAATAACGCGACTGTTTTTACGGTCAAGGTGGTTCCCCGTTCGAGTAAAACCGCGATAGCGGGCGTATTGGGGGAGATGCTGAAAATAAAACTTTCGGCTGCGCCTGAAAAGGGCAAGGCCAACGAGGCGTTAATCGTTTTTTTGGCTGAAACCCTGGGCGTGAAGAAAAACGCCATAACGATTACAGCCGGCCAGACCTCGCCGGTTAAAACTATTCGAATAACAGGTATATCCGCCGAAATGGTCCTGCAAAAGCTAAATCAATAGACGCTCATTTACACTGTTTTTAACGGAAAATTTGCGTTTTTGATGCAAAAAAGCACTGTTTTCAGCGGTTTTCAACACCCAGCGAAAATTATCGGTTTAAGCAGACACCGCAAATTGCTCAACTTGCATCTCATCAAGTCGCCCCATACTCATATACCTTTTCGTTGCCCAGCCAGCGCCGGCAATGTGTCTGAGCCGGGCGGCAGCCAGCATCAAAGCCGAGTTGTCATCGGGGAAACAGCCCACAACACGACTCCTGCGTCGGAGCTCGCGCATTACACGCTCCAATGGGTTGTTCGTGCGAATCTGTCGCCAGTGCTCACGAGGGAAGGCGTAATAGCATAACGTCTCTGCGGCGCCAGCTCAGCGAATGTCGGGTCATTCTGCAGCACCCCGGCGGCGTGCGAACAGCGTAAAATCTCTGTGACTCATCGCCTCGGCGAAATGTTTGAGAAGGTAATCCTTTTCCGGGCCGCCTAAGTGCTCCCAGGGTAAAATCTCATCAGTCGAAAAATGTTTTTGTGCGGCGGTATCGAGATTCATTCCGAATTTCCCAAAGGCGTCTTCCCAAATTTGCGGCTTGAATGACTCCCTCCATAAATCGAATTTCGCCCCGTTTCGCCAGGCGTCCTCAATCACGTCGGCCAATCGCCTGCCTCCCCTGCCTATTGCCGATTCGAGAAGCGATTGCTCGATACCGTGAAATTTGAACTGGAGGAACTTAGCGCCTAATTTCTTTTTCTCGTCAAGTATGAGCCATTTTGCTTTCTCGAAATATTCCCCCGGCTTTTGCGCCAGCCAGCCGAAGGGCGTATGCGGCTTGGGGACAAGCCAGCTTACGGTTATATTGACCGAGGCGGTTTTGCCGTCAATTTCCTTTCGCAATCTCGCCAGTTTATTCGCAAGATGAACAATTTGCTTTACGTCGTCTTCTGTCTCGCCGGGAAGGCCTGTCATAAAATATAGTTTTAATTTTTGCCAGCCCGCCTTATATGCTTCCAGGACGGCGGCAAACAAATCCTCGTCTTTGATGGGTTTATTGATTATTTGCCGGAGGTTTTCAGTCGCCGCCTCGACGGCGAAAGTCAATCCGCTTTTACGAACCGAGGAAACGAGCTTCGGCAGTAATTGCAGATGTTTATCGACCCGCAAGCTCGGTAAAGACAAGCCCACGTATTTGTCCGCGAAATAATTTTGCAGCCGGTCAATCAGAGTTTCGATATCGGGGTAATCTGCCGTTGACAAGCTCAATAAACTGACAGTTTCAAAGCCGGTTGATTCATAACAACTTTTGGCCATATCGATAATTTTATCGATGCTGCGATAACGAATCGGCCTGCGGCAGAAGCTCGCCTGGCAGAACCGGCATCGGCCGGGACAGCCGCGCATAATCTCGATACTGATTCGCTCCTGCACCGCCTCGGCGAAAGGCACAATCGGCCTTGTCGGCACGGGCGCATTATCGAGGTCATCGACAGCGGCGTTTCTCAGTCGCGTCGGCAGTCCTGATTCGAGCGGCGTAAACGATTTGATTTTGTCGCTCTCGTAGTCGAATTTGTAAAGCGAAGGCACATAAGCCCAGTCGAATTTTTTCGCGGCGGCAAGCAGAATGTCTTTTTTGAAGGCGCTTTCCTTTTTCATATTGATAATAAGGTTTGCCAAACCGACGACGGCGTTTTCCGCCTCGCCGAGTATAAGCAAGTCGATAAATTCCGCCATCGGCTCACAGCAGTTTGCCATACCGCCGCCCGCGATAACCAACGGGTCATTTTCGGTTCGCTTTTCGCTTCGGACGGCCAGGCCGGCCAAATCCAGCATATTCAGAACGTTGGTATAACAAAGCTCATTAGTCAAGCTAAAGCCGATAACGTCGAAACTGCCCAGGGCCGCCCTGGATTCGAGCGAAAAAAGAGGGATACCCTTCTGGCGAAGGATTTCTTCTGCGTCTAACCACGGCGTAAAGACGCGTTCCGCCGCGACGCCCCGCATTTTATTTAGAATATCATAAATAATGGCAAGCCCCGTATAGCTCATACCGACTTCGTAAGTATCGGGGAAACAAAGGGCGACTTTCAGGTCGCAATTATGCAGGTCTTTCTTGATTTGGTTGATTTCGCCGCCGATGTACCGGCTGGGTCTGCGGACGAACGGCAGGAATTCACCCTCGATTCTGTCAGTCGGTGTTATCGGTTCTTTTTTGTTCACCCGGCTATTATAACGTATAATCGCTACGAGTATGAAGCCAAACAGACGGCAAATCCTGGCAGGCGTTGTCGCGGGCCTGTGCCTTATTGCGGCGGCTTACTATGTCGGCAAATTTATCGACAGGCCCGCGCAGGTTGACGGCGGTTACCGCCAGGTAATGGGCACGTTCGCCCGAATCGTAGCCGTGGCAAACAAACCCCGCCAGGCCCGAACCTGTATCGAGGCGGGCTTCGACGAGATAAGACGAATTGAAGCCGTTTGTAGCGCCTTCAAAGCCGATTCGGAGCTTAGCAAAATTAACCGCGAGGCGTTTAACGGCCCGGTCAAGGTAAGCCCAGAGCTTTTTGGGCTCTTGCGGAAAAGCGTTGAATACAGCAAGTTATCGAACGGCGCTTTCGATATCACAGTCGGGCCTGTGGTTGACCTTTGGCGAAAGGCAGGCGAGGCAAATTCAATGCCCGGTGCCGAGGCGCTTGCCGAGGCAAAATCGCGCGTCGGCTATGAAAAGCTGCTCCTCGATGCTAACACGCAGACCATACGATTTGCCGTTGCCGGTATGCGCCTCGATTTAGGCGGGATTGCCAAGGGCTACTCGGTCGATAACGCGGTTGAAATAATGCGGCAAAAAGGCGCAATCGCCGGTATGGTCGATGCAGGCGGCAATATATACTGTTTCGGCAAGCCCCTCGATAAAGCCGTGTGGCTGGTTGGGGTTCAGGACCCCAATTTAGAGAACAGCGAGCCGTTGATGGTTTTGAAATTACAGGATTATGCTGTTGCGACAAGCGGGGATTACAGGCGTTTTGTTACAATCGCCGGCAGAAAGGTCAGCCATATTATTGATACCATGACCGCCACAGGGGCGAATAAACTGGCAGGCGATACGATAATCGCCAAAACCGCGATGGAGGCCGACGCGATTTCGACCGCCGTCAACGTTTTAGGACCCGAAAAAGGCCTTGCCCTGATTGAATCCTTCGCTGATGTCGAATGTATCCTGATAACCGCCGGGCCTGAGTATCGGGTTGTCAAGAGCAGCGGAGCGAATAGTTACATAATGGAGAATTGAGGCAAACGTCAAACGTCCAACATCGAAAATTGAACATCCAAGCAATAAAAAAGGCATGCCAAAGACGAATTGGGGGTAAAATAATATAAGTGGAAACTTATAATATAACCGAAATTTGAAAAAAAGTTGGAGAAAAACGCAACTTGTCATTACTTGCCATTAGTTGTCATTGCTGAGGAGTGGACAAACCTTGATTTTAAGCGAAAAGTTACCCGATGCTCAATATTCGTAGCGGATAGGACAAAATCCCAAATTCTAATTTTTGGATAGGCCTTAAAATCGTGTCAGGGTATAGACAGCTAAAATTCAGCAAAGATTTGCTGGATAAAGAGTTGCTCAAATCGTCGGTTCTCAAAAAGTGACAATAGTAACAAAAGTGCCATCGATTTTTGGCACATTTTGCCAAATATCTGGTATCTTATGCTCTTTATATGATGCCCCCGCTATTAATACTCAGAGATAACTTCACGTATGTCGTAAAGTTATATCTTTTTTTGGCTTATTCTTACCCGTTATGAATCTCAAAGTATTCCATCATAAACTGCAACTCCTTCAACCAACCTACAGGTATGTACTGCAAACTTCTCAGCATACGCCGGATGAATGTGAGGATAGAAGGTTTTGATTGCTTCGATTAATGCATTGGTACTTTCAACACGGGTGATGGCGCCTGCGGCACCTTTGTCTCCTCCGCCTAACATTCTTTCACCCAAAACACCTGGTATTTTTCTTGCAATATCGCACATTGTTTCAAGTTCAGGGCCGGAAATATTGTAATCGTCATGTAGCCCAATACCATCATCACGGAATATTTGTCCGACGGTTTCAATGTCACCCGCTTTCCATGCATCAATCATTTGGTAAAAGCGATGTTGGGCTTCGTATATGTATTTCATACGACTGCATAAGTGCGGGTATTCGCTGTCGAATTGAGTTTTTATTTTATTGTAAAGCTTTAAGTCTTTTATGTCGCCAAGAGATGAAATATCGAAGCCCGATTTTTGTGCTATTTCCACCAGTTGTTCACATTCTGCTTTTCGAATTTTATACGTGGATTTTTCCAGGCCCGGCCGAACAGTTCCGGTGTCCATACAGACGATGTGAAATTTGGTGGCATTTTTGCCAAGAGGAACATAATTTATTGTTCTGTCTTTTGGATTGTAATGAGTTCCCATTCCTTCTTTGGCGAAAAGTATCATGATCTGGTCGAGTTGGCCACAGGGTGAACCAATGTAATCATTTTCTACAGCCTGCGCCCAGTCTGCAATTTTGAGACGGTTTTCAATTTTGATATTGTTTGCGTCAAGTATTGACAGTATTAGGTTAATTGTTAGCGATGCTGAACGCGACATGCCGCCGCCGGGGATATTGCCATATACTATGCCGTCAAAACCTTTTGATAGTTTTACTCCTTCTCGCCTTAGAACATATTCAACGCCAAAAGGAAATCGTGCCCAGCTATGGGCTATAGACGGCGATTTTGGTTCGGGGATCTCACCAAGCTTGAATTCGATTATACCATCATCGGGGAAATTTCCGCTAAATAGTCTTATTCGGTCTGTGTTATTAGGTTTGTAGGCAAACCAAATAAATCTATCAGTACCTATGCCAAAAAGTTCTGTACCATTATAATCGCCATGCTCAACACCAAAACAGAAACGCGAAGAGGTTCTTCTTACGCGGCCATGATGAATGTCTATACCAGTGACACGGGACAATTGTTGAAGTTCATTTATAGCATTGCGGTTTTGGATTTCTGATTCCATGTTCTGCACTTTTCTATGGTTCTTAAAAAATAATACTATGCATTTTCTGTTGTTTTAAGCTATTGTCGCAATGCGGCTCGGGAAAATTGTTACCAAAAAATAATGTAAAGCGTAACGGTCGCCAGAATCGTCACAATTCCAACAGCATACCTGTGACGATACGGCTTAACGTCAATTTTGGCCGTTGGAAATGTTTGAGCAACTGGTAAAGGTTTCATAATTCCGATGAGAATCATCACAACCGCAAGAATAATGAAAATGATTGCCATGTGATGTAAAAATGCTATCGTGCTGAACTTGTACACATACCACTTTAGGGACTTTTCGATGATTGTTCCCGCTTCGAAACTTGACTTCATAATCCAGCCAGGAATGCGGAAGAGTGCGTAAAGTAATGCGCCAAGAATCAAAGCGATTTTCGCAGCTATGGCCGGAATTCTTTTGAATACCATTCCAACGATAAATGCGGATACAATACCCGGAGTGATAAATCCCCATATTTCCTGGATATACCTGAAAACACCTTCGAAACTGGAAATCACCGGTGCCCATAAGCAGGCGATAACCACAATTACAGCGGTAGCGTATCGTCCTACGGCGACTTCCCTCTGAGTGTCTGCTTTTCGATTAACAAACTTTTTATAGATATCCAGGGTAAAGATGGTCGCCGCCGAGTTGATGCCGGAATTAAATGAACTCATCACTGCACCGGCGAGAGCGGCAAGCATAATTCCCCGAAGGTGAACAGGCAATATGTTCTTAATCATATATGGGTATGCTCCGTCTCCGCTCGGCACTTCTTTACTATAAAGATGGAAAGCCATTATTCCTGGTATCACAATTATAAAAGGAATCAGTAGTTTGAGCCAAGCGGCCAAAAATATCCCTTTTTGTCCTTCGGCCATGCTTTTGGCCCCCAATGTCCGCTGGGTAATGAACTGATTCAGTCCCCAGTAGAACAGGTTGGGTATCCATAAACCGCCGACAAAGACCGCTAACCATGGTACATCCGGGTCGTTCCATGGCAGAACGGTATGAAGCTTGTCATGGTTGGCCTGTGCAAAGTTTTTCCAACCTTCTATCAAATTGCCGTTACCGATTGTATGCAATCCTAAAAAAGAGACAACAGCACCTCCCAGCAATAGTGTGCCGCCTTGGATGAGATCTGACCATACGACAGCCTTTAGTCCCCCGTAGATTGTATATGAAGCAGCGATAATGCCTATTGTCCATATACTTGCTATCATCGCCCAAAATTCCGCCTTATCCTGAGCGAAGCCGAATCGTGTTTCAAAAATGCCGCCTATGTCAAAGATGGCATTTAATGCGATAGCTCCGCTGAATACTACGGTGGCCAAAAAACAAATCACATATATAACCATCAGATAAGCAGCCATAATTGTTCTTGTACCCGTGTCGTATCGCCATTGAAGATATTCGGGCATGGTGTAAATGCCAGCGCTCAGGAACTTTGGCAAAAGCCACCAGGCAACAAAAGTCAGACATATCGCAGACATCCATTCATAACTTGCTATAGCCAGACCGACCCTGCCGAAAGCTACACCAGCCATACCAACGAAATGTTCGGTGGAAATATTGGATGCGATAAGTGAGAAACCTATTAGTGGCCAGGTCAGACTCCTGCCGGCAAGAAAATAGTCCTCTGAACTGCGCTCTTTACGACCGGCATATAAAGAGATGGAAACAACCGCCGCCATGAAGAACAGAAATACGATAAGGTCGGCTAATCCTAGTTCCATGACATATCCTTATGCTGTAGTAGTCAAAGCTTGCTTCCAGATTTCCAGGAAGCTTTATTTTTCTATTAATCTCCGAACAAACCTGCTTTTTACTTTTTCGCTAAAGAACAATCAAGCTCATTATCCAAACGACCAAAGCCGAAGTGACACCTATAATCAAAGTGGCGAGAGTATGGGTTTTATAACCGGTCTTGACGTCCATTCCGCTCATTTGAGTAACGACCCAGAAAAAGCTGTCGTTGGCGTGAGAGACAACCATTGAGCCGGCGCCAATGGATAACACGACAAGGGCCCTGGCGATTCCGGACTCAAAACCCAGAGACGACATTAACGGCGACATTAAAGAGGCAGTCGTAATCAGGGCGACTGTCGAGGAACCCTGTGCGCTTTTTATGGCCGCTGCGATGATAAATGGCAGCCAGATACCCAAATTGGCTTTCGAGAGAGATTTGCTCAACACATCGGCAATTGGGGAATTTCGCAAGACCATTCCGAATGCGCCGCCTGCTCCGGTAATCATGATTATTATCGCTGCGCTTAACAGGGATTGCCCCAACCAGCCTGTTGTCGATAACATCCTCATATCGAGTTTCCTGGGAAGACGAAAGGACAAAAGGACGCCTATGAGTAATGCGATGACCGGCTCTCCGATAAATCCTACAATATTTTTAAGTGATGCAATAAACGGCTCTCCTGTCATAACTACAGTAGTTTTCACAATACTCTGCCAGAGACCATCCGGTGCCTTCGGATAATCAGCGATAGATTTTGCCACAATCAGGAAAATTGGCACTACAATTGGAATAAACGCCTTGAACGCGGTCGGAGCTTCCTTAAGCCGGGCTTCCACATCTGCTTCCGAAAGCTCAGGATTGGGTTCTATATAGATTTTCGACGCGAATTTTACGGCGAATACCCAGCCGACTACAAGAGCAAATGCGCTTACAATCAGGCTGAAGAAAATGACCAATCCGAGGTCGGCGTCGAGCATACCTGCGGCGGCGATAGGTCCCGGCGTCGGCGGAACAAGGCAATGAGTGGCGGTAAGACCGACGGCCAATGCTACTACCGGGCCTACAAGCGATATTTTGGCTCTCTTGGAAAGCGCTCTGTTCAACGGCGCGAGGATGACAAAGCCGGAATCCGCAAAGACCGGTATGGAAACGATGTAACCGATAATGGACATTGCCAATGGGACGTGCTTTTCGCCGATAATTTTCAGGATTCTTTCGGCGATGGCGAATGCCCCGCCTGAACGTTCAAGAAATGTCCCGATGATGATACCAGCGATGATTACGATTCCAATTTTCCCGATAGTTTCGCCGAATCCCCCGTTTATCGATTCGACAATTTTAGTAAGCGGCATGCGGGCAAAAAGGCCGAATCCGACCGCGGCGAATAAAAGGGCCAAAAACGGATGAAGATGGAATTTGCTCGTTGAGATGACGATAAAAAGTATGCTGATGAGCAGAAGTAAAATCAGAAGCACAAACAGAATCCTTTCAATAAAGGACGTGCAATTGCATTAGCACTTTCATTTTTTAGGGCGTCTGACCCCGACTTTGGCGGACTTCTCGTAGAACTGGATAATCCCGCCGTGGTCATCACCGGCTTTTGCGTCAACCTTAAGCGCCTGCATAATTTCCATTACAACGCCGGTCAGTGGAACCGGCACGCCAATCTCGTGAGCGGTGTCCAAGGCGTTGGCCAGGTCCTTGATGTGCAGCTCAATCCTGAAACCCGGCTTGAAGTTGCCGTCGAGAACCAGAGGCATTTTGGCGTTGAGGACATTGCTGCCTGCCAGACCGCCTCGGACGGCCTGGAAAACCTTTTCCGGGTCAACGCCCGCCTTTGTCGCAAGAACCATTGCCTCGGACATCGCGGCGATATTCAATGCCACGATTATCTGGTTGGCGAGTTTTGTCGTATTGCCACTGCCGATATCGCCGACAAGCACGGCTGAAGAACCCATAACCTTGAGGATGTCCTCGACCTTTTCAAAGACCTCTTTTTTGCCGCCGACCATAATCGCGAGCGTTCCGTCTTTGGCCTTCGGCTCACCGCCGCTGACGGGCGCATCGAGCATTTCAACACTTTTCTTTTGGGCCTCGGCGGCGATTTCTTTGGAAACCAATGGGGCGATTGAGCTCATATCAATCAGAATCGTGCCTGTTTTTGCGCCCTCAAGAACGCCGTTCGCCCCGAGCACTGCTTTTTTCACGTCCGGCGAGTTGGGCAGCATTGTAATCACAACCTCGCTTTGGGCGGCGACGTCCCTGCTGCTCTTGCATTCTTTTGCGCCGGCCGCGACGACTTCCTTCACCGGTTGCGGCCTGATGTCATAGACCGTTAGGTTGTAGCCGGCCTTGATAAGGTTCATTGCCATAGGTTTGCCCATGATTCCCAGCCCGATAAATCCAATCTTTTTCATTGCTGCTATCCCGTAAAATTCACAATAAAATTTCAGTCAATCGGGGTTAAAACCACTTTCATCGCTTTTTTGGTTTCAACCAGCTCGAACGCTTCTTCCCACTTGTCAATAGGAAGCTCGTGCGTTATCAATCGCTCCAGGTCGATTTGGCCTGTGCTCATCAGCGTGAGGCATTTTTCCCAGACATCCCAAGTATGGCTGAAATGCCCTTTAAAGGTGACGGATTTTGCAATCAGCGGGTCTAAGCTGAAATTTACGGGCTTTGGGCCCCAGCCGATTTTGGTGATTTGGCCGTTCGGACGCACGGCTGACATCGATAATTTCAGCGTTTCAGCAGCCCCGGCAGTATCCACGATTAAATCCGCGCCGTAGCCGTCGCCCATAGACATTATTTTCGGCAAAGGGTCAATCCTGCTGCTGTTGATGATGATTGTGGCGCCGCAGGATTTGGCCAGCTCAAGCCGGTCATCGTCGCCCTGAGTGCCGATGGCGATGATTTGACCTGCCCCGCAAAGCTGCGCCATTTTCATACACAACAGCCCAATCGGCCCCGGCCCGATTACGACTACCGTATCGCCGGGATTCACTGTGCTGTTGCATATTACCGACTTATAGGCCACGCACAAGGGCTCCGTTAATGACGCCGCCTTTAGCGAGACGTTGTCCGGGACCCTGTGAAGTACCCGTTCCGGAACTTTAACGTATCTGGTAAATGCCCCGTCGAGGTGAAAGCCGAATCCTTTTCGTCCCCTGCAAAGGTGATAATTGTTAGTCCGGCAAAGGGCGCACTGGCCGCAGTAGTCGGCATGGGTTTCAGACGTAACGCGGTCGCCGACTTTGAAGTTGCTTACCTGTTTGCCTGCCTGGACGATTATGCCCGCGAATTCGTGACCTAAAATAAAAGGGCAGTTAAAATTGAAAGCGACCGTTCCATTATGCATATGCGGGTCGGTCCCGCAGACGCCGACGTATGACACTTCGACTAACGTATCGTTGGGGCCAATTTGAGGGACAGGCACCTCGCGCAGTTCCGTCGCGTTGGCGACGTTATCGAATTTGACTACTGCTTTCATTGTTGTTTTCATATTTGCTCGCGTCTTCTATTTCAAAACCTTTTTAACCGCATTGACAATCGCGGCATCGGTCAAGCCGTAATGTTCCAATAGTTGCTCGTAGCTCAGCGCCGACTGGCCGAAGCAATCCTGTATGGCGACGGCTTCCAGCGGCAGGCCAGAGCCCCTCATCGCAAAGGCGACAATACTCGCCAGTCCGCCGATGATTGTATGCTCCTCGACCGTTACAATTCCTTTTACGCCCTCGGCCAGCTTCTTTATTGCTTTCTCGTCAACCGGTTTCAAGGTGCTGACGTTGACAATTCTCGCGGAAATACCCTGTTTTTCGAGCGCATCAGCGGCCTTGAGCGCCTTATAGACCATATAGCCGTGAGCAAATACGATTACGTCCTTACCTTCCCGTATCACGGCCGGCCTGCCGATTTCGAATTCCTGCTTTTCGTCGGTAACGTCGGGAATATCATTACGGGGTATGCGAATATATACGGGGCCGTCATACTCGACGGCCGCCTTTACCATTTTTTTTGTCTCGATACCATCGGCGGGCGATAAAACGGTCATATTCGGTATCGCACGCATAATAGCCACGTCCTCGATACCCTGATGCGTCGCGCCGTCGCCGAAATCCGAAATGCCGCAGCTCGAGCCGACGATTTTGACGTTCAGCTTGCCGATGCAGACGCTGACGCGAATCTGGTCGTAAGGCCTGCCCGCGGCGAAGACAGCGAAAGAATTGGCGAACGCGATTTTGCCGCAAAGCGCCAAACCAGCCGCTACGGATACCATATTCTGCTCGCCGATACCCATCTCGAAAAATCGCCCGGGAAACTCCTTCTCGAACAATTTCGTCATTGTGGTTTTGCTCAGGTCGGCTTCGAGGACGACGATTCGCTCGTTTTCCCTGCCTAATTGAACTAACGTCTCACCGTAAACTGTCCTGCAATTTTGCATATTCATTTGAGCTTACCCTCAATCCTCGAACAGCCGGCGTGCCGTTTCAAATTGTTCCTGTGTCATTATTCCGTGGTGAAATTCGGCCTTACCCTCGGCAAAAGACACGCCCTTACTCTTGACGGTATGAGCGATGAGCGTCACGGGTTTGCCCTTGACCTTGTCGGCCTCATCCAGCGCATCGGCGATTTGCCTGATATCGTGCCCGTCGATAACAATTACATGCCAGCCGAACGCCTCCCATTTTTCGGGGTGCGGGTTGGTATCGTATCGCTCGACAATCGGGCCGGTCGCCTGGACAAGGTTTTTGTCGAAAATCGCGACAAGGTTATCCAGCTTATAAAAGGCCGCCGTGAGCGAGGCCTCCCAAATCTGCCCTTCGGCGATTTCGCCGTCTCCAAGTATGCAGTAAACCTTATAATCCTTTTTATCGATTTTCCCCGCCATTGCCATCCCGCAGGCGACGCTAAGCCCCTGCCCTAACGAGCCGGTGTATGCCTCGATGCCGGCCGTCCTTAACATCTCGGGATGGCCCTGCAGAATCGTTCCTAATTCCTTCAGCGTGGCCAATTCCTTCTTCGGGAAATACCCGCATTCAGCCAGCGCCGCGTATTGCGCCAAGGCGGCGTGGCCTTTGCTGAGCAACAGCCGGTCCCTGTCGGGCCATTTGAGATTTTTAGGATTATGACGCATCTTGTGAAAGTAAAGCACAGCGACAATATCAGCGATTGAGCACGACCCACCCAAATGGCCGGGCTTACCCGCCCCAATCATCATTACGATATCGTAACGCAACTTCTTCGCTGTCTTTTCCAGCTCTTTTATCTTTTCTTGTGATATTGCCATAATCACCTTCCCGCAGCGAAATTCTAAATTCTTGATTCTAACTTCTAAATTCAATAACTTAACAAAATCCCCCGCCTTACGCAACGAAGCTTTTAAGGCCGGTCGATTTTATACATTGAAGGATGCTGAACTTTTAGAAACGGAACTTTGACGCAAAATCACCTGTCTTCTTTCGCCATTCAGTAATATAATGTTTTCTTAAGTCCTGAAGGTTGTGAATTTTTGAATTATAATGGAAACAAGTATGGCATCCTCGGAATTCGGCAAAAATAAAATTTTGACGTATATTATTTTTCTCATATTTGATAGCGTTGGCCGTCAATTTCTGTCCCGGCTAATGGCGTGGCTTATGCTGTTATGCACCATTTCTCCCTGAAGGCATTTTTTTGTGTGAAGCGGCCATAAGCTCGACCCCGCTATTGAACATAAGTTCTTTCAAGCCAGTCACTTACGATTGGCTTATTTTAAGCGTATCTGTTGAGAAAAAGCCACATCGCATATTAAGCACCGGTATGATTATTCCGATAAAAGCTTAACGTGGGAGAATTGCTTATTCGTTGGAGCTGAAAAAAGATGATTGAATGCCTCAGTTGCGGTTTTATTAACGCTGATAAAGCCCATCAGTGCAGGAAATGCACATCGCCGCTTTTGAGCCGTGACCTTCGATGCGGATTATATACCTACGGAGGCACCAGCAACGGGCAGGTTCTACAGATGCGTTACGCTATTACTCACGAGCTTAGTTCTGATGTTACGGGGGTCAAATATCTTGCTGAGGACGTAGAAGGGAAAAAAGACGTAATAATCTGGGCGCTGCCGATAGTTGTGGGTCAAGATGAAGAAAACATACGCTCTCTTTCTGAACTGTGCAATAGTTTAAAAGAGCTATCTGACGAGCATATCTTAAATGTGTCGGATTTTTATCCTGAAAAGAATGTCAGATACGCTGTTACTGAGTATGTCGATGGGTGTTCGCTGGAGGAGAGAGTCGCATCTGAAGGGCCGTTAAATATTGAGACGGCGCTGGAGATATTTGGTCCGCTCGCCCGGAGTATGGATATTGTTCATAAACAGGGATTTATTCATGGCGATATCAGTCCCGCTAACATCCTGATAAGCTCGAAAGGCGTTGTAAAGCTTGCAAATTTTGCGATTGGTAAAGCAATAAAAGAAATGCTTGCACAGTCATTGCCGCAGGAGGATATAAAACAATCTTTTTATACCGCACCGGAACAATTGGAAAATTCAATTTGTTCTGCTCAGAGCGACATATATTCACTGGCGGCCTGCATCTA
>JAFGDN010000058.1 GCA_016932095.1 Sedimentisphaerales bacterium
CGGCGGAATCGGCCCCGACGGGCATATCGCCTTCAACGAGCCCGGCTCATCGCTGGCATCCCGGACACGAGTCAAAACCCTCACCCAGGACACAATTATTGCAAACTCCCGCTTTTTCGGCGGCGACGTCAACAAGGTCCCCAAAACCGCCCTTACAGTGGGAGTCGGGACCGTTATGGACGCGAGGGAAGTTATGGTGATTGTAAACGGCCACAACAAGGCACGGGCGCTGCGGCACGCAATCGAAGGGGCCGTTAATCACCTCTGGACCATCAGCGCCCTGCAACTGCATCAAAAGGGCATCATTGTCTGCGACGAGGACGCAACAGACGAGCTTAAGCACGGCACAGTCAAATATTTCAAGGACATCGAGTCGGCAAACCTCGACCCGGCGACGCTTTTGCAGCGATAAGGAACAAAAAGAACTCACCGCGGAGACCGCAGAGTTTTTTTGACACCGTTTTTTCACCACGAAGCACGAAGAGTTCTTAACCACGGATTGGCACGGATTCTCACGGATTTTTTTAGCCACAGAGCACACCGAGAGCACAGAGTTTTTTTGACACCGATTAACATCCCGCTTCGCCGAAGGGCTACGCAGGGCAGGCAGATTAACACAGTTTTTATTCGGCTTGGTGTTCTTGGCGAATCCTGCTTTTTAAGCGAGCTTAGTCGCAGGATTCGTCTTCGACCACCCTGTGGCAAAATGCCACACCATTTTAAGCCGAATAAAAAACACTGATTTTGCAAACACAAAGAAAACACGAAGGTTGCCGCGAAAAAGCTTGTTTTGGAGCACCATTTAACAATATAATGATTCCTTAAGGCCGGAAGGATATGGCTATGAGGATTCATACCTTTGATTATCAATCTTTCCGTTCGGCAAATATCTTTATAAGTAATAGAGGAAATTATTTTTAAGGAAAGATTTTTATGTCGGATTTTTCTAAATTATTGACAAATATTCTAGGCCGTCCTGTCAATGTTGCATGCGATCTCATAGAATCTCTTTTAGGCAAACCTTTTGATATCGCTGGAGATATGCTGGCAGATCAAGTTAAAAAGTGGCAATGGCAAAATCGTGTTCGCATTGCTGAACGAGCGGATAAAATGTTACGAGAAAGAAAAATATCCAAACGCATATTACCACCAGACTTTTTCTTGCCATTAATTAGAGAATGCGGAGATGTTTCTGATGATACTCTACAAGAAACATGGGCCCGTCTTCTATGCGAAGCAATCGATAACGATACTGCTCAACATATAGGATTTATCCATACCCTTAAAGAAATGTCTCCTATTGATATAAAAGTTCTTAATGCACTTATTGAATCTGGTCCATTAAAAGTAAAGGAACGTTGTGCAGAACTTGCAAAGCGAACGGGTTTACCTATTAACATGATAAAAATTAGCATAGGTAATATAGAACGACTTGGATTTTTTACGCCTACAGGCAAACGTCTTAAATCGTTTGCAATTTATTTTTTGAGAGCTTGCTTAGCTGATACGACAAAATTAGACCTATATATAGAATTACAGAAAGATATTAAACATGATATTGTTATGGATTGATCGAATGAAAATTATGGATAGTAACTTATTTTTTCAAACGCCTTTATAAATAAAAAGGAAATAAGGATGGGGTTCCCGGAATTCGGAATTCTCCCTTAAGAGATTTAAAGATATAATGAAAAAGAGTTACCTGAGATAGTCTCTTTATGGAGAGCGAATTGATTTGAAGGAAAAACAATGGGGCCTGCAATACTTGTTGACAAGAGCACATTTCAATCCTTATCGAAGAAGGATGTATTTTTTCTACAGCAGTATTATCATGTAGTCTATTGTTCAACTCTATTCTACGAGACGCGTGCAGATTTAGCTAAATGCAGCGACATAGAAGCAGGCAAAAAAGAAGTCTCCAAAATTTCATATAAAATAAATGGAATGGATACTTGCTTTACTACTGAGTTTCGAGAATTATTAACTGCTGAATTATTCGGCTATGAAATAGAAATGGATTGTAGACCGATTCTTAGTGGATGTAAGGATATAGTAGACGATGAGGGGAATAGAGGAGTGATTTTTGATGAACCCCCTGAATATGTAGCGCTTAGAAAATGGACAGAAGGAGAATACACAGAATTGGGAAAACAGCTCGCTGAAAATTGGAGAAATTCATCAAAAAATATAACTCTTGATAAAGCAAAAAATCAATCCGACTCTTTTAAAAAGATTAAAAATATAGAGGAACTGAAAAAGTTCACCACTGAGGTTTTAGAAAATCCTGAATTTCAATTAGATTTATTACAACTCGTTTTAAAAGGAATAACTTTTAGTCAAGATATAAGAAATAAAGTATGTAAACGCTGGCTTGACCGTGGAATGCCCCTAATAAAAAATTATGCTCCTTATGTTTATTATTATTTATTGGTTAATCTAACATTTTATTTTGGAGTTAGTAGAAATCTCCTTAGCGATAGGTCAACTAATATCATTGATTTGGAATATGTTTATTATCTCCCATTTTGTAAAGTATTTACTTCCTCTGATAAGTTTTTAAGAGGTTTCTCACAACTATTCCTTACAGAAGGACAGACATTTATATGTGGTAAAGATTTAAAACGTGATTTAAAAGCATTTTGTGAATATTGGGAAGAAAAAGGAAATGATGAAAGATTTCGTTATCAACAAGATTATGGAAACTATCCACCTGATATTCCAGGTTCCTTAACATGTAGTATCTGGCAAAAATGGGCAAGAACAGGAAGAAGAAAACAAGAAAAGATGACTCCGGAGCGAGAAAAGGAAATTATGAAAAAACTTAAACCGATAATGGATCAAATAAAAAAACCAGAGAAAGAATAGTCGTTTCAAATTGAAAGGCTGTTTTTCCATGCATGATAATAGTGGTTCAATTTGGCGAAAAGCCGAAACCGATGAAAAGGGGAACAAGAATAACCGGAGACCATAATGGCTAAGAAGCGATAGGCAGGCAGTACAGCGTTCAATCCGGGGAAAAAAAAGAAAGCATACCTCGCGTCTGCACCCCCCGCGCTTCCGACTTCACTTGCGTTTCGCCGGACAGGTCGCGAGATACGCTTCACGCTTCACGAGTCCTGCCCCTTGGTTGACGATTATTCGCGTTATATGCGGTTTATAGGCAATTTGGGGGCAAATCGAAAAGGGGTATGTTGAAAACACATCCGAAAACCGCAGGTTTCGAGACGAAAAAATTATAATTTTTTAAATTTCACAAAAAATGCGGCCAACGTAAGTCCTTTGCAGGTAATTAGTTATAACTATTTTGGGACAGGGCGTTAAAAATAGTTAGATATTCTTTGAAAAAGCAATAATATTTGGTATAATACCGTGTGTCGGCAGCAGCCGGCAGGTTGTGGCGCAGAGGCGCAAAGGGGTAAGCCCAAGAGAGGGCAGGTATCAGAGAACAGATGACAGAGGACGGAGGACGGAATTGAACGTCCAACATCGAACTCTGAACATTGAACAAAGATAGCCCAGCAGGGCAAGTTTCAAGCCAAGACAGGCAAGGCAATTCAAATCGTTAAACGGTTGCGGTTGCGCGACTCGTATCGTCGTGCGTATCGCGTCCTGCGTCGTGCGAGAACAACACGCAATACGCATCACGCACGACGCAATGCGTAACAAGCAGCGCCACCGAAGAGCGTAAAACGCAACCACACTAAATTGGCGGCCTCTGTGGCTAAAAAATTTGCTCTGTGGCAAGAAAGCGGGGAAGAAAATGATAATGCTTCACATAAGAATACCGAACTGGTTAGACAGGATATTCGCGTGGCCGGTAATGATTTACCGGAAATGGAAGTTCGGCTATAGTTATCGGAGAATTTACTTAGACGAAGGCAAATGGACAATCGTGGACACGGAGGATTACTACCGTTACGGCGGGTTCAAATGGTGCATAGGAGGCGATAAAGACAGGCTTTACGCCGTCAGGGGCCAAATGGCCGACCCTAACAACGTGAAAATCGTGCGAATGCACAGATTAATAATGAATGCACCCAAGGGATTGCTGGTTGACCATGAAAACAGAGATTCTCTCGATAACCGCAGGGCCAATCTGCGCCTGGCGACGCACTCACAGAACCAATTGAACAGTCGAAAAAGAAAAAATTCGACGTCCCAGTTCAGGGGGGTCTATTTTCATAAAGAACACAGAAAATGGGCGGCATACATTATCGTAGATGGTAAAAAAATCTTTCTCGGCTACTTCGACACCGAGATTGAAGCGGCGAGGGCATACGACGAGGCGGCAAGAAAATATGGCGGTGAATTTGCCCGTTTAAATTTTCCAGAGGAGTCCAGTGCGTCATAAGGCGGATTAAAAGGGCGAACCGAACAGCAAGACGTTGAAATAAAAAAAGCGGATAGCGTGCGGCGTTTGTATCCGGACGCTATCCGCGTAAGCGATATGGTTTTATTCCGGGGCTGGCGGCGGGGCCGGGGCAGGCGAGACGGGTCTCGGCATTATTTCGCGCCTGGCCGGAATCGGCTCTTTACCAAGAGGATACTCGATTTTGGCCTCTGTTTTGAGATTCTCGATAAAAACTTTGTATGTCTTCTGCGCCTCCATCTTCGCAAGTCCCTTTTGAATTTCCTCCTTGATGTCGTTGAAAGCCATCACGACCCCCGGCTTGTGGTCGATAACCTTTATTATGTGGAAGCCAAACTGTGTTTCGACTACGGGGCTGAATTGACCCGGCTGCAAAGCGAAGGCGACATCCTCAAACTCCTTGACCATCTGGCCTCTGGGGAAAAATCCGAGGTCTCCGCCCTCGGCCTTCGAAGGGCAGTCCGAATTTTCTTTCGCAAGCTCCGCAAAATTGGAATCTTCCTGCCTGACCTGCTCCAAAAGCTTTTCTGCTTTTTGTCTGGCCTCGGCTTTTTCATCAATAGTCGCGGACGGCGACACCTTTATCAGGATATGGCTGGCCCTGACCTGCTCTTCCTTTACAAACTGCTCTTTGTTTTGTTCGTAATATGCGAGGGCTGTCGCCTCATTTATGTCTATAGGCCCCGCCTGCTTTTCGAGCACCTTTTCATATCCAAGCGATTTTTTCACCTGCTCCTGGAATTGCTCGTATGACTGACCCTGTGACGCCAGAAGCTGTTTGAACGTATCAATGGAAAAGCCCTGAGCGCCTATTAACCCGTTGATTTTGTCGTTGACGTCGCTGTCATCGACTTCGACATTGAATTTTTTCACCTGGCCGTCCAGCAGCCGCTCAATAATCATCCCTTCGAGCGTCTGGCCTCTTAAACGTTTCTTATACTGGGCGGCGATATTCGGGTCCAGCCGGCTGCCGCGCCTGTCCATAATCAGCGTTAATCGCGCTTCAACTTCCCCTTCGGTTATAACGTCTCCATTTACCGTGACGGCCGGCTCGTCGAACACGTTCGGCTCGACAGCCGGAGCGCTCGGCTCAATTTTCTTCTCGATTTCCTTTTTGCAACCCTGGTAGAAAGCCGTCCCTGCCACGGCGCAGACAATCAGAACAATTACAAACGGTTTGTAACCAGCTTTCATAGAATATCCTTTCGAGGAATAAAAAAAGTTTAATACACGCTCAGGTTCATTTACAGAAAGTGTAAATCTCACATAAAACCAGTTGAAAGTCAATACTATTCTACTTTATTATATGGATTAGCGTGCGATTCTTTTTGCCTGGCGGGGGATTACCCCGCAGATTTCTTAAATTATCGGGTTGTAACCAATGAATCTGCCTGAACATACGACATTGAAGAGCTGCGTGATAACCATTCAGCCCCGTTACAGCGAAACCGACCAGGGCGGCGTTGTTCACCACAGCGTTTACCCGGTGTATTTCGAGATGGGGCGCACCGAGCTATTGCGGGCAAACGGCCTTGCCTACAAGGATCTCGAGTCCTCAGGCGTCTTTTTCGTCATAGCCGAGCTGCATATCAAGTATCGCAGGCCCGCCTTTTACGATGAAAAGTGTGAGTTGTTGACCACCTGCACTAACGTTTCCGCAAGCAAAGTCGAGCACTCATACCAGCTCACCCGGCCCCAAACCGGTGAAATCCTGGCAGAAGCCACGAGTGTTCTCGCCTGTGTCGATGAGCACGGCAAAATCCGTCGTATCCCCGAGTTTATGTATCCCCCGTAGATGCGTAAATGAATGGATGCGTAACTCATTACTCGCTACTCATCACTCATTACTCCTCACTCGCAACGATTTTCAAGCGAATCGAGGGCGATTAGTTTGTCGCTGAACGGCAGTTTCTGTCTGCCGATGATTTGACAGGTTTCGTGGCCTTTGCCTGCGATGAGGACTACGTCGTCTTTTCGGGCGGATTCGATGGCGAAGGCGATGGCTTTGCGCCTGTCGGGTTCGATTTTGATTTTCGGGGAGTCGGGGTCTTTGAAACCGGCGACGATTTGGCTGATTATATCGTCGGGATTTTCGGTTCGCGGATTGTCGCTTGTTACGATAACGAGGTCGGCGAAATTTTCGACGACTTTGGCCATACGAGGTCTCTTTGTTTTGTCTCTGTCGCCGCCACAGCCGAAAAGGACGACTAAACGGCCTTTGCAGAGGGGCTTGAGGGTCGAAAGGACGTTATTCAGGGCGTCATCGGTATGAGCAAAATCAACCAAGACAGTAAATGGTGCGTCTGGTTTAACGTTTTCGAGTCGGCCGGGAATAGCGGCCAGCGATGAAAGACCTTCGGCGATTGTTTTAAGGTCGAGACCGGCGGCAAGACAAAGGCCCGCGGCGGCGAGATGGTTGGAAACGTTGTATTGGCCGAGAAGAGGGGATTTAATTTGGATGGTTTCATTATGATAGCTAAGCGTGAAGATTGTACCTGAAATGTCGATTGAATCGATGTGAGCAGATAAGTCGGCTGGTTCGTCGAGTGCAAACCACAAAAGTCCGGCTTTTGTAATATCGGCGATACGCTGTGCGTATGGAGATTGTTTATTGATGATGGCAATTGAGTCGGAAGAGAGCGGATGAAAGAGTTTGGTTTTGGCGGCCAGATAGTTTTCGGTGGATTTGTGATAGTCGAGGTGGTCGCCGGTGAGGTTGGTGAAGGCGGCGGCCTTGAAGTCGATGGCGGTGAGACGGTTCTGGTCGAGGGAATGTGAGCTTGCCTCGATAACCATAAATTTATCGCCTGCTTCGAGCATCCGGGCCTGCATTCGTGCGATAGTAAGGGGGTCTGGAGTGGTGAGGTCTGCGGGCGAGGATTCGAGACCTGTGTCATAGGTAACGGTCCCTATAAGGCCGCATTTGCAGCCGGCGGCCCGGAGGCAGGAACGGACCAGGAATGTTACGGTGGTTTTGCCGTTGGTACCCGTTACGGCAAGATTTGTAAGTTTCGATGCGGGGTCGCCGTTGGCTGCCTGGGCAAGCTGGGCAAAAGCGAAAGACGAATCGGGGACGTGAATAAACTGGATTCCCGCTTGCGCTGGAATGACAGAGGAAGATGGATTTTGACAAACAATGAATTTTGCACCATTGGCGAGCGCCTGGGGGATGAAGTCGTGGCCGTCGAGGTTGGGGCCTTTGACGGCGACAAAGACGTTGTCTGGCTTAACGAGGCGAGAATCGACGCACAGGCCGGGTTTTTGTGGTGAACGGAGCAGCTTCAAAATTTCATCATAAGTCATAGTTTATCAGGAAATCAGGTTGTCAGGAGACCGGGTTATCCGGTAATTTTAAGAATATAACTTGCCGGATGCAATGAAGGGTTTATACTATTTAAGGGGAAATCGAAGAATATCTTATTTGCGAGGCAGGATATGAAGACAAGGATTTTGGCGTCGGCGTTAGTTGTAATACTGTGGAGTGCGTTCGCCTGGGCGAAGGCGGAAAAAGCAGGTTCGATAAACCTGCCGCAGATTGATTATTACGCGGTGCTTATGGACGGGGCGAAGGTCGGATACGCGGCGCGAAGCAGGATTGTCTCAGACGGCCAGGTGCTGACGACGGAATTTCTGGAGATTGCGATGAGACGAATGGCCGTTGAGGTGAGCGTCAGATCGACCGAGACCTGCGTTGAGACAATGAAGGGCGAGCCGTTATCTTTTACGTCGGTGCTGGATATCGGGATTGTGGAGATGCGGACGGAAGGGACCGTGGGCAAAGACGGGGTTGTCCGGGCAAGCACCAACGGCTGCGAGGGGGCACGGGAAACCACTTTTCCCTGGCCTCAGGGGGCAGTGATGTCGGAGGGCCTGAGGTTGCTTGAGGTTGAGAAAGGATTGAAAGAGGGGACCAGTTATAGTTTTAAAATGTTTGTTCCGAACCTGCTTTCTGCGATTGATGTGAACGAGCAGGTCGGCGGCAAAGAAGAGGTGGACTTGTTCGGCAGGGCGGCAACATTGACTAAGGTTGTGCAAACGATGAGAGCGCCCGGTACGGGCGAGACAACGACCATTAGTTTTGTTGATAACGAGTTCAAACATTTGAAAATGCATATGCCGGTCCTGGGCATGCAGGTTGATATGATTACCTGTGAGAAGGAGGTTGCGCTGGGCGGCAATGAGTGGTTCGATATCGGGGACAAAATGTTTTTGGCAAGCCCCGAGCCGATTACAGACGCCGGGGGCGCCAGGGCAATCGCGTATAGCTTGAAGCCGACGAAGCCAAACGGAAGTTTAATCATACCTGCCGGCGACAACCAGAGGGTACAGAAACTCGAAGACGGCTCAATGATAGTGGTGGTTGAGCCGGCGAGTATGCCCAGGGGCGGAAAGTTTCCGTATAAGGGAAATGATAAAGATATTGTCGAGGCGACAAAGCCAAACAGGTTCCTGCAAAGCGACGACGCCAGGGTAATCGAGCTTGCCAAACGCGCGGTCGGAGATACCAGGGACGCGGGCGAGGCGGCCAGGAGGATAGAAAAATTTGTGGGTGATTACGTGGAAAGCAAGAGTTTATCGGTGGGGTATGCCTCGGCGTCGGAGGTTGCGGCAAGCAGGAAAGGCGACTGCAGCGAATTTGCGGTATTGTGCGCGGCGATGTGCCGGTCGGCGGGGATACCGGCGAGAATGGTTTTCGGCGTGGCATACGTGGAAGATTTTATGGGCAGGAGCGGATTCGGCGGGCACGCCTGGGTTGAGGCGTATGTCGGGGATAAATGGGTCGGGCTTGACCCGATGTTTAAATCCAGCGGTCGCGGTGGATTCGACGCGGGGCATTTAGCAATGGCGTCGGGCGACGGCGAGCCGGTGGATTTTTTCAATGTCGCGGCGACATTAGGCAGGTTTAAAATTGAGAAAATAGTGGTTGATAAGGGCAAGTAAAAAGACGGTTATTCGAACTGGATGTCTTCGATGACGAGCTGAATGGAGCTATTGCCGTTAAAGGAGTCGATTCCGGCGTGGTAGGCGATATTGAAGATGTCGCGTTCAAGGAGTTTTTTTTCGAGGTGTCCGAATCGGAAACCGATGCATCGTATCGAGTTGGTGTGGTCGGTAACGGCAAGCTGCAAATGGTCGGCGTTTGTTCCGACACGGCGGGGAGTGGAGCAAAGGCGGACGTTCTTTGTGGCGAAGAGGGGCTGAGGATTGCCCTGGCCGAACGGGCCGAGTAATTGAAGTTCTGAAACGGATTCGAAGTTGAAAGCCGAAAGCGGTGTAAGGGCATCGATAGCCAGTTTGGGAGTGCATTGTTCTTCGGCGAGGTGATTTCGGGCGTAATCTTCGAGGGCGTCGACGAATTTCCGGATGTTCTCGGGCAGGACCGTTACACCTGCGGCGGATTTATGGCCGCCGAAGGTTACGAGGTGTTTCGAGCAGGCGGATATCGCGGCGAGTATGTCGAAGCCGGGGATTGAGCGGGCGGAGCCCTGTGCGGGGTTCGAGCCGGAGTTTATGATGATAGTGGGGCGGAAGAATTTATCGACGATTCGAGCTGCGACGATACCGACGACGCCTGAGTGCCAGGAGGGGTCGGCCAGGACGATGGATTTTCTTTCGGGGTTGTCGAGGCCGAGTTTGGCGATAAGCTGACAGGCGTGGTTAAAGATTTTACGCTCGAAGCGCTGGCGCTGGGCGTTCTGGCTTTTGAGGTAGTCGGCGATTTGGGCGGCGTGAGATTGCGAGGTCGAGGTGAGCAGCTCCACGGCCAGGCGTGCGTGGCCGATTCTGCCCGCGGCGTTGAGCATAGGGGCGAGTCGAAAGCCGATATGGTAACTGTCGAGGCCTTTGCCTGAAAGGTCGGCGGACTCGATTAAGGCGGTAAGGCCGGGCAATTTGGGGTCGGAAAGCAAGCTCAGGCCGAAGCTGGTCAGCGTCCTGTTTTCGCCGCGAAGCTCCATAACGTCGGCGATTGTTCCCATAGCGGCCAGCGAAGTGGCGTTGAGCATAAAGTCGCGGATTTGGGGATTGATTCGTGGACCGGTTTTGAACAGGTCCGCGACGGCCCAGCCCAGTTTGAACGCGACAAGCGAGCCGGATGAGTCGGGATTGGGATAGGATTTGTCGAGGGCGGGATGAACAATTGTATGAGCGATGGGTAAATCATCGGCGAAACTGTGATGGTCACAGATAATCAAATCGAGGTTGAGTTTGCCGGCCAGTTCGGCGGCGGTGCGCGCTGTAATACCACAGTCGATAGTAATGAGCAGTTTTGTGCCGGCTTTGGCAATTGATTCGACGGCGTCGGCTTTCAGGCCGTAGCCCTCGTCGATACGGTGCGGGATGTAATAATCGACGTTTGCGCCGAGAAGCGTGAGGATTTGCCAGAGGATTGCGACGCCCGTGATTCCGTCAACATCGTAGTCGCCGTAGAGGGTGATTTTTTGTTTCCGGGTAAGCGCCAGTTTGATACGCTGAGCCGCCTGTCTGACGCCTGGAAGCAGTTCGGGGCTGATAAGGTCGGCCAGTTTTGGTCTTAAAAAAGCAAAGCCGGCCTGTGCGTCAGCAACGCCGCGATTTATCAATAGCTGGGCAAGCAGGTTTGAGACCTTCAGTGTTCTTGCCAGTTGCCCGGCGCGGGGGTCGGGGGGCGTGATGAACCAGGTTTTTTCGGCTGAATGTTCCCGCCTGCGAGCCCTGCGAAGCGGCTCGATGGCGGATGTTCTTTTTTGCGTCCGTGCAGTAGTCGGCATTTTCAGCAATCCTGATTATTCGTCGCGTCAGTCATTCCCGTTAATCTTTTAATACCAAAACAAGTTTTGAAAAGCAACGATAATAATCAGACCGGCCTTTTTGGCTGCGGCTTTATGTCGGTCAGGTCGGCGATTCGGACGGGTTTGCCTGTGTCGATACTGTTTCTGGCGGCTATGCCGACGAGTATTGACATAGCACCGTCGCGAGTTCCGGCGGCCTGCTTGAGCGGGTCTGCCATAGCGGGGTCTTTGAAAATTTTGTCTTTGAGCCAGGTATCGCCTCCGCCGTGGATGATCGTGGTTTGCGGGATATTGATAAGCTGCGTCTGGCCGAAGTTGTGCGTCAGGCGAATTTCATCCTGCGGCGGCTCGGTCCAGGGTTGTCTTTCCTTAATCCACGTCTCAAGGCGGCCTTTTGTGCCGTTGAAGGCGATTCGGTAGCCCTCGTAAGGGGAATAGGTGGTGAGGGAATAGCTGACCTGGACGTTGTTGGCGTATTTAATCTGGACGGCCATTTTATCGAATATGTCAATATCCTCTCTCCAGACGCAGCCGTCGCGGTGATAGCCGTCGTATTGCTCATTATCGCAATAAAGATGCGTGAGTTTTTCGTCTTTGGTGATATCCCAGAAGAATTTGCATTTATCCTTGTGGGGGCAGCCGCGGCACGTGGTATGACGGAACTCGTGATTTTTACCGTAGAACTCAAGCGCCCCGTATGCGAAGACCTCGGTGGGGTCGCTGTCGAGCCACCAGTTCAGAAGGTCGTAGTGATGCGTGGCCTTGTGGACGAGCAGGGTTCCGCCCATTTTGCGTAATCGATGCCAGCGCCGGAAATAGTCAGCCCCGTGAATAGTGTCGAGATACCAGTGGAAATCGACGCTGGTAACCGTTCCTATTTCGCCAGCGTCGAGAAGCTCTTTTAATTTTGCGCGATGTGGGGCGTAACGATAGTTGAATGTTACGATGCAATTGCGGCCGGTTTTCTTTTCGGCGTCGAGGATTGCCTTGCACTTGTGCTCGTCGGTGGTGAGAGGTTTTTCGGTTATGATATCATAGCCGGCCTGCATACCTTTGATAATGTACCGGTCGTGGAAGGCGTCAACAGTGGTAACGATGATTTTATCGGGCTTTGTCTCGGCTAACATTTTGTCGAAGTCGGTAAAAGTCGGGCAGGTTGCCCCGATATATTTTTTGGCAAATTCGACCCGGCCTGGATTGGGGTCGCACAGGCCGACAAATTCGACGTTGTCTGCGTAATCGGCCAGCACGTCCTTTCCCCACATATCGATTGCCCGAATGCCCGTGCCGATAATGGCAAGTTTCATTTTTTTCGGGGCAATCTCCTGGGCCAAGGCCGTGCCGATTGACTTTGTTAATACGGCCGAGAGACCGGCGGCGCCGGTTGTTCTCAAAAACGCCCGGCGATTCATTTCTGTTTTGTTGTTCATAAGCAATCCTCCTTTCAGGATTTTTATATCAGGCCCGCATATAAAGTCCGCCGTTGACGGCGATGTATTCGCCTGTAATGAAGCCGGCGGCTTCTGCGCTTGCGAGGAATAAAATTGTGTTAGCGATGTCTTCAGGTGCGCCGTTTCTACCCAGGGGGGTTTCCTTTGCAACTTTAGCCCGGCGTTCAGATGAGCTGTATCGCTGGTGGAAGCGAGTTTCAATCAGGCCGGGGATAACGGTATTGACGCGGATGCCGTATTTACCGAATTCTATCGCCATAGCGATAGTTTCAGTAGCGACGGCGGCTTTTGCGCCGGCATAAATGCCCGAACCGGGGCCGCCGCCGTGATGGCCTGCGACTGAACCGACGTTAATGATACAACCGGCGCTTTTTTTGAGATAAGGCAGGGCGGCCTGCGTAACTGAGAAGATTGAGCGGATATTGGTCTGATATATGTCGTCGTGGTATTCGATTGTGGCGGTCTCGAATGGTTGTCTGTCAATGAGGTCGCCGGCATTATTGACTAATATGTCGATGCCGCCGGCGGCTTTTGCGAACATCGAGACCATTTTTTTGACCTGCCGGGGATTTCGAACATCGGCTTTCAGCAAGATGCCGGTGCTGTATTTTTTGACATTAGCTAAGGTTTGAACGCCGCCCTGTTTAGTTTTGAAGTAGTGGACGCCGATGAAACAGCCCTGCTTGGCAAATTCGACAGCCGTCGCCTGGCCTATGCCTGAGCTTGAGCCGGTCACTAAAACTTTTTTATTTCTCAGGTCTCCGTAAATCATTTTTGACGACCTTGTTTTTTAGATAAGATTGTTTTCAATTCTATGCATCTTGTCCAGATCAGTAATTTATTTTCGGTCACCTCGGCGAGATCTTATCTGTTCATTTAGGTCATTAAGTAACCGTCCATCATAAGTTTGCCAATATTTTGGGCCCGCCACTTGATGTTCATCACGTTTGCCGCAATGTTTCTGCAAAAGATTTTTCGCAAGTTCGGACAGAGAGTAGATTTTTCCGTCTCTCTCGTATTTTACTTTGCTCATCGAAGCAAGGACAGTTACCTTCTCATCTTTGAATGCTTGCCCTGTGTGATAAAAGAACAATGTTTGCCCGTCTCTTAACAAACCAGCATCAACTAATTCTTGTAATGAAACTCTGCCAGCCTTTTTACCTTTTGACGACAATTTTTTATGAATCGGTGCTCGTTTTTCAACTTGTTGTATAACCGATACTTCTGGCAAACTGTTGTCCTGGCAAGATTGGAGGAAATTTTTAACGGTCTCGATATCTGGTTTAAAACCAGATTGTTTTTCTGTTGCCTCCGAGAGCAGGTCAATAAGTAAAGGATCTGGTTCTGAGATAAGTTTTACCCATACATCTGGCAGTGCCTGTTCCACTTTTGCCTTTCTCTGCCTGTCTCGATATATACGGTCTGCATTTTCGAGGGCCGTGCCGGATAAAACATTGGTTTTCAACAGCAATTCAACAAACTTTGATGCGGCATCTCGCGGCTCTTGTTGAACAAGATCGATCGTAAAGAACTTTCTTTCTTTCCAATCCCCCTTTTTCGTTGGCAGATAGAACGACCATGTTATTCCATTCGTCAAAGCAGCAATCTCTACGCCTTCGCGGAATGAATAACTCAATAGTTGTTCTTCATGATTTTCCAAGTCCTCGCTCGTTTTTTTAGCTTCAATGAAAACTTTATTATAACCATCTAACTTCAACGAGTAGTCAACGCGACCGTCGCCGGTTGAGAATTCCGGCATAACTTCATCAATGTCAAAGATATTCCATCCGAGCATTTGTAGAATCGGCAGAATTATCCCCTGCTTTGTCGCTGCCTCATCAAAATTTGTAACGTTTCGGTTGGATTTTAGGTTTTCAATAAACGCAATTAACTTTTCCATTTTGTTCCCCGCTCAAGTTATTTTAAATCGTTACCCTTTATATTTGACGTTTCAATCATTCTTTACATCTTCTTTTTGTATATGGTCAAGATTAAAAGCGAATCTGTCTAATTTTTTCTGGCCGTCGTCATATTGGGAGTAGGCGTTGTGAAGGTGTTTACCCAAAACATCCCAGGTGGCAATAAAATCGGCGAGGGAATTATTGAGGGTTTTGAGGTTTTGGCGGATTTCTGCGGCCTGCTTTTCGATAAGCAATCCGTGAAGGCCCATCGCGACGGTCATCAGGTAGGCGTAAAGCAGATTCGGGGAGACGGGAACGACTTTTTTATCCAATGAATACTGGAGGATATTTTTAGCGTCGTCGGGATATTGCACAATCGCCTCGTAATATACGTTTTCGGCGGGGATGAACATCATCGCGAAATCGACCGTGCCTTCGGATGGCCTGATGTAGCTTGAAGCGATTTTGTCGATGTGTTTTATTACGTCAGAATGGAATTGCCTTCGCAGTTTGATTTTCGCGTCGTCGGAATCGGCCTTCAGAAGCGGCTCAAAACTCGAAAGCGGGAATTTGGAGTCGATTGGGACGGCATAATCGGCGAGATTGACAAGGGCATCGACTTTTTGGCCGTCTTTGAAAGTGTATTGAAGCTGATAGCTTTGCGCCGGAAGGGTCTGGGAAAGCAGGTTATTTAATGACCATTCGCCCATACCGCCGCGAAGTTTGGGGCTGGCGAGGATGTCCTGCAGGCGTTTTACCTCGTCGCCGACTTTTTGCATTTGGGTACTTGCGGTGATGACCTGGCCTATCTGGTTATGCAGTTTGTTAAGTGTTTCAGAAGTGGACTGCAAACTCTGTGTCAGCGTGGCGTGGCCTTTCTGAAGAGAGTCCTGAAGAACGTTTCGAGCGCCGTCGGAGGCGGTTCGCACGGCTTCAAGCTGCTGCTGGAGAGAGGCGACGGAGGACGCCTGCTGGGCAAGCTTCTCCCTTGTGCCTGAAGCAAGCGAAAAGACCAGTATTAACAACAGGACAAGCAGAACAACGGCTATAACCAGCAGAATGGTTTCCATAATCAAATCCTTAATCACTGGATTCCCGCTTGCGCGGGAATGACAATTGTGTAAACGGGGGTATTATAGGTATTTGCGGCAATTACGTCAAAAGGAACATAAAACGCAGAGCTCAGAACGCAGAACGAAAAGATTACGCCGCGGCGGGTTCGGAGACGTAGTGGTCGAAGTTGACGGAGATTTTCTTGCTGACGCCCTGGGTCTGCATTGTTATGCCGTAAAGCATATCGGCCGAGGCCATAGTCCGCTTGGAGTGGGTAATGATTATGAACTGGGAATCCTTTTGAAATTCCCTCAGTAACATATCGAAGCGTTCGTTGTTGGCCTCGTCGAGCGCGGCGTCAACCTCGTCCAAGAAGCAGAACGGCGATGGTTTGGTCTTGAATACGGAGAACAATAGCGCGATTGCAGTCATTGCCTTTTCGCCGCCCGAAAGCAGCGAAATGCTCCTTGTTTCCTTTCCGGGCGGTTTGGCGATGATTTCGATGCCTGCGTCGAGAACGTCGTCGGCCTCTTCGAGGATGACGTCGGCCTTGCCTCCGCCGAACAATTTGCGGAAGATTTGCTGGAAGTGACCGCGGATAATCTCAAAGGTTTCGGCGAATTTCTCCCTGCTTATTTTATTAAGCCGGTTGATAAGCTGCTGTAGCTGGCCCTTGCTGCTGTTTAGGTCCTCGACCTGCGTTGAAAGGAAGTTATGGCGTTGTTCGAGGTCGGCGCTCTCCTGTATGGCGTCGAGGTTGACGTTGCCTAAGCGTTCGATTTTGCCGCGGAGGTCGGCAATTTCTTCCCGGATTTTCTCCCAGTCAACGGCGCTATCCTGGTAATTGGCGTAAGAGGCAAGCAGGTCGATTTGCAGCTCGTCGTGAACCCTCGATATAAGGTCCTGCTGGCGAACTTCAAGCTGGCCAAGCTCGATTTTAAGCTCGTTTATCTGCTGCTCGACCTGGCTTAGCGTCGCACGCCTGTCGCGGAGAAGCTGTTCGTTTTCTTTTTGCCGGGCGAGCAACTGCTCGATTTGCTGATGGAGCTGTGAGCTATCCTGCTGTTTGGCGTCCTTTTCGAGGAAAAGCTGCGACACAGCGGCCTCTGCGGCGAGGATATCGGATTGAGCTGTTGCGGCCTGGTCGGTGCAGGTTTTGATTTCGGATTCGGCCGCGTCGAGGGCGCCTGTGTTGGCCTGAATCTGCTGCTGGAGGGATTGAATGGTTGCCTTTAGCGAAAGACGATGCTCGGTGATTTGGCCAAGCGAGACCTTCAGGTCGGTGAGTTTGTCGATTAGCGTCTGCTGCTCTTCTTTGAGGTTTGCGTAACTGCTTTGAAGCTCGCTGATTCGGGCGTTACGCTGAGAGTTTACGGCCTCAAGCTCCTGAAGTTTCTGTTTTGACTGGTATTCCTGCTGGACGGATTGGGCAATCTGGCTTTCGAGCAGGTTGATTTCACTTGCGATGAGGGGCTGCTCGTCTCTCAGCCGTTTGATACCGTCGTCTAAGGCGGCCAGCTTCGAGTTTATCTGTGTTTTTTCGGTGTTCGCCTCATAAACGGCGGTTCGCAGGTCTTTGCAGAGCTTGCCGAGGTGCTCGGCAGTGCGGGTGGAGCCGTCGATTTGATTTTGAAGCGAGGTTATCTCCGTCTCGATATTGGCGATTGTATCCTGAAGCTGGTGAAGCCGGCTTTTGCGGGAGATAAGCCCCGTTGCCCGGCCCAGCGGACCTAACTTGATAAGCCCGTCGGCTGATACGAATTCGCCTTTGAGCGTTACAAATTTATACTCAGCGCCAAGCTCTCCACACAGCGATAAGGCCGAATCGATGGAATCAACAATAAGCGTTTTGCCGAGCAGCGACCAGACCAGCGGGGCGTGCGCCGGCTGGAAGCTGACGAATTCGACAAGCCGGCCTTTAACGCCGGGTATAGCAGAAAGGTCGGCGCTGTCACGGAACGGCTCAATTTTATCGAGGGTTATGAAATGCACCCGGCCATCGAGCGAATCGACCGCCGTTTTATCTGCAATCAGCTTATCGGTAGAAGTGATTACCACGGCGTCGGTCTTGTCCTCCAGGGCCGCCTCAACCGCAGCGGCATAGTCAATATGGGCCGTTATAACGTCAGCCAAAATCCCCTCGACGTAATCGAACTGAGAGGGGTTTTCGAGGATGCGTTTGGCGCCCGCCTTAACGCCTTCACGTCGGTTTTCCATATCAATCAAAACCGCAAGCTCGCCCGCCAGTGCGCTTCTGGCCTCCTTGCTGTTAGCCAGTCGTTTTTTGTCCTCGTCGATACGGGTTGCACAGGAATCGGCCTGACTGCGTTTGGCGTCAAGGTTTTTGGTGAGGTCGGCAAGGACGTTTTCAATGTCGGCCAGCCGTGCTTCGCACTGGGCTTTTTCAGTCAGCAGCTTTTCAAGTTCGGCGCCGGCGGTCTGTGCCCGGCCCGCGAGACGGTCCTTCTGAGAAGACAGGTTCGTGCGATAAACGGATATGCTTTGCAGCTCGTTGTGAAGCTGGGCGGTATGGCGGACGATATCTATGATTCCGGATTTTTCATCTTCAAGCTCGGCTTCCAGCGCCGATGCCCGGGCGCCTGTTTCGGCGATTGATTTACCCGTCAGCTCGATGTCGAGATTACATTGCCCGAGGTCTTTTTCGTTTTGCGCAAGCTTTGACTGGTATTTTTCAATCTCTATACCGAACGAGCTTTTCTGCGTATTGAGATTCTGCGCCCTCGTAACAGCAGCGGCCCTTCTGCCTTCAAGCTCTTTGATTCGTGTTCTGAGAAATTCCACCCGCTGAAGCTGCTGTTCGATTTTACTCTGCACTGCGACCAGTGAGTTATCCGTGTGGTTGACGGCGTTTTCCGTTTCGATTATCTGCTGTCCCGTTTGCCCCAGCAGGGTATCGAGTTTGGCGACCTCGGCGGCGGCGGAGGCGAACTGTTTTTCGGTTTCGTCGAGGGCAGTTTTTTTCTGTGACGAGGCCTTGTATATTTTATCAAACTCCGCCAGGGAGTAGTTGACCTGCAGCTCTTTTAGCTGCTGGGTGTACTGCAGGTAATTTCTTGCCTTGCCCGCGGCGAGTTTTACGCTTCGCAGCCGGCTTGCAATCTCGGAAAGGATATCCGCCAGGCGAAGGAGATTTTGCTCGGTGCGTTCGAGCTTTCGCATCGCCTCTTCCTTGTGCGCCTTGTATTTGCTGATGCCCGCCGCCTCTTCGAATATTAGCCGGCGTTCCACGGGTGAAGACATAAGAAGGCGTTCGACCTGGCCCTGTTCGATAATGGAGTATGCCCTTACGCCGACGCCGGTGTCCATAAATAGTTCACGAATGTCTTTGAGGCGACAGACCTTGTTATTGAGCCGGTATTCGCTTTCGCCGGTCCTGTAGATTCTTCGTGCGATTTGGACCTCTTCGGCGTCAATCGGGAGCCGGCCGGTGGTGCTGCCGTCGGTATTGGAGAGGAACAAGCTCACTTCCGCGCAGCCCGCTGCTTTCCTGCTGGATGAGCCGCTAAAAATCACGTCAGCCATACATCCGCTTCGCAGCGATTTTGCGCTTTGTTCGCCGAAAACCCACTTTACAGCGTCAACGATATTGCTTTTGCCGCAGCCGTTTGGGCCGACGATACAGGTTATCGGGGCGGAGAATACGAAATCTGTTTTGTCCGAGAAGCTTTTGAATCCATCTATAATAACTTTTTCAAGACGCATCTATTCACCTGCTTTTCACCACAAGGGCACACAAGCGTAAAGGGTAATCCGAAAATGACATTTGGTTTTAATATTATCGGTCGATACGGCATTATTTCTTTATATTTGGAAGTGTTTTCGGCGGCGGGCTGGAATGGAATTCGGCTGATACGGCGCCGGCGTCGGCTAATTGTTTAAGCAGCATTGCCAGAGTGGAATAGGGGACGCCGAGGCCTGGGCCGCTCTCGCCTGGCTGTGCCTGCGGCTCTTTACACAGGGTCTGAATGATGTCTGCCAGGTTCAGAGAGCAGTTCAGCCGGATGATTTTGTCCGGATGGCGGGGGTGCTTTCTTATTATGGTAACGACCTGCTGGTCAGCCGGTGCGTTTATGGTAACGGAGCCGTCGGGAGTTTCGACGAAAATATCGCCTTGGCAGTAAATCGGCGAGCCGAACAGCGCCACGCGGGGCTGGCTTTGCCGGGAAACGAATATGGCCGGCTTTCCTCCGTCTGTAATCTGGTCGAGGTAGAAACTATTGGCGATTAAGTTGCGGGATATCATTACGTCGTTGATGCGGGCAAGGTTTTCGTAAGCAGTGAGACGCACCGAAAAGTCGTCGTCACGCAGCAGTCCTCTTAGCATTGAAGACGTATCCGGGCTGGCGGCTGAGCCGACGATTGACTCGATTGCTTCGACGCGGAACGGCGATTTTTTGTCGCCGGCAGTGTTGAAAATCGCCTCCCGCCCCTTAGGATTGCCGAGGTTAAACATACAGCGTGCAGCCCGGAAACGCACTTCCGGGTCGTTGGAATCGAGCAGTGTGGCCAGCCGGGGCAGGCAGGCGTTGCCGATGGCTTCAAGCGCGATTTCTGCCGAGTTTTTATTTGAGGATGTGACCAGATTGCTAATCTGGGTTTCGATTCTTTTTTCGGCAAGTTCGGGTATTTCGGCGAGATAGGTTGCCCTTATGAGCCGGATGAATTTTTCTTTGGTTCTGGCGTATTTGACCGGGACGCGAAGCTCGATATTGCCGGGGGCAAGCGCCCAGGCGGTGTCGTATTCGAATCGTTCATTTATGCGGTTACGAATCTGGCTTGCGATGCGGTAGTCGGGTTTTCTAAGGACCAGGTTTATTTCGTATTCTTCGAGGACTGAGCCGCCGCCGAGGACAAAACCCGACCTCGGGTCGTGAACTTCAGAAGAAATCGAATCAATGTAAACAGGCCCTTCGGCGCCGGCAAGGGCTTTGATGCTCAGGCCAAGCTGCCGTGCCTCATACAGGTCGGCGCCATACAGCCAGCCGCCTTCAAGAGAGGTGGTCTGCGTTCCGGGTAAGGCGGAGACCCTTACGTCGAATCGCTGGTTTTTTGAGGCGGCCGGCGGGATAATGCCCTCGACGGTAACCACGGACGTGTCGGGGCTGTTTATAAGCTCATCTATATTGACCTTGGCGCCTGAGACATGCTGGAGGATATATTTTTCGAGATACCTCCTGATTTGCGGGGGGCACTCGGATGAGCCGGCGCCGTTGAGACCGCCGATAAGTGAGTAGCCCTTTACGGCAATCGGTTCGGAGGCGAATATCTCGACAAGCGACCCGATGGTCGGGCCAAGCTCATCCTGGGCTTTCGGCTGTTTTTGGGTGGCTTGTTTACGAGGCCCGCCGCAGCCGGACAGTAACGCAAGAATGAGGACTGAGAACAGAAGACAGAAAACAGAAAACAGGCATCCGGCCTCGGTTATCCGTTCTCTGTCCGCGGTCTTCTGTTTTCTTCGTTGCGTCTTTGTGTTTAAGACGGTTTTCAGCATAAATCACCTGTGGGCCGGTTATTCGCAAAGTTTTTTGCAGGCGGCGACAAATTCCCTGGTTCTCAGCAATATCATCTGTGCCTGCCTGTGGTCGGATGAGCCGAAAGCAGTTCTCTCGGAATCGGCCTTGCTGGCATTGAATGCCTGGCGCAAATAGCCAAGAAACTTTTTATCGAGCAACCCCGTTTTAACGAGGCATTTATCCAGGACGGGAATAATGGCCTGTCTTGCCCCCTGGTCAATTTCTTTAGCCATTATCGCGGCGGTGGCGGCGTGGAACATCGCGTAATAGGCGCGTTCCATAGAGGCCTTGAATAAGCCGCTTGCAATCAAATGCTCGATTTCCCGCAGAAATGCGTCGGCTTTATGTAACTCTTTTTCGATTTCCGGGTTCATAATCCAAATCCCTTTCACTTTGCTATCGCTAATCCTTTTTTATTATCATAAATTCAAATCGGCCGACTGCAAGCAAAAAGGGGCTTAATCGCCGATAATCTGGCATACGACCTGCCGATTGCGGAGGCGGGTGTCGAAGTCGATAAGGACGATTTGCTGCCAGGTTCCCAGCGTCAGTTTGCCGTCAACAACGGGCACGACCAGCGAAGGGCCAAGCAGCGTTGCCCTGACGTGGGCGTGGCCGTTGTCATCGTGCCAGGTCTTTTCGTGTTCGTATCGGTCGTTTTGAGGGGCGATTTTCTCGAATGCGGCTTTAATATCATATTTGACCAGCCCCGGCTCATATTCGGTCGTTGTTATTGCGGCGGTTGAGCCGACGTTAAAGAGGGTCGCGATTCCGGCCTTTATCCCTGATTCAGCGACTGCCTGTGCGGCCTGGGGGGTAATGTCAACGACATCGCAATTGCCTTTTGTCCGGACCTGTATGTTTTTTGTTACAACCATAAATAAAAGGGTACTCGGTTTTGGTGTATTTGGCAATCTCGTTTTAGTTCCGTTCACAGACCATTTGTCAAAAATAATTATAAAAATTTTTTCCGTTTGTAAATACCCCCCCCCCATAAGGACTTATGAAATGCGTGCAAATTTTCCGTAAATTTTTTCTTTGACAATGTTTTTTAAGAATGTATTGTTCCCTTTGAAAGAAGGAAAAATATGAAAACACCAACTGTACCCAAAAAGGAGGTTCAATTATGACGAGGAAAAGTTCTATTCAATGTTTGACGGCATTTGTCTTTCTGCTTTCAGCAGGTATTGCCGTCTGTTTGGCAGACAGTGAGACAGAGCTAAACAAGTCAAGGGAGAAAGTGTCTCAAAGTTAGGGCTTTTTTCATAAGTCTATCTCCAACAAGTCCCTGCGAAGCCAGAAGCAACCATTAAGAGCCTCAGTCATCCCC
>JAFGDN010000059.1 GCA_016932095.1 Sedimentisphaerales bacterium
AACAGAAACCCAAACTGAGACGGAAACACAAACAGAGACCGAGACACAAACAGAAACACAGACCGAGACGGAAACTGAAACAGAGACACAAACCGAAACAGAAACCCAAACTGAGACGGAAACGCAAACCGAGACAGAAACGCAAACAGAAACAAGCACCGATACAAACATCGAAGCGGCGCCGATACAGCAGCCGGAATTGAAGTTTGGGGGATGTCCGGCGTTGATGAACTGGGCGGCAAAGGAGCTGGGCGTTTCCGGAGAGCAGGTCCAGGTATATATGGAAGGGGCTTTGGGGATGTCGAGCGGCGTCTCGCCCTGCGAGGCGTGCGCGAAGTTAAAGGGCGCGGCTTTAACGCTTGCGGACGCGGACGGGTCTCAGCTTGGCGCGCTGGCAGAGGTAATAAATGAGTTTTCGCCTACGGGAGCGCCTCCTTCAGAAGAGCAGATGGCGATGATAGCGGCGGCGATGAAGAACGCCGAAGAGGGCAGCCCGTACGCATTAGCGGCGCAGTGGCTTGACGCACTGGCGGAATACATGAATATACTTCATAACGATTTGAAGCTGCCGGCGGATGAGGCGATGGCGTTCGCGGCGAAATACACGGAGCCGGTAACGGGTTCGGACAACGCGGCGATGGCAGCTTACGTCCAGGCCCGGCTGGCGGCCTTAGGCGGATAATAACAGTTCTTTAGAAAATCGAGAATGGCCGGGGGTTGCCAGGGGCAATCCCCGGTTTTTTATTTTGCCGGTCCGACCGGCGGTTCGGTTTCCCGGTCCACGACTCCCGTAATAGATGCTGTGCATTCGGAAATCCTCAGAAAAGCAGATGCCGTGGTTTGAATTTCATAAACCGGCAATAGCCGGTATGCAGGGTCGAGGGTCGTATCAATTGAGGGTTTTCCTGTATCATGAGTTATTTCCTGGAACACGACGATTTTCGAATATAAATGGCGGTCAAGCTCTTTTAACAAGGCGGCCTTGTTTTTATTCGCATACGCGAAGTCAACGGCCCCATAACCCAATGCCACGTTTTGACCGGGGCGTGATGAAATAATAAGTATATTTTTATCGTCGAGTTTTTTCAGGAAATTGATGTATTGCCCGGTATGCCTGTTCAGGGTCAGGGAATTTATGAGCCGGCCTTCGACGGCTATCGGGTGATAGTAAACGAAAGAGACGACCGCAAGCAAAAACAGCACGGGGCCTGAAACCAGCCGGGGACTGGCGATTCGCAGGATAACGGGGCTAAAGGCAAAAAGTAATGAAAGCGTGATGAAAAATCGAGCGGAGGAAGGGTGCGTGTAACGGCCGAAGAAATGTGCGAAATACATCAGGGTGCTCAGGCCGGCGGATATGAAAAGGACCACAAGAAAATATCGCTGACGGTTTTCAACAAAGGCCTTTTTGCGAAGCGTCAGGATGAGCAGATATAAGAATATCAAAATGCCGGCCAGTGTAACCAGGCCCGCGTAAGGCAGGGTGTAGCTGAAATCAAGAAGGTTACTGAAAAACGAGGATAAATTTGTCGCCAGCGCCTTGAAGGAAAATAGCTTGACGTCCTTAACGCTTTCGTAATAAGCCCCGGGCTTTAGAAGCCGGACCCACAGGTAAGGCAGGCAGGCGAGCGGGATGGCGCAGAACAGGTGAAATGAGTCCTTCAGATATTGCCATTTGATTTTAAACGCCAGCAGCAGCGGGATGAGCAACAGAAAGACAACGGATTCGTAGCGGATGTTTGCGAACACTATAAGCGAGGAAAGCAGAAAACCAAAGCCGGGAGAGGAAGGCGATTTAACGAAGTGAAACACGGTCGCAAGAATCAGGATAAAAAAGACGCTGTTGAGAACGTCGAACCCGGCTGAGGTCGCAAATATGGTAAAGACCGGATAAGAGAGAACAAAAAACACAGCGGCGACGGCGGACCAGGCGTCGAGCAGCTTGCGGGCGGCGGCATATACGCCTGCGAGGAATAAAAACATCACTATGAAATTCAGGGCGAAGGCGTTTTGATACCGAAATCCAGTGAAGGTATGAATGATGCTTACAAGGAAGGGGAATACGAGGGGTCTTTTTTCGATTTCCTGATTTATCGGCTGAAGGTTGCCGTAATAGTATTTGGCCATCGTGCAATTGAGCACGGTTTTGTTACGGGTCATAGAGCCGGAGACCGAGACGAGATTTGTTTCATCGGAGAGGGTTTTGAAGCCCACTTTAACCGAGCAAAAGACAAAAATGGTTAAGCCAAGCGCTAAAACGATGCCCGGCCAGTAATTTCGAAAAAAAACGCGGATAGAAAAGCCGAGCTCTCTTAAAAGCGCCGTCAACTGGATTATCCAGAGAACGGCTATCAGCAGCGTCAGGTAATATGAAACGTTTGCGAAAAGCGAACGCATCGTTTTGGTATCGGTGCGGCTCCAGATTAGTAAGAAGCCAAATAATGACAGGGCAGCGATATTAAACGACCAAATCCAGATTTTTTTCCGTTCCGTCATAACCTTTGCCTTAACACGGGTCAGAAAGACGAGCCAAAAGGGCGATTATCAGTATTGATAATGCGGAAAAACTGTTCCGGTTTTTCGGTTTTGTGCAAAATGTATTGTTTTGGAGCCATCCGGTGATTTTATCGGCAATTCGGCGAGCGGAAATTTGCTAAAAATAATGTTCAATCAATGCCGATTGAATTAGAATAACCACTTTGAACTAAAGGACTTATATTAAGGGCGTAATTATGAGAAGGGCAAAACAACTGGTAGAATTGGCGATAGTTATTACATTGTTCTGTTTACCTTACCTTTCGGCCAGGGAAAAGCCGGCACCGCAGTTCGAGGGCCAGCGTTCGGCAGAAGAGGCGGACAAACGAGAGCAGGCCGAGGCGCAAAAGGCCAAAAAAGAAGAGCAAAAGCAGCAGACGCAGATAGAGCTTGCCAAAAGCCGGCTGCCGGCGGATACGACGCCTAAACTGAAGGTCAGGGAGATTCGCTTCAACGGCAATACGCTCGTTTCCACGTCGGAGCTTCTGGCGGATATGCCTGTCGTTTTCAACGCCTCAGACAAGCCCCTGAATAAGGCAGAAAGCCAGTATCTTTACGATTTTACTTTTCTGCAAGAAGTGATTGCTGCGCCCGGAATTGCCAGAGACGTTTCCGCTCGGACGATACAGGGGCTTACGCAATACGTGCTGTCGGTTTACCAGCAAAAAAATTACGGCGGCATTTATGTTTATGTGCCCGCGGGGGTCCTCAAGGGAGCAGAACTAAAAGATGGAATTCTGCTTGTTGATATTATTGAAGCCCGGATAAGCAGCGTCGGCCTGAAGTATTATGACGTGAATCAGGCCGTGGCTGAAAAAGGTTATCTCGACGCCAACACTATGCTGAGCTGGTCGCCTGTAAGGCAGGGCCGGGTAATGAACCGCAAGAAGCTGGACGATTTTGTAAACCTGCTCAACCTCAATCCCGACAGATACGTTTCGCCTGTGGTAGGTAAAGGCGATGAGCCCAATACCCTGGTGGTAAATTACGGTATTTACGAAGCCAACCCCTGGCACTATTTTATCCAGGTCGATAACTCAGGAGTGAAGGAGCGGAGGTGGAGCCCCATAGTTGGCGTTATCAATACAAACCTGCTCGGCTACGACGATTCGTTTTTCGCTACGTATCAGTCGCCGTGGGATTCGGGCATCGAAGACAATTACGCACTATTCGGCAGCTATGATATTCCGATTAACGGGCCTAAGCTTCGACTCAACATATACGGCGGCTATAGCGAATTTGACATAAGCCCCGAGGCGACTGAAGCACAGTTTATCGGCGGCGGTAAATTTATCGGCGCAAATCTTAAATATAACGTTCTGCAAAGCAACGGCTGGTTCTTTGATATCATCGGCACCGTCAGCGAGGAGATAAGTAAAAATACTTCTTTCTTCGATGACCTCGAAATAACCAGCAGCAGCGTCAGAATGCACCTGTGGGGGGCAGGCATTGACGTTCATAAACGCGACGATGTGTCAAACGCAGCGTTGGGTTATAAACTCACGGCGAGTATGGGAGGTTCCGAGCAGGAGGAATTTACTCGTTCAAGGCCGCCGACGCCTCCGGACGGCCTCGGCGCGGAGAAGGATTTCGCATTTCATAATCTTTACGGAAGTTACAGCAGACTGCTTGACACAAACAAGGTTACCCGGCTGAGCACTACGCTGAAATGGATATTAACAAGCGACCGGCTGCCGCCCAATAAAATGACGCCGTTCGGCGGATTTTACAGCGTTCGTGGTTATGACGAATACGAGATTGTCGGCGACGGCGGCGTATTGGCCAGCGCGCAGTATGAGTTCGACCTTATCAGGTATGAGAAGCTCAAAAGCGCCTCGAGACAAGAGGTTGATAAAGAGCAAAGAAAAGAGAAGGGTTTGAAAAAAGTGGCGCCGCTGGTCTTTTCTGATTTCGGCAGGAGCACGATAAACCACCCGGCCGGGACCGAAGAAAGCCACGAGACGCTGTTTTCTATCGGCGTCGGCACGCTGGTTGAGTATGGCGATAACTTCAGCGGCGGGGTTTATTACGGCTATCCCCTAAAGGAAACAGAAGAAACGCGAAGAGGCAAAGGCCGGGTCAACGTGAGCTTTATGCTGCGATGGTAACGGGCGGTGCGGTAAGGATTAACCGCCAACAAAAGAGAAGGGGTTTTCTACCCGGGCGAAACGGTCGGTTTCCAGATACAAATCAGCTAAACAAGCGAGGATTTCGCTATTGAGAGGATTTTCATATCCTGATTTGACTTCGATTGCATTGAGCGTCTTAATGAACAATTCTTCTGCCTGCGGCAACCGGCCTTTAGCTAAATAAATTCGAGTCAGAATCAAGCGGTTGGATGTAATGGCCGGATGGGCGCTGGCATAGGTTTGCTCCTGAATCGATAAAGCGCACGTCATTGCTTGCTCGGCCTCATCGAATCTCCCCTGAAGATAATGTAGCTTGCCGATATCCGCGAGGACGCCGGCCGTATATAGATGCTCAGCGCCGTAATAATCGCTGATACGCAGGTATGCCCGCTCATAAATTGTTTCGGCCCGGTCGAATTTGCCCTCGGCGACGAGCAGGCGGGCGATATCGACCTCGAATGAGGCGACAACAGGGTCGTCGGGCAAATGGCATTTACGAATAATGGTTAGGGCCTTATCGAGAGAAGCATCTGCCTGGGGGAACTTTGCCTGCGCCTGGTAAATCGAACCCATTATGCGGAGCGTGTATGCGATATAGGGGTGGTCCTTGTAATACAATTGCCGTTGTAATTGCAGCGCCTGCCGGCAGAGTTTCTCGGCTTTTTCGAACCGGCCCTGGTTTTTATAAATCCATGCGAGGTCAACGAGGTATGAGCTTTTTTCCTCGGCGGCTTCGGCTTTGCCGGCAAGCGTAGAAAGCGCATTATCGATTAGCGTTTCGGCTTTGTCGAAATCGCCCTGAGCCATATAAATGCGGGCAATCGCCTGAATCGTTCTGGATGAATTAAAACCCGATGGGGCGGATTTTGCCCATCGCGCATAGAAAATGGCCGTCGCCAGCAGGACGGCGACTGCGACTCTTTCCCACCAGCGAACTGTTTGTCTGTCTGAAGCTACCTTCATAAAATTATCCGAAGCATTGGCAACTGAATATCCCTGGCCGAGATGACTCCTCCGAAGCCAATGTAGTTTCGATAGATTGTGCCTCTTACTTTAGCCGGATTTAGAACAAGTTTTCCCGTGCAGCAACGGCACTGCTCCTCATAGTTAAAGTATAAGAGGCCTTTGGGACTTTGCGAAAAACAAGTGCGAGAAATGAAGCCGGGTGGTCCGATAAAATTATATAAGCTCTGATAAACAAAGAAGTTGCATTGATTGCTCAAAATAAATTCGTTTGTTGACTTGACGGGATTGGGCGGATTTCATATACTGTGCTTTTCTGACTTTGTGAATGTGAACTCAATCACAATCTCATCGTATAGTAACTGTGAAATACCGCAAGATACCAAATGAAACAGTTCGCCGGCTGCCGGTTTACCTTCGGGGTTTGGCGCAATTATCGCAGCAGGGCGTCTTCAGCGTATCCAGCAGCAAGCTGGCTGATTTTGTGAACATAAACGCCTGGCAAATCAGGAAGGATTTTTCATACTTCGGCGATTTCGGGACACGGGGCGTGGGTTATAGTATCGAACGCCTGTCAAAGCAGATAAAAAAAATACTCCGGCTCGACACGCTTCACAAGGCGGCCGTCATAGGAGCCGGCAATCTCGGCTCGGCGGTTCTTGCATATCCCGGGTTTCGCACATACGGTTTTGACATCGCGGCGGCGTTTGACAGCGACCCAGAAAAGATAGGGAAAAATATAAACAATATTGTCGTTGAGGACGTCAGCCGGTTAAACGCTCTCCGCAAACGACAGGTGGATATAGCTATCATCGCCGTCCCCGAAAAGGCGGCGCAGCAAGTAACTGATTCGCTGGTCAGAGCCGGAATAAAGGGCATATTAAATTTCTCTCCGAAAAGAATTTCCGTTCCAAAGAAAGTAAAAGTCATTACAATAGACATTGCCAGCGACCTTGCCCGTCTGCCATACTATATTCCTTCAGGATGAGCATTGTAAATGGCGGGCGTGGGCATAAGTAATCGAGTATCAATAAAAAATGAGTAATTGAGGCAGAAGATGAAAACGAGGAAAATAGGCAAAGACGCTTTTAAGGGATTTGTAAGCGGACTGATAAAACAGCAAAAAGTGTTCGGCCCCTGCGCCAAAGGCGACCGTTTTGAATTTGAGCAGCTCGACTCGGCAGAGCAGCTTCGGCTTGATTACGATGTGACGCTTCGACCGCCGGGCAGAAAGTATCTGCTGCCGCCTGTTGAAACGCTGCTTACCTACGAGATGGGCGACGGCTATAAGTCCGTTTACGACGAAACGCCTTTTATCCTGTTAGGCGTTCACCCATACGATATGGAGGCCATAAACCAGTCAGACCGGCTTTTCTCGCAGGATAACTACGACTGCCATTATATGAAGAGGCGTCAAAACGCCACGATAATCGCGTGCGACGTCGTAACGCCATCGCAGAATGTTTTCGCGGCTTCTATGGGAACGGCCACCGTAAAAACCGGCTTCGACATTCTGCTGACCGATATCGGCGATTCCTACGTGATGGAAATCGGCACGAAGAAAGGCGAAAAGCTCGTGGCCGGCATAAAAGACCCGAAAGACGCTGACGACAACGACCTTGAGAAAAGAAAGAAGGTCTGGGCAGAGAACCAGGAGCGCCTCAATAAGCACAAGCTGAACTGCGATTATTCTTACCTGCCTAAGCTGCTCGAAAGGGCATACAAACATCAGGTCTGGGAAGAGAAGGCGAAGACCTGCTTTAGCTGTGGCTCCTGCAACCAGGTTTGCCCGACCTGCTATTGTTTTAACGTGCAGGACGATGTTTCCTGGAATTTTATGAATGGTAAAAGAGAGCGCGTATGGGACGGGTGCCTGTTAGACGGATTTACCAAGGTGGCGGGCGACCATGAGTTCAGGAAGAAACGCCAGGACAGGTTCAGGCACCGTCTTTATCGCAAGGCCAAGTACGTGCCTGAGAAAATAGGTAGTTCGATACCGGCCTGCGTGGGCTGCGGGCGATGTGTAAGTGCGTGTCTGCCGGATATCGCAAACCCGATTAAGGTGTATAACAGGTTGATTGAAGATTTGGGAATTAAATAAATTCAAACTGGTGTTTGATTTGCAGATAGGAGCATAGGCAATGAGTGAGCGGTGTGCAGTAGAAAAAGATATTTACCTGCCGCGATTGGCGACGCTTGAGAAAAAGCGGCTGATGAACCCGACGGAGATGTACATTCGGCTGTCAATCGACGACGGCGAGCCATTCGATTTTATACCGGGGCAGTTCGTCGAGGTTTCCGTGGCCGGCATCGGAGAGGCGCCGATAACGATTTCATCGTCGCCGACGCAGAAGGGATATTTCGAGCTTGTCGTGCGGCGAATCGGGAACGTCACAAACGCAATTCACAAGATGCGAATCGGCGACAAAATCGGGATACGCGGCCCATACGGGAAAGGCACATACCCGGTCGATGAGGCAAAGGATAAAAATATCGTGTTTGTATGCGGCGGTATCGGGCTTGTGCCGCAAAGGTCTTTCATCAATTACGTTCTCGATAAACGAGCCGACTACAAAGAGCTTGTGGTCCTGCTGGGAACAAAATGTATGGCGCAGCGGTTCTTTCACTCGGAGCTTGACGCCTGGTCTCACAGAGAGGATATGCGTTTTATGGAGACAATCGACCAGGTCGACGACTGCTGGCTCGGCAACGTCGGCGTGGTAACGACGCTGATACCGAAAATTGAAACTGAATTGCAAAACGCTCTTGTATTCGTCTGCGGGCCGCCGGTGATGTATAAATTCGTGCTGCTGGCCCTCGATGAGGCCAACGTTGCGAGGGAGAACATTTTTTTGAACCTGGAGCGGAAAATGAAGTGCGGCGTTGGAAAGTGCGGGCACTGCCAGATTAACAATTATTACGTCTGTGTCGATGGTCCGGTGTTTAGGTATTCGGACCTGAATACAGCGCCGGAGGCGATATAAGATGGACAGACCCAGAGTAGCAATTTTCGATTTTGCCTGCTGTGAAGGATGCCAGCTTCAGATTGTGAACCTCGAAGAGGAGCTGCTCGACCTCATTGACGTAGTGCACGTGGTTGAATGGCGCGAGGCGATGAGCGAACAAAGTCGCGAATACGACATAGCGATTATCGAGGGCTCGATAACACGGCCTGAGGACGAAAAACGGCTTGAGATTATAAGGACAAGGGCGAAGGTTCTTATCGCGCTGGGCGCCTGCGCGACAATCGGCGGGATAAACAAGCTGAAAAACAATTTCGAGATGCAGGATGTCAAATGCTGCGTTTACGGCAAATCGGCGGATATGCCGCATTTGGACACGATGCCGACAAAGGCCGTGGATGAGGTCGTAAAGGTGGATTACAAAATCCACGGCTGCCCGATAGATAGAAAGGAATTTACATACATTATTCGCTGCCTGCTTATGGGGAAAAAACCGGAGATTCCGGAGTGGCCGGTATGCGTGGAATGCAAGGCGAAGGGCAACCCCTGCCTGTGGGATTACGGGCAGGTATGCCTGGGGCCGATTATAAGGGCCGGGTGCGGCGCGAGGTGCCCGTCATCGGGATTCAGGTGTTTTGGATGTCGCGGCTACATCGACGACCCGAATATCAACGCGGCGAAGGACGTCATCGAAAAATACGGTTTGAGCGTCGAGGCGCTCAAGGCCAAAATGGTGCTTTTTGGAACCGGACAGGGGCCTACAAATGCATAAAAATCTTGATATAAACGTTCATCACATTACCCGCGTCGAAGGACACGGCAATATTGTCGTCAACGCCGGCAACGGCAAAATTGAAAAGATACAGTGGCAGGTGCCGGAGGCGCCGCGGTTCTTCGAGGCAATGGTCCGCGGCCACAGCTATCAGGATATTCAGACAATTGTCTCACGAATATGTGGGATTTGCTCAATCACGCATTCGCTTGCCGCGACAAAGGCGGTTGAATCGGCGCTCGGTTTGAAAGTTTCCGAGCAGGCCGACAAGCTGCGAATCCTGATGCACTATTCCGAACAGCTTCAAAGCCATACACTCCATATCGGGTATCTCGCTGCGCCGGATTTCTTCGGCGCGCCGTCAGTTGTGCCGTTAGTCGCCAGGGCAGCAGAAGTTGTTAAAACCATCGTCAATGCCCATAGAATCGCCAATGAATGGTCCGACCTTTTAGCCGGCAGAACAACGCATCCGGTAACGCTAATACCGGGCGGGCTGACGAGAATCCCAACGGAAAAACAATTGAGAGAATTGCAAAAGACGCTCAAAGACGCCGTCCCTGTTTTGAAAGAAATTGCCGAGGCGGTTTTGAGCGTCGCCGACAACATACCGAGGTTTGAACGGCCGACGGAATACGTTTCACTCAAGCAGACCGACCAGCCGACCTATACGTTTTATCACGGCGGCATAACCTCAACGGACGCCAAAGGAGCAGTATTACCGATTGAGAAATGGCACGAAGTTGCAAACGAATACATCGTAGAGCAGTCAACAGCCAAGTGGGCGAAGTGGCACCGTGATACTTACGCGGTCGGTGCTCTGGCCCGGTTCAACAATAATGCCGATTTGCTTGGTCCTATGGCCAAAAACGTCGCAAAGATGTTTGGCCTTCAACAGGGCTGCTGCAATCCGTATATGAACACCATCGCCCAGCTCGTCGAGTGCGTTCACGTCGTCGAAACGAGCATCTCAATGATTGATGAATTGCTCACCAAGGGATTAAAAGACGAAAAGGTTACAAGCTCTCCTAAGGCCGGCAAGGGTTCCGGCTGCGTTGAGGCGCCGCGGGGAATTCTTTTCCACGACTACGAGTTCGACAAAAACGGCAAATGCGTCGCCGCCGATATATGCATCCCAACAAACCAGAACCACGCCAATATACAGAAGGATTTTGAGAAGCTGGTGCCTGAAATCCTCGATGAAGGTGAAAATCAGATTCGGCTAAAGCTTGAAATGCTGGTTCGGGCGTATGACCCGTGTATTTCCTGCTCGACGCATTTTCTTGATGTAAAGTTTGTCCGGTGATAAATCAACCGCACAGGAAAGACGTCGTCGTCATAGGACTTGGCAACGAGCTTTTGTCCGATGAGGGCATTGGCGTTCACTTGGTCAGGCGATTGTCCAAACAACAGGATAAATTCCCTCTCGTTGATTTTATCGACGCCGGTTCAGCAGGTATGTCTCTGTTGCACCTGATTGCAAATCGTAAAAAGGCCGTCATCATTGACTGCGCCCAAATGGGCGTCGAGCCGGGAACAATCAGGCGGTTTACGGCCGATGAGGTCCAAAGCGTCAAGAAACTAAGCAATTTTTCACTTCACGAAGCCGATATCCTGCAGGTGATAAATCTCTCAAAACAATTAGGCGAATGCCCCGAGGAAATAGTATTTTTCGGCGTCGAGCCGGAATCGTTAAAAACGAGTCAAAACCTGAGCAAAACCCTCCTGGCCAAAATCGACGATTACAAGGCCAAAATCAGCAGGGAAATTGCCTGACCTGGAATATGTGCAATATACGCAGGATGGAAACCGTCATTATTCAATGATGAACAAGGGCAAGGGATTTACGCTCGTTGAATTGTTGGTAGTCATCAGCATAATATCGCTGTTAATGGCCATACTTCTTCCAGGCCTCGGCAAGGCCAGGGCGTCTGCCAGACCGGACCGTGTGCCAGTCCAATCTTCGCCAGATCGGCGTTGCTTTCAAGACCTATCTTGACGACAACCGCGACATTATGCCTCCTGCCTGTGCCATCGGCTGGGATATAACCGATGCCAATGACCCGCATTACGCTCCTCCGATTACAAATTTTTTGATGCCTGTTCTGCGGGGAGAATCCAAAGTTTTCATTTGCAGCGCCGATACCGAGAAAAAATATTATTTAAGGACCGGCAACACCAGTTACTATTACAACGGCAAACAACAGACGGGCCCGATATGGACCAACGGCCTGGGAGGAACTTCGATAGCCGCATCAGGTCCCGCAAAATCAGGGATTAAAGAGAAAAACATAGACGTTATGAGCGATTTTGACCTGGTTCACCCCGGCTTTACCGGCACATACAGGCAAAGGAAAGGCCAGAAAAACTATCTTTACGCCGACTGGCACGTAAGCGATTATAAAAATCAGAACTAAAAATATGGCAAAGAAAAACAAAATCATCCTGATAGCGTCGGTCGTTTTCGCCGCGGGCGCGGCAATCGCGGTTCCGGTTATAATACACCGGGCGGGCAGGCCGAATTTCGCAAAAATGAACCCCCGCCAGATTCGTGAATATTTCGACTCCAATGAATTTCGCGATGCAAACCAGGACGTGAGACGAGAAATTCGCGGGCAGATGTTCGAGGCGAGGCGGGAAAGAATGGAAAAGCAGGTCAACGATTATTTCTCGCTTCCCGAGGGAGAGCAGCGGGTGGCTTACTTAGACAAGCAAATAGACGAGATGCAGGCAAGACGGTCGGAATTTATGGCGGGCCGAGACCCGAACCGGCCTTTTGACCCGAACAGGCCATTTGACCCGAATCGTTTCGCGAGGTTTGGACCGCCCGACGCCAACGGCCGGCCGAGATTCGGTCGGCAGGGGCAAAACGGCGGGCAGCGCCCGCGAATGAATCCAGAAAGAATGAGGGAACGCTCCGCAAGGAGCAGCGCCGACAACAGGGTGAAAGCGATGCAGTTCCAACGGGATTTGCGGAAACGCATGCAGCAGCGCGGCATACAAGGCCCGTTGATGGGACCCGGCGTTCGCGGCGGTCCGGGTGGTTTCGGACGCGGCGGCCCGCCCGACTAATGCGGACTACCGGTAACATTCGGCCGGGCCAAGGGTGGATTTGTAAAGCTCCTTGTCGAAGAAGAATTGGCGAATAGATGTGCAAAGATGGCATTTGCCTGCGTATAGCTTCGCGGGTTTATAGCCAAGTTTAACCGCCTCATCCAGTAACCCTGCCGGGCCGAACCGAAACAGTGTTTCAATCATCTTATCGTTGTTCGGCTGCCAGTTTTGCCAGATTTCTGAAAGCGGTCTTCTTGTAACGTTGCCGATAATGATTCCGCTGCAGGTGCCGCTAAAGACGTTACCGAATGGGTCAATGTGAACACCTTTAGCGCCGAGAAAGGCGTCGCTGCAATTCAATTTTGAGATTTGTTCAACTGTGTCTTTAGCAACAAGTGTGGCAATATGCCCCGCGGCCCGGCCGGTAAATCGGAAGGGGTAATCCTCGAGTGTCTTCACGTATTGCTTATCCCGCTCGTCAGCACCTGCGCTTTTCATATCCACAGGTTGTTCAAGATACTTTTCCCATCGGACTAAAACTCTGGTTTCCCCAAGCAGCTCTTTTGCATTTTTCGCCAATCTTCTTACCGCACTCGTATCGACGTATTCCTGGTGAAACGGGTCGCAACTGATTTTGAGCCGATTCATTCCCAGCTCGTCGAGGATTTTCAGCCGGTTGCTGATGATTTTTTCGTTGGCTGCCCAAAAGCCGTTTGTCTCAATCATATCAACGGGCGTGAGTTTGTGAATTTTGGCTTCCTGCAGAATCTCAATCAGCCGTTCCCAGTATAAAAACGGCTCGCCTCCCGTTATATGAACTTTAACATTGACGTCCGCAAGCTCTTTCAAAGACGACCAGGCGGTTATCGCCATCTCAACCTGCATAAGTCCATTCTGCTTTGGCGAACAGTTATAGTAGCAAAACTCACAAGCCGCGTTGCACTTGTAGGTCAATAACAGGCCCGCGTTACGCCAAATCTTGAACTTAGGCGATTCCCGCCCGACGCTCTGGTTATAAACATTTTGCGATAAATTCATAAGTGCTACAGTTTTTACTTGTCGTAGTATTTTTTCAAATGCACGAGGATTACGGTAATGTCTGCCGGCGTGATGCCGGCGATTCGGCTGGCCTGGCCCAGGGTTTGCGGCTGAAAACGGGACAGCTTCTCTTTTGCCTCCGGTCGAAGATGCGTTATACCGCGGTAATCTAACTCAGCAGGTATATGTTTTTTATCCAGGGTTTGCAGCCCCATTGCCAGACGCTGCTGTTTTGTCAAATAACCCTCATATTTGGCGTCGATAATTGCTGCCTCTACAACATCCTTCGAGAATCCCGAATTTTTTACGTATGTGTCTTCATATAGCGCCTGCGAGATTGGATTTCCCGGCCTGCGAAGCTGCTCCCAAAAACTGATTCCGTCGCCGCTGTTTGTTTTGAGATATTCTTTCAGCCGCTCGATGTCGTTGTTTTTCTTCTCGAATTTTTTCCATCTTTCGGAATCGACTAAGCCGACAGATTTGCCGATTTCTGTCAACCGTCTGTCTGCGTTGTCCGACCGCAAACTAAGGCGAAACTCCGCCCGTGAGGTAAACATCCTATATGGCTCATCGGGAATTCCCGCGCCTTCCACACCTATACCTTTTATGAGTAAATCATCTATCATTACGCCTATATACGCCTGCTCCCTGCCGAGAACAATCGGCTCAGCATCTTGCAGGAATCGAACCGCATTAATACCCGCTATAATTCCCTGCCCCGCCGCCTCCTCGTAGCCGCTTGTGCCGTTGATTTGGCCCGCTAAGAAAAGCCCGGCAATTTTCTTTGTCTCGAGGTTGTTTTTAAGCTGCACCGGCGGGCAATAATCGTATTCAATCGCATAGCCATAGTGCACGATTCTTGCCTTTCCGCAGCCCGGCAGATTCTTTATCATTTCATCCTGCACGTCCTTTGGCAGCGATGTGCTTATGCCGTTGCAGTATATGACTTTTTGTTCCTGCTCTTCCGGCTCTAAGAATACCTGGTGGCGGGTCTTGTCGGCAAAACGAAGGATTTTTGTCTCGATGCTCGGGCAGTATCGAGGGCCTGTTGATTTTATCTGACCGGTGTAAAGCGGGGCGCGGTCAAGATTATCGAGAATCACTTTATGAATTTTTTCATTAGTCCAGGTAATCCAGCAGGGTATTTGAGGCCTGTCGAGCCGGTCGTTCATAAACGAAAAAGGAACCGGCTCTTTATCTCCCTGCTGGACTTCGAGTTTTTCGTAATCAATCGTGCCGGCCTCTAATCGTGCAGGCGTGCCGGTTTTAAGACGTTTAACTGTCAGTCCGAGGCGTTCGAGGCAATCCGAAAGCTCATTGGAAGCCGGCTCTCCCCGCCTGCCGCCCTCGAAACTCTCGGGTCCGATGTGCATAAGCCCCCGCAGGAACGTTCCGGTGGCGACGATTACAGTTTTGGCATCGCATTTCCAGCCGTCTTTGCCTTTCACGCCGACTACTCGGCCATTCTCGACAATGATGTCAGTAGCCATTTGCTCGACAATAGTCAGGTTAGGTGTCTGTTCCAGCGCGCTAATCATATACTGCTGGTATTTGTATTTGTCTGCCTGGGCGCGTGGTGATTGAACAGCCGCTCCCTTTGAGCGGTTTAGCATCCTGAATTGAATCCCCGTGGCGTCGGTCGCCAGCCCCATCAACCCGCCGAGTGCGTCAACTTCGCGGACTATCTGCCCCTTGGCAAGCCCCCCGATAGCGGGATTACAGCTCATCGCCGCAATTTTGTTTTCGTTGATTGTTACCAGAGCGGTTTTTGCGCCAATTTTCGCGGCCGCGTGTGCCGCCTCAACCCCAGCGTGCCCCGCACCGATTACCACACAATCAAAGTCGTTTGTTTTCATATTGTTAGACATATCCAGCCAGTATAGCACAGTTTTTAAGTTTTTTAACCTATCTTGACAATCGATGCCGTTTCTCTAATAATGATTATACGGCGGAAATCGTTCTGGGGTCCTATACTGAAACCATATAAGTATGTTGTATCCAAAAGAATGATTCGGCGGTTGCGAAATGAATGAAGGTATAAATAGGCCTGATGAAGAAGGAGAGGTCGAATCAGCAAATTCCGATCTGATCAAGACAATATGGGAACAGTGCCGAAACGGACAGTACGAAAGTGCCTTGGCGACTCTCCATAAAGCTCTCAAGCAAAGTCCTAAATCTTTGCAGCTTCATCTTGAACTTGCGAAGGTGTATGATGATCAGAAGAATTCTGAGAAAACAATCGAATATTGTGCTAAGGCTCTCAAGATAGCTCCAGCTAATTCTATGGCTTGCGCCCTTATGGGGTCGGCGTACACCAGAAGACACCAACTGGGCAAGGCTGTGTCCTCTTTATTGAAGGCTCTGACACTTGATCCAGACAACGAGTATTCTTACGAGCTGCTGGGCAGACTTGCTCTGACCGCGACGATGTCCGTCGTTGAGAGGACACCCGAGTATATTGGTGCGAGCATAAGCGTTTTTGGCGGACCGACCGTAGAGATACATCGAATTCAGCCAGCAATCCAATACTACCAGCAGGGATGCACGGAAAAATGGCAATACCTTCGCGCCTACTTCCGATTCGGCATGATGTACTACCACGCAGACAATCCAGAAAAACTCCATGAGCGTATCGCAGCCACAGCCCAACGAGGCTACGGACCAGCGCAAGAATGGTTGAAGGAAATCTCTGAATCTACTGAAGGGGGAGAGTTGTCATGAGAACGTTACAATGCTCGGTGTGTAATCAACAACTACGGCTGCTCGAAACGGAGGAAGTAATCAATCCGCCCGCAGACGCCTCTTTCCACTGTTCATATTGCGGATGCTTTATCTGTCGCCAGTGTGTCTGCCTAAAAACCGTTGGCAATGCGTGCAATAAAACCTTATATGGATACGCGTGCCCACAGTGTGGTGAAACCAATCTTCGCTACTGTTACGTGGGTGATTCTATTCTGAGTATTTGCCTGTTGGCACGAGACCTGGTTGCAGCACATGGCAGTCTAAAAGAGGTTAGGTGCTTAGACACCCATAAAATTGGATTAGAATATCAAGATGGCACTAAGTTCGATGAAAACCTTGGTGGTGCCAGAGTAGCTATCACATGTGGGTATGCTGGTGGAGGTCCCACACATTTTCACTTATTTCTGAAAGAATCGGGATTCAAAATCACACGAAAGGAAATATTCAACAAAAAACCGCCTTACACTCTCACGCAAGAATAGGTTGTTGAAACAGGTTGGAGGAGGTCTTGATTGTGAATTCTAGGGACGCTATACTTGCAGGTAGGATGGGCAGATTTGCTGCCAATGCGGACAAAATGCTATATTTCTGACGTGACTTCAGTGAGTTGCAAGTTGGTTGCTCTGAGTGATTGAAATTGGAGACAATCCAGTCTGCCCGGTAAGTTAGAATGAATTGCATGTATAAATTGCTTGATTTTTAAGATTTGATATGGTATTATTTCTTATATCGAGGTGATTAGAAAATGAAAAAACGCTGTCAGTTGCCTATATTCGTGGAAAAAGATGAAGATGGATTTTATGTGGTTGAATGCCCCGTATTCTCGGGATGCTACAGCCAGGGGAAGACCATAGATGAAGCCCTGAAAAACATCCGGGAAGTAATAGACCTGTGTCTTGAAGAGAAGGAAAATAAGGAAGCCCTTAAAAATTTCAATCCCCAGGAATTAAGCTTCTGCACACTGACTTATGCCTAAACTACCTGTCATTTCCGGCACTCAAGCCATAAAAAGCTTTGAAAAGATAGGTTATGAGGTCGTCCGCCAGCGAGGCAGTCATGTCCGAATGCACCACAAAAGCGATAACACCAAACAACCATTAACTATACCTCGTCATAAAACATTAGGCAAAGGTCTCTTGCGCAAATTACTGCGTGACTCTCAACTTACTATCGAGGAATTTTTAAAGTTGCTTTAGCCGCCTAACTTTTTGCAATCGCAACCGCGGAGGCGATGGCGAAATTGGCGGTATGGGTGATACTGACGCTGATTTGCGTAATGCCTAAATTGTCGGCGATTTTTCTTACCTCGCCGGATAACCTTACCTGGGGCTGGCCCGATGATGTGTTTACCACCTCGATATCCGTCCAGGCGATTTTACCTCGCCAGCCGGTGCCTAAAAGCTTCATCACCGCTTCCTTGGCGGCGAATCTGCCTGCCAGCTTCTCGGTGCTGTTTCTGTTTGCTTTGGCGTATGTCTGTTCGGCGGCTGTAAAGACCCTGTCCAGGAAGCGGTCTTTATGACGTTTGACCATATCCTCTATACGGGGAAAATCCACCAGGTCTATGCCGTGAGCGATTATTTCCATTATTTGTTGGCTAACCTGTAAATTTCATGAACGCAAAAATCCACGAATTTTGCCTTGTCCGCCGTTGACGCCTGCTGCATAAGGTCGGCGTTAAATTTGTCGAGGCGTTTCCGCAGCCGGTCAAAGTTAATCCTCGCTTTCACCTGGTTCTGGACCTTCTCGAACGGCTCAACGCTTTTGGGCTGATACTCCACAAGCTGCATTATAAAAAGACGGCCTTGATTTTCGATAACGTCTGTAACATCGCCCGGCTTCATTGATTCGGCCTTGTCAGCCAGCACGTCGTAAGGCGGGGCAAGCGATGTCGGGTCAACTTTTCGCCAAAGCCCGCCCTGCGGCGCCCTGTGGTCGTGAGAATATTTCTTAGCCAGTTGCTCGAAGCTCTCGCCATCTTTTATGCGATTGAAAAGCTGTGCGGCAAGTTCACGGGCCTGCTCTGAACCGGATTTATTGGGCTCAATGTCCTTTATCCTGGCCGGGTCGATATCGATGAGCCGAAACTGCAGAACACCCGGAGTTGTATATAACTGATTTTTGGTCTCATCATACACCGCCTGCATTTCGCTGTATGTAATGGGCTGCTCTTTCGACAACTGCTGGGCAATGTAACTCTGGCTTAGTATTTTTCGTTTTTGATACTGCTCGAACCGGCCCCAGTCCATTCCCATCTGCTTGAGGGCCTCCTCGGCTTTGGCGTAGTCGCCGCCGAAGTCCATTACGAATCTCTTGACCTCCGCGGCGGTCGCCCTGTCAAGCTCGGCGTCGATATTTTCGCCGGCGTCTTTTTTGGCGGTGCTGTAAAGCAGCGCTTCGGATATTCGCAGGACAAGCTGCTGCTCGATTACACGCCCCGCAAGATGTTGGAATCTCTCGAAATCGCTTTGTTGTGCCGCCTGCGCGAGCTTTTCAAAAACCGGCCCGATAACTTCCTCGGCTGTTACCGTCACATCGCCCACGGCAAGCGTAAAACCCCCGCTCGGCTCGGGCAAATCATCGCGTTTTGCAAGGGGCATGTTTGCGAGCTGCTCTGCCGTGAATTTCGCCTTTTCCTGACAGCCCGCTGACAGCACAAGGATTATAAATATCCAGGATTTCGCGTTGCTCATATAGCATAATTCTACGGCAAAGCCGAAATATATTCCACAAGAAGCTTTAAGGAGTCGGTTGACGATGCCGATAGTTATTATGGGCTGAAAGGAGAAAGCATTATGAAAAAGGCGTTGATGATTAGCGTTTTGCTTGTATTTGCGTGTGGCTGCCACAGCGACATAGTAACCACTAAACAATTCAAGCTTATCAAGGAGAAATTCGTTTACATTCACCCCATTGATTGCGAAGACCCATTCGTTGGCAGGGTGCTTCGAGACGTGCTCGAGAAGGAATTCATTCGCAAGAAAGTTCGTTTTTCTGATGCCAACACGGCCAATGTCATAATCACCGGCTCTACATTCCTTACTGTTCGGTCTGCGGGCAAAACCGGCTGGTTTGGCAGCAAGGAAGCATCAGCCCAGGCCATCGAATCGGTGGCCATTACCGCAAAGGACAGGCAAGGCAACGTTCTTCTCACCGCATCCTACGACAACTCCGAGCAACTCACGGCCAGCAAACTCGCTAAGGAATTCGGCTCAACGCTGGCGTACAAATTGAGATGAAAATTTTATCTTAGAGCAGAGTCCTATCGGGTTAATCCTTCGGAAAGGTTTGTTTTAAGCAGATAGAAAATAAAATGTGGCAGCTGTGTCGGGAGGTAATCCCTGAGCTGCTGCCCTAATAATTTCAAGCTATTCCTTTAATAAAAAGACCCAAAGCATAGGGTTGCTGCCCTGGCAGACAAAACTAAAAGCCAATCTTGTGACACTCCGACAGCACAGGTTATTCTAAAAGCTTTGCCGTTTATTACCTATTAATTTTTATTTTCGATTTGCGGTAAGGAAGAAAAAACTTGTTATCTACTACCGCCTAACAATATAATGTCCTCGTCAGGACGGAATATAGTTGCATCTTTGAGTATCAACACTGCCATTATATAAACGCCTGTTACAAATAATAGGGAAATAGATTTGATGTCTCTATGGTCGATGTGGGCGTTTACATATAAATCTTTCATGTGAAGTTTTTTGTGCTTTTTAAGTACAAAAGAGCTGTAGAGAGCTTAACACAGTCTCTGTTTTAATTTGCTAATATTAAAATAAACGTAAAGGAATGATGATATGGCCGGTAGTAATTCCATTTCTGTTAAGACAATTAATAAGCACATTGGTTTCGTACAAGATGCTCCAAATGATGTATATTGGTCGTCGGACGCTTATGTGAAAATGGTCGCTTCAAATGAGCAAAGGGAGATGTGCCGAACTCACTGCTATATTGCATTAAGCGCATTGATATTATTTTTACTGCCGGCGGTTCTTGTATTAGCAGGCAATTACCTGAAGGGTCGACTGCCGCAGGTCGATTCTCCTTTATGGTATATAAGCATGGCAGCCGTAATGGCATCGGGGCTATTGCTGTCCATAGTCGGGCAATTTATAGCGAGAAGAATTTTTGTCGCAAAGGTTCGCAGCCGTGAAGGAAAATTATTTAATCCTTCTGACGGCATAGCCGTGTTGATAGAAGATGCGTTCACGTATGACAAACGGAAATTTGTTGTAGAAGATTTTGGATTGCTTAAGGTTCTGCCGGATTGCATACTTTTGGAAATGACCCGGCATCGTGCCAAATTTGATCGGGCCGGATTATCAGTATCGCTTTTACATACAGCAAAAAAGAACGCCGGCATACGACTAATCTACAATTACCCGCCGTATTCGTGGACTATCGTTGTTTGTCCCATAGCCAACATCGGTTTATTATCCGGATTAACACAGAGCGCCGCAAAATCCAAAGCATTATTGAAGGTTTTTACACAACTGGGATATCAGGCACAATCTCAGCCTGAAATCAAGCAGGCCTCTGGTTTGTCAAGTGTACCAACGATTACACCTGTATCACAAATTACTCCGCCTGCCGAACAAGTTGAACACGCAGACATATTAGAGGCCCGTTACCAGAAAATCAGGGAAGAGATAGGAAAAAAAATTAATAGCCGCAAAAAAAGCTGGTTAATAAATATAGGTATTCTGCTCATTTCACTACTCGTCTTTTTCCAGTTAGGTTTTTTCAAGTGGGGCCTAGGTTCAGTATTACTGATAATTTTGGTTCTCCTTATTCACGAAATGGGTCATTTTCTCAGTATGAAAATATTCGGTTACAAAAACGTGCAGATTTTCTTTATACCATTATTTGGGGCGGCCGTTTCAGGGGTCAGCCGAAACATATCCGGATGGAAAAAGGCAATTGTATCCCTGATGGGGCCTTTTCCGGGTATTCTTATCAGTATTATTCTGATGCCGATAGCTCTTATAACGAATAATAGAACCTGTCTTGAAGCCGGAATGTTATTCTTATTTATCAATGCGTTTAATTTACTTCCGATCAAACCACTCGACGGTGGTCATTTCCTGAATGAATTACTCTTTTCACGCAATCGTTATGTTGAGATGGTAGTAAACATCCTAGCGGGTGTTGGTTTATTTGCATTAGGAGCCGCGATACAAAGCTGGATATTCAAAGTATTAGGAATTCTTAATCTGGTGACAGTGCAAGTTCGATTCAAAATGGCTGCGGCAGCAGATAACTTCGAAAAGCAGCATGCAGTTAAAGAAGAAAATCCTGCGGACGAAGCGACCAGGAATGATTCTCAGGAATATATCCCTGAACACATTTTAAAACCGATGCTTAGCTGGATACATCAAAATATGCCCGGCCCGATGAAGCCCAGAGATATAGCGAATATAGCACTGGAGATATGGGATCGTATCCGGATTCGTCCGTCCAGATGGGCAGTAACGATTTTGCTACTGTTTATATTTTTTTCGGGTTTCTTTCTGTCGATAGTTTCACTGGGAATCGGGGCAATAGGTCTTTATAAAAACGCGAGAGTAGTAAGCAAAATCATCGCATATCAGGATCCAAATCAGGTTACCTGTTATAAGGAGCAGCAAAGTTTCATGGGCATAATTCAATCCGAAGACCAGTTGAGCGAAGACCAGAATCTGTATCATGGTTTTCACAGGGGATACTACGCGGATCAAACTCTATCCGAAGAAGGATGGTGGAATATGGGGAAGCGGACGGGCCGGTGGAGTTATTATGATCCCAATTCCCTGCTTATCGAGGAAGTTATTTATCGTGACGGCATACCCCTATCAATAAAGTATCTTGAGGACGATCGATGGAAAGAACAACGCTGGGAAGATTATTCAGATGAAGATAAGGAGTACTATCAAGACGATGCCGATGAGCAGCATGGACCGGATAAAGAGTTACTGGAAAATGATCTGACAAATCTCGCAGAAAAAAAAGGGCAAGAAAATTAATCTCTAATTATGTTTTACAATAAACGTTTTTTTTAGAATTAGCTAAGAGCCTCTAACATAATGGATAATTTAACAAATGGTTCCAGCAGATTTTGATACAGCCGATAGTCATAAACGCCTGATGAATAT
>JAFGDN010000060.1 GCA_016932095.1 Sedimentisphaerales bacterium
CAGCAGCGGCTGAGCGATCTTGGTTATAAAGCAGCGACGGTTACCACCGCATGGAAGGCGGGCGGGCCGGCGGCGTCTGCGGCAAACATCTGGACCGACGATGCTATGGAAGCAATCGACCGCCATAACTACTTCGGCGGCGGCGCCGGAGGTCATGGCATCACGACAGGCTCGGTCAGCAACGGTACTCATTTGAGCAAGCCAGGCAGGGCGATTCTTTCCAGCGGCTTTTGGCAGGTCGAGAACAAGCCCTTCATTATGACTGAGTGGACGCAGAAGCCGCCAAACCAGTGGAAGGCGGAGATTGCGCCGCTGTTCGCCTTCTACGGCATGGGTCTCCAGGGCTGGGACGCATCCTACCATTTCGCCGCTTCCCGCGCGTTTATGGGCAACGGCTGGCCCGGCATGAGGTCATACGTCACCTGCACTCCGCACTACATCGGTCAGTTTCCGGCCTTGGCCTTCGCCATCTATAACAATCACTTCCAAGAAGGCGACATTGTCTCCGCTCGCCGGTTGTCAACTGCTGATATTTTTACTGGCGTCGATAAGCTCCGGCAGGAATTTGGTCCGACCGGTTACGATGAGAACGAATTAATGGCCCACGGCGATTCGCCTGTTGAGGCTCTGGCTATAGGCCGTGTAGCACTAAAAATCGAAGACGGCTTGGAACCCTCTTATCTCGGCGAATTGTCGGAATATTGGGACCGGCAGGCTCAGATTGTTCGAAGCAGCACCGGTCAGTTGACGTGGGACTACGGCAAAAAAGTCGTCACAGTCCATTCCGAGAAGACGCAGGGCGTTATAGGTTTTGCCAGAGGGCTTACATTTGATTTACCCGGTGTGATAGTTCGGGTTGGTCAGACGCCTTTTGTCAGCCTGCTGTTTACGCCTTTGGATAACCAGCCTCTTATCGAATCAAAACACGTTCTTATTACTGCTTTGGCCCAGGACAAGCAATACGGCACTGTTTATAACGAAGACGGCACGAAACTAATTGAAACGGGCGGACCGCCGTTACTCCTTGAGCCTGTACAGGCCGCTCTTACATTCAAAGGCGCCTCGTTAACTTCAGTGAATGTAGTCGATGTATATGGTGTACCGACTGGAAAGCAGGTTGAACGCAGTGGCAATAGTTTTTCCATCGACGGCAGATATGCTACCTATTATTACCAGGTCAAACGTGAAAGTGAATAGTATACGGCAGGATTTTATGCAGTTTTTTCTTGTAATTTCCTTCTGCGTTCGGCAAACACGCTAAGAATTATGCCCAACTCGAACAGGAAGTACAAAGGTATTGCAAGGGTGACTTGAGAAATCACGTCCGGCGGTGTAGCCATCGCAGCTACTATAAAAATAATAAGTACAACGAACTTCCTCGATTTACGCAGGGCTTGGATTGAGACCAGGCCTGTTCTGTTAAGAAAGAAGATGGCTACCGGCGTTTGAAACGCTACGCCAAAAACGAGCATTAGCATCGTGATGAATGAAATATAATCGGCGAAAGTGAAATTAGACCAGGCGTCGAGCACACTTTCATTAAACTTAACAAGAAAACCGAGTGTCAGCGGGGCTACGACAAAAAGGAAGAACAAGGCGCCTGTTACAAACAATGTTGCGGAAAAAGGTACGGCAGTGTGAATGTATTTTTTCTCATGGGCGTAAAGTCCCGCGGCGACGAACATCCATATCTGATAGAAGACCCAGGGCGACGACAGAATCAGGCCGGCCATCATTGCGATTTTGATATAACTTATGAAGCCGGCGGCCGGACTTAGTATCTGAAGACGTCGTGTAAGACTTTTCCGGTCTGTTGACGGGTACAGCACAGTGTAGTTTGGATCATTTCTCAAGGTTAAAAAGACGTTCGTACAAAACTTGCGCAGAAATTCCTCGGTTTTGGTATCTATTTCCGGGGTGTTTGGGTCTTCAGCGACTTTGTGCTGAGCGTTGTCAAAGAGGTCCTGTATTAGCTTTAATGTTTTTTCCTCTTCTGTTTTGGACTTTGACTTGGGTATTAGAAATACTTTAGTATATGGCTTTTCAATGAATTTAATAATCCGCGTGCCAAAGAGAAGACAAATTCCTGTGCCGATCATCAGGCCGGTTATAGCGAGGATTAAACGCCCGCGCAGCTCCTCTATGTGGTCGCCCAGGCTCATGGTAGTCTCGAGAGGATCTTGCGGCTTATTTTTCTTCTTCTTTTTTTCTTTGCCCATTTTCAGACAAGGCGGGTCCGCAGTAGCTTGCGGCCGTAGGGGGGTTAGCTCATCGAGTCTTCGGATTCGTCCAGGCCGGCGGCCTTGTTCGTTTCTTTGGCCACATCATCGCCGATTTTCCTGACGTCATTGATTACTTCGTCCTTGGTTTCTTCTACTTCGTGAATTCCCTTTTTGAACTCGGTCATGCTTTTGCCCAGACCACGCGCAATCTCGGGCAGCCGTCTACCGAATAGAAGAACCGCGATAACGAGGATAATGATAAGCTCAAAGGGCCCCGGCGTCCAAAAGGCCAGATATTGCATATATTCAGTCATTTCAATCTCCTAATTAATCAATCGCGGTATTATAACGCGATATGATTTCCTTTGTCAACAACACATTTCGCCAAATACTTTATAACCTAACAAGAGCCGGGAAGTATAATCCGTCTTAGTTTTAAGGTCAAGTATCTGTAATCCTTATATTAGCATCTTTACATTTGATATTCTTCTTCTTGTTGGTCGTGACTTGTCAAAGAAGGTAGGTATCGGGATTAGGGCAGGAATGAGGATTTTAATGTTTGTCTAAGATAAAAAAAACCGCAAAAAAAATGTCCTTTTTAAGTGTGTAAGTGCTTATTAGTTAGGTATTTATGTCTTATAAATTGCGATTTTGCTTGCTTTTCTTGTCCTTTTTGGTTATGATAGTGTCATCATAAGAGAATATGAATTTGAACGTATCGTTTCTTAGGATGCTTGATGAAGAAGTTTTATTACGAAACTTGGCTTCCATTTGTTTTTAACAAGAGGAGGATTTTGATTCTGGCAATTGCAAGCTATATTGCATTGTGCTGAAGAATCGTTGGGTTGTTGAGTTATTTTTTGGGCCGCCCGATTTAGGGCGGCTTTTTTTATGCGCTCGATCGGCATAAACATTTGACTTGTTAGAATGGGCGAATTAAGCTTGAGTAAACACTAATCGTATAATAAGGAAGCTGCACGATGATCGTAGTCACCGGTGGAGCTGGCTTTATCGGTTCGGTACTAATTTCCGAGCTGAACAGAAGACAGATTAGCGATATCCTCGTCGTAGATGAGCTTGGTAGCGACCGGAAGTGGAAGAATCTGCGGAGTCTGTCTTTTGCTGATTACATCGAGAAAGACGATTTTTTGGAAATGGTGATTGAAGATAAGCTCGATATTCCTGTTGATGCTGTCTTTCATCTCGGTGCCTGCTCGGACACTACCGAAACTAATGCCTCCTATCTCGTGAAAAACAACTACGAATACAGCAAGCTGTTGGCGCAATGGGCGACGGACGCCGATATTCGTTTTATCTATGCTTCAAGTGCGGCTACATACGGCGATGGTTCAGTCGGTTTTAGCGACGACGAAGGAAAAATGGGAATCTTAAAGCCTTTGAATATGTATGGTTATTCCAAGCATATGTTTGATATGTGGGCGCGCAGAGCCGGGCTTTTAAGCAAAATTGTGGGCATTAAGTACTTTAACGTTTTCGGGCCAAATGAGTATCACAAAGGTAATATGATTAGCTTTGTCGTCAGGGCCTTTGAGCAGATAAAGGATACCGGCAAGGTCCGGCTATTCAAGTCATATAAGCCGGAATATGCCGACGGTAAGCAGGTGCGGGATTTTCTGTACGTCAAAGATGCGGTCAATATGACGCTGTTCCTTTTCGACAATCCGCATATAAATGGAATTTTTAATATAGGCACCGGTGAGACCCGCACTTGGAATGATTTAGTAAGCGCTGTTTTTGTGGCGATGGGAAAAAAACCGAACATTGAGTATATCGAAATGCCTGCTTCAATCCGTGACCAATATCAATACTTCACTCAGGCCGACCTGTCAAAACTTCGCAAAGCCGGCTATAGTAAACCGGTTACACCGCTCGAAGAGGCGATAAAAGACTACGTGCAAAATTATTTGCAGCACAGTAAATATGTTAACTTTCGTACTTTTCAGTTGGCGTAAAAATGGGTAATTTGGCTATTAAGATGTATTTCTGAATTAATGTAACTTACGGAGAAA
>JAFGDN010000061.1 GCA_016932095.1 Sedimentisphaerales bacterium
CATAGCGAAGTCGCCGAAACTACCTCGCTGAATAATAAAAACGTTATAAGCCGTGCCTGCCGCAATCATTATTGTGCCTACCACAAAACCATAAATTCCCCCAAGACCTGAAGCGATCAACATTTGTCCGGCAGCTATCATCACATCGCCATAGTGCTTGCCTAACGTTTTTTGCAGGAAGTCGCGAAAGCCGTGGCCTGTCGGGTCGGTTAAGCGCAGGGGATTATTTATGACGTAGGAGTAGCGGTTGAGGGCCTGGCTGGTTGTTGCGCTTGGGACGACGGTATCGGCCTGAACGAAACGGGCTAATTCCGGGTCGTAGTAGCGTGAGCCGTAGAAATACAGGCCGGTGTCTTCATCCAATTGCTGGCCTGTGTAACGGTTTGTAACGCTGAAGGCCTGGCTATCCGGAATTGAATAACGCTCTTTGCCGAAGGAGGTAAGCTATAATGCCGGATAAATTATTAAGTCTTCAAAGAGCGAAAACTCTAAAAGTCCGACATCAAGTCAATCTCTAAGGCCAACGGGCGTGCCAAATATCTCGCTATATAGAACCACCTTACGTAAGCCGTCAGAATGCGCTAATTGCTCCGTAATTTCAGCAATGTATGGGTTGGGATGCGTCTCAATTAACTCAGTAAGAATGGCCGGCTCGGCAGGGTGTTCGTATTCAAGAGCAGGCGGTGTCGGCTTAACGACAGGACTTTTGTCTGGTTGAATCTCCTCAGGCCGAGGCAAAGAATAAGGAATAGTTACCTCATATACAGGCGAAACCTGCGGTTTATTAACAGGAACAGGAGAGGGATGCTCCCTGAAAGGCGGCTGTTGCGAGTCGGCGGAACGCTGTTCGGCTGCCTTTTTCGCCTCGGCGTAACGGTCCTTGATTATCCTGACAAAGTCATTGAAATTCGGCTGAGGTTTCTCCTTTTTAGGCGTTTGACCGCCCTGCTGACCTTTTTGGGCGCTTTTAACGGTTTTGGCAATCGCGGCAAAAAGCCATATTGCGGCGAAAATGATAAACGGGGCGATTTCCGAGATAGTATCAATGATATCACCCGGGTTTCTATCAGCGCCGATTAGTTTTCCAAATACGAAATCGAGCATTTGACAATTACTCCAAATCCGCAAAAGCTTGCAAGGCCCCGATAATTAAAATCACCGGGGCCATAAATGATAATTATGAACTTTACTCTTTCTTCTTTTCGGGCCTGGCTATTGAGTCCCTCATCGAGGTATCGGCGACGATGTTTTTCATCCGATAGTAGTCCATTATGCCGAGGTTGCCTTTCATAAAGGCATCGGCCATCGCAAGCGGGACCTTCGCCTCGTTCTCGACGACCAGCGCCCTCATTTCCTGCTCACGCGCGACGGCCATAGCCCGTCGTTTTTCGGCTTCGGCCTTTGCCTTACGCATATCGGCTTCGGCCTGAGCGGCCTGAAGCTGAGCGCCGACGTTCTCGCCGACATCAACGTCGGCGATATCGATTGACAGAATCTCGAACGCCGTCCCGGCGTCCAGCCCCTTGCTCAATACCGCCTTCGATATTCTGTCGGGGTTCTCCAGCACGTTTTTATATGTTACCGCACTTCCTATAGTCGTAACAATACCTTCGCCGACACGGGCGATAATCGTTTCTTCGGTGGCTCCGCCGACCAGGCGCTGAATGTTGGTCCTAACCGTAACCCTGGCTTTGGCTTTAAGCTGAATGCCATCCTGTGCAACGGCATCTACTGTTTCTTTGCCCTTCTTTGGGTCGGGGGTATCAATAACCTTGGGGTTTACCGACGTTTGCACGGCATCGAGCAGGTCACGGCCGGCCAAATCGATGGCGGTGGCAGTTTTGAAATTGAGCGGAATATTGGCCCTGTTGGCGGCGATAAGCGCCCTGACGACGTTGGGAACCCGCCCCCCTGCCAGATAGTGGCTTTCTAAATCCTGTGTTGTTAGCTGGAGACCCGCTTGAATCGCCGTGATTTTGCTAAGGACAATCGTGCGGCTATCAACCTTCCTGAGCCACATACCTATCAGTTCCGCCAGCGTTACGTTTGCGCGTGAGAAATACGCCTGAAGCCACAATCTCGCGAACTTGAAAATAAGAAGCACGAGCAAAAAAGCGACTATAAGAGCAATAACCACAACAACCATAACTACCATTCTCCTGCCTTCCGCCTCTGCGAGGATAAGATTCATTACGTTACTCATCTTTTAATCCTTTCCTTTAGCTTTCCTGAATAACACGCACCGTTAGCTGGGTGCTTTCCACCTTAATGACTTTTACCTGTTTACCTTTATCAACATAGCCGCTTTCCGCGACACATTCAAGGCGTTTGCCTGAAAAATCGCACATACCGACCGGCCTCATAGTCGTAATCACTGTTCCAACGGCGCCCAAAAGCTCCTGAAGTTCTTTGGAATCGGCGATTGCCTCTCCCGGCTCTCGATGAGGCGGGGCCAATAATACCTTTTTGCCGAACCGTGTATGCGGAAAGACCTTATACGCCCCCACCAGGACACTCGGTATCATCACAATCGCGATTCCAATTCCTGCCAGTCCGGCCGAGGTGCTGTGCCGGAAAAATATTGTTATCCCCCCTGCCAGACAGGCCAGCGCGCAAATCGTTATAAGCCCCCCGCTGGGCACAAAGACCTCAGCGACTATAAGGGCCGCACACGCGAAATACAAAAACACAGCAAAAACAAGCCACCAATCCATTCGTACACTCCTGCTTTATTTTAAGCCGTTCTGACCACTACCCTGTTGCCGTGAATCTCTATTATTTTAACTTTTATCCCTTTGTCAATAAACTCGCCTTCGGCAACGACATCCACAACGGCGTCTCCGAACCTGGCCTTGCCTGCCGGGCGTAAGCGAGACATTGCCTCACCCTCCTGCCCGACCGCTACGCTTACCTGCTCTCCTTCCTGCGGGGCCGTCATACTGATTTCGACTTCCGTGCCTTTTTTGGCGATACCGGGCAGCAGGACCATGCTGCTGAGATAAGGCATCTTATGCATATATTTCGTCAGCACTGTGGCGCATATAAGAAATCCAACAAATCCGAGCGATATTGCCAAAACGCCGTTAAGGAACCACTGCCAGTCGAACGAGGTTTGCGGCCAGGGAACCCTGTCGGGCGGATTTTTAATCAGCATCCCGAACAACCCGACCATAATCAGTAATATTCCCGTAATGCCTGTTACTCCGAAACCCGGTATAATGAAAATCTCTACAAGGAGCAGCAGAATCCCGACGACAAACAACATCACCTCAATCCAGTTGGCCATACCAATCAAAAACTTGCTGCCGATGATTATCGAAAAACATATCACCGCAACCAGCCCGGGCAGGCCGATTCCAGGCGTGTTGAATTCCACATATACCCCTAAAAGGGCGAGCATTATAAGTATCCCCATTACCGCGGGAGAATTGAGCCATCGCACCATATCTTCCGACCAGTTTGTGTCCAATACGAGGGGTTTTGCCGCAAATACAACGTCATCCCTGTTTTGGAGAAATTCCAGGGCCTCGTTCATATCCTTCACAACGGCCCTTGCGATACCGTATTCGGCCGCCTTCGACGCCGTGAGGGTCAAAAGCTTGTCTTTGCCGACTATAAGCTCTTTGTTGTCGAGGTCGTATTTCTTCTCGTCTTTGGGAAGCTGTTCGGTCTCGTAAAATTCATACTGGCCGGTCTTGCGGTTTTTGACCCTGAATACTTCCGTTTGAATACTGACCATCGCCCTTAGCAGCGGCTTGGGATAGCCGTTTGCCTCGGCGCCGCGGTCAAACATCGCCCGCAGGGGAGATTCCTGCTTTTCCCTCTCAACGCCTTCGAGTTTGCCCTGGGGTAAAATCGGGGCACAATCGCCGATGGTCGTATTTTCGCGCATTATTATATCTTTGCAGGATACGGCAATGAGCGCCCCTGCCGATATTGCCTCGGTTGAGACGTAGGCCACCGTATGTGTTTTTCCGCCCAGCTCGAGGATGAAATATTTGGCGATGTCGTCAGCGGAATTAGCCCATCCGCCGTATGTCTCGATTTGAAAAATGAGGTAATCGGCGCCGCTGTTGATGGCGATATCGGTCCTGCGTTTGATTGACTTGAACAGTCCATCGTCAATCATACCCTTACAGGCAATCACAGCGGCCGTGGCGGACTTGTTTTCCTGCGGCGTTTTGTCCTGTTCGCCGGCCGGGCTCACGGCACACAGTATAAAAATCAGCAAAACGAGCAAAACTTTCAAAAGGTTGTTCCTCATAAATTCCATTTTAGCTGAGCCGAACATTCCTTGCAATCCCTAATTAAACCTGATAAATTTTTTATGCCTCAATGACCGGATATTCACCCGTCAGAGAATTACCATCAACGCCGTCCCACTGGAGGCCGCCTATTACCGACTGCGCGATATTCGTCAAATGGTCGCCGACCTTTTCGACGTTGTCCACAATATCAATGAATATAAGTCCTACTTCTGGTTTGGCAAGTCCGCTGGTCATTCGCTGGACGTGATTACGCCGAAATTCGACCTGCATCCTGTTGAGCTTGTTCTCACACAACAACGACATTTTTGCGGCCGTAATATCGTTTTTCTCAAGGGAATGCAGTATCAAGTCAAACATCGTGTTTATTTCTGTTTTAAGCAGGTCAACTTCCGCCTTTGCATAGCTGCTGAATGAAAGTTTCTGGTCAATCTTGCGTTGTGCTATCTGGGCAATATTTACCGCATGGTCTCCGATACGTTCGAGGTCGTTAACGGTGTGCAGGAGTACAGGCAGCGCGACTGAAACCTCGTCCGACAGGGTTTTTCGCGACAGCGCCGTAAGGTAAGACGTAATTTCATACTGGAATTCATCGCATGTATCCTCGGCCTTGTGAGCCAGCATCAATTTTTTGATATTGTCTTCGCTTAGCCCCTCAATCGCAAAGTTAATAGAATCCTTTGCGACTCTGGTCATCCGGACAATCTCCTGCCTGGTCTGTTCCAGCGCCAGTTCAGGCGTGCTCAAGAGGTGGCGTTCCAGAATTATCGGCTTTGTGACGATATCCTGCGCCCTGGGCGGCACGGTCCTGATTGCGAGCGCCTCGAGAACATTAAGCATAGGCAAAAATATAATCGTGTTTACGATATTGAACAAGCTGTGCGAAATGGCTATATGCAGCATTATAGTGTTCTTCGACAGTTCCAGCGGAACAAGCCATTCGACGGCCCGGCTGTACCATCCCGTCCATACCAAGGGCAGCATGTAAATTACACCGATAACATTAAAAAGCGAGTGCGCCTGCGCCGTGCGTCTGGCCGCAAGCGATGTATTTATCGCTGCAAGCTGCGCCGTGATTGTTGTCCCGATATTATCCCCCAGCACATAAGGAATCGCAACCCGCAAAACAGTTGACCAGTCGCTACCGAACGCACCCTCGAACGCGAGAATCTGAACTACCGCTATCGTGGCCGCGCTGCATTGTAAAAGCATCGTCAGGACAGCTCCGACAAGAACAGAAACAATCGGATTCTGACCGAGCCATAACAGCGCCTGCTGCACCTGCTCGCTTCCCTGCAGCGGAGCTACGGCCCCCTTCATAAAATTGATACCCGTAAATAATATGCCAAATCCGAGTATTACCTCCCCGATACTTATGCCCTTTTGCCTTCTGCACAGTATCTTCATTAAAAAGCCGATTCCAATCGCAGGCATCGCATAGGTGGTAATCTTAAAAGCGGCAAGCCCTGAAATCAGCCAAGCCGTAAACGTCGTCCCAATGTTGGCACCGAGAATCACACTGAGCGACTGTCTCAGGGTTAAAAGCCCCGCATTGACAAAACCAACCGTCATAACGGTTGTTGCGGAGCTTGACTGCATCAAAATCGTTACCAGCATCCCAACTACAACACCAACAAGCGGCTTTTTGGTCAGGGCACGCAGGATATCCTTCATTTTTCTGCCGGCCACCTTTTTCAAACCACCGCTCATCAGCTCCATGCCGAACAGAAACAATCCCAGCCCCCCTATCGTGCCAAGCAAGATTTCTGTCATTATATTCTCTCCTTACCGCCGGACGTGCAAAACACCTCTCAAGCCATAATTACTTCACTTCTGGTTGTGCTCCATTTGACCGGGGTGACAATAAATCCGATTTGCATATTCCTGTGCAACGCCTGCTTTTGCTTTGCTCTAAGCTGCATTTCTACACGATTTTGCACAAAATCTCGACCCCCTGCCTTATTTTCTCATCGCTTGTGGCGTAACTTATACGGAAATGCGTGTCTTTTTCGCTGAAAACGTTTCCGGGTATGACAAGGACGTTATTGGCAATGGCTTTGGCGACAAACTCTGTTGCAGCGCCAGCCGGCGCCTTTACAAAGGCGTAAAACGCCCCGCCCGGCCTGGCAATCTCGAATTTGTCTTTTAAGCCGTCGTAAATCAAATCACGCTTCTTTTTGTATGCCTTGACAAATTTCGTTGCGTCATAATCCAGGGCGGCAGAAGCCGCCTTTTGAAAGGGAGTCGGCGCACAAACAAAGGTATATTGCTGGATTTTGACCATTTGCTCAATGAGTTCGGCCAGTCCCTCTCCTGCCGCGGCATAGCCGAGGCGCCAGCCGGTAACGCCGTATGTTTTGCCGAAGCCGCGAAGCAAAAGGGTTTTATCGTAATATCGGGCGATACTCTCGCTGGGGCCGTCGTAGCTGAACAGCCGGTATATCTCGTCGCTTAAAATAACGATGCCGCGTTTGTCGGCCGCTTGTGCGATTGCCTCCAGCTCCCCCCTGCCGTAAACCATCCCCGTCGGGTTGCACGGCGAGTTTATGATTATCAGCTTGGTCTTGTCGGTTATGGCGTCGATGATTTTTTCAACCGGCAAAGCAAAATCGGGGTAGCAATCGACAAAGACACAACAGCCACCCAGCATATTTATCAAGTGCTTGTAAATAACAAAATAGGGGTCCGGTATGATGACCTCGTCGCCGGGGTTTATCATCGCCAAAAACGCCAGGAGCAGGCCGCCGCTTACGCCGCTTGTGATAAGGACGTTTGGCTTTTGCCAGCCACATTCCGTCCTCACCCCCCCCGCCACTTTCCCAATAAGCTCATCTATTCCTGCGGTTTGTGAATACCTGTTGAAGCCCTGTTCGATGGCTTCGATTGCCTGCCGTTTGATTTCCTGCGGGACGTCGAAATCCGGCTGGCCGATTGAGAAGTCAACGGGGTTCTTCATCGTTGCCGCCAGCGCAAATACCCTGCGTATCCCGCTTGAGTCAATATACTTCATTCTGTCCGCAAGCGTATTTTTCATAGGGGGATAATCATACCCGTCGCTGACAAAAGTGTAAATAAAAAAGGCCGGCATAAAACCGGCCTGCTCATTTACCAACGCATAGCTTGTGTTATTTCTTCTTTGTTTCCCTGGCGGGTTTAGCCGCTGCCGGGGCTGCCGATTTAGCCGCACCAGTCGCTGCGGCTTTTCCAGCCGGCGCTCCTGCTGCCGCCGGCGCTGCTCCGGCAACTGCTCCTTCGACGCCTGCCTCAGCTTCCGCGGCGGCCTTTTCCTTAGCGGCCTTTTTGCCGGCGTGGCTCTTGCGGTGGGCAACCTTGGGAAGGCCCAGCACTGAGTCGCCTTCATTCCAGCGTTCCTCATCCTTTAATTTTTCTATTCTCTCGGCTCGCGTCAGGACGTTACGGTGCCTTACGAGGGCGTCTTTCAGTCGCAACGAACGGTCAATTGACATTAAATCTTCTCCTTAAAACCTATTCTTCGAATTTCATCCCGAACGCGCCGCTGAACGGTTTGGCGCCGAAGGTCTCAAAGCCCGCCGGCGCCTTGTACCCGGCGCCAAGCTCTACAATCTTCTGTTTGGCTGCGAAGCCGTCGGTTCCCTGCTTGTCGGGATTATTATATTTATTTTTCGTTACTAAATAGTACCAGTTATTTCTTTCAACTATCTCGGTTTCGACGCCGAGTTTGTCAAAGTATTCCTTGACGGGCTCAAGGTGCGCCCTGACCTGAAACATCTGTATCACAATACGGTTGGCGCCCGATGAAACGGGCTGACTGGGTGAATTCGTCCTTGCGGCCAACGATTCAGCGGCCCTGGGCGATTGTTCGGCCGGTTTCCCCGGCGTCGGCTGACCGGCAGAAGCGTTGGCCGGCCGAGCGCCTATCCGTTCGCCAAGCCGAAATGCGAGAATCATTACAAGTATCGCTCCCAGTAAAACCGCGATAGCGACCTGGTACGGCATCGAAAATTCAAGCCGGCCTTCGTAAAACTGTATAAGCCGGGGTTTTCTAACCCACTTAATCACCGAAGGCGTCGGGTTCTGCTCATTTCCCGAGGCCTCGGACGGGGTATAAACCTGATGCAACTGCTCATAGCGGGTTTTCGACCTGGCGTCGCTTATTGCTTCATAAAGCGCCTTTTTTTTCTTATTACGCATCAAAGTCATTGACCCCGATTTTACTTAGACAAACGCCGCCTGCGTTTGCCCATTTTTACACTATCTCCTCACGCTTTTCAACAAGAAAATTGTCAATAATAAAGGAGTATGGATAAAAAATTTGGCAAAACTGTGCCATACACCTGTCACACCTGCTCTAATTTTCATTGATATTCACTGCCCAAAGGTTCACTTTGTCTTTTACGGACTTGCACCCTGCCCTAATACACCCGCGCAGAATCCATTTCTGAACACGCCCCTGGGGGGGCTTCCTTTTTGCAAAAAAGTTAATTGTCGTCAGGCGAATAAAATTGGGGGGTTTATCTGGAATGCCAGACGCGGAATTGGCCTGAGCAATGGAGCATCGCAAGCATATAGAGCGTTCCCTCGTAATAACGTAATCTTCCCGCCGGGACGGGGGTATCCCAAAAATCCTCGATAAACAGCTTTGCCCGCGGGTGGGTTGAGGCCAAACCGACAACGGCGTTACAAGCCACGAGGCCAGCTGAGTGCCTGGGGCTTAACGTGGCGCCATCTAATGTGAAATGCTCGCCATAATGAGAAATATTTTTAGATTCGAAAAACGCCTGTATGCGGTCGCTTAACTGCTGCTGTCGGGGGTCTTTTGCCCACCATGCCCAATCGACGGCCCAGTTCATAGCGGTCCGGCAGGCGTCGGCCTTAAAATGAATCGACCTTCCGTCATAAGGGCTTGCCCAGGGCGAGCCGTCGAAATCGGCGTATTCGGGGGATAGGCCGGTAACAGGATGGGTCGTTTTCTGGAAGAAATCCCGGCTTTCCTGTGCGGCCTGCGACCAAAATTCCTTGTCTGCCTCAGGGCCCCATCTTGCCCAAAGCTCATAAAACGCGGGCAAATGATACGAGGGGTCGGTATGGTCGCGGATTTCAATCACCGGCGAAAACCGGACCATTTTGTGCTCTATGTCGAACAGGTTACCCACCGTTCGGATGCCATTGACGGTATCACCTGTAATGACCTTCCGATTTTTCATATTGTTCAGCAGCCGGTCGGCCTGGGCTTTGTAATTGTAAATGCCTGAGCCGTTACCCCAGCGATGTGCAGCGAAGTAAAGAGCCGTTGCGATGTATTCCTCGCCGTCGGGAGCGGGCATTTCGTCGTTCGGCTTGCCATCTGGCTTGACCGACCACGAGAAATAGCCATAAGCGGGATGATTAGGCGAGTCGTGGGACATATACGTCTTTGCCCAGTTCCAGATCGCGTCAAACTCCTGTTTTTTGTCTAATTGAACGGCTATCATCATCCCATAAGACATACCCTCGGAGCGGACGTCGTTATGGTGGACATCGAGAATATAAGCGAGCGGGCCGTCGGCGTTAGTCCCGGCGGGAAAGTAAATCGCATGCCTGTTCGGGTCTCCGTGAAACAATTGATGGAAAACGGCGTTGACTTTCGCGTCAACATCCTCTTGCGAGCGCCCTGCCTCGAGGAAAAGGTTACGATATTGACCCGTGGCGAACGCCCCTGAGCCGGTGTTGGTGTTTTGCGATGAATTCATAGGACCTCGGCAGCCGGTTAAAAACAGGGTAATAATGAGACCGGCGCCATAAATCTTAAAATTGTATCTCTTATACACAATGCCAATTTCCTATTTTGGCGAGCTGCTACGGAAACTTTCAGGCGGGCCGAGATAGCTGGGCCTGACGCCGCCGGTATTAACGATAATTTTCTGCAGCACCACACCCGGGTCAACCATCCATATTTTGAGAGTGTGATAACCCGGCTCCACAATTCTGTGAGAGCTTTTAATCTTTCGAACGCCGTTTCTTACCGAATCCTGCCAGTTGTTGTTCGAGTAGTCAACGATATAATCCTTTGACACGAAGTTTATGATTTGAGGCGGCTGGTCGTCGAAAGACATTGCGAATTGAAGCCCTTTGCCGGCGAAGAAATTCAGCGAGGGCGCGAGGTATGCCTCAACGGTAACACTGCCGGGATTAAATATAAACATCTTATATTCGAGGCAGGGACTGTTTGTCGGCGGCGTTACACTATGCGCAGTAACCGGGAAAATCGTCATAGAAGACAGCGTCCTGCCATAGTCGTCGATTTTTTCCCAGCGAACCTCTCCGGCATCGGTCTTTTTAGTGTAATGCTCGGCTTCTATCGAAACGCAGCCGTCGGCCTCCGCAAAGCCGTCCAAAGAGCCCTTATTGGGTTCGACGGGATTAAATGAACTGATTTTAACGTTTGCCTCTGAGCCGGCGCCGGCAATTTTAACAAGGCCGGACGCATCGCCCACAGGCGCTTTTTTCCAGTCGATACTAACCCAAAGACGCTGCTCCTTATCAATTTTCCCTCTCGTTGAGGAAAGGACAATCCAGTCAACGGACGGCTTTGCTTTAAACTCAAAAGGCGTTGAGCCGCGGTTAAAGACGTCAATGTAACGTTTTTGCTCGCCGAATAAACTGAATTGCGGTAAAGCCGGTTCACCAGAAGAGCCGGGCCAGGCGGACAGTGAACCTTCGACTGCAATACCCATATTTGCTTCTGCTGGAACGTTTATTTCCACGACTTTGGGCATATTGTTTTTAGAAGGCGGGTTCCAGGATGTCCAGCCGATGTGTATGGCGTCCATCATATGGTTCCATTTGCCGCCGGCCATTACCTTGTTGTAATGATTCGATAACTCAGCGTCCTGCTTGAATAAATCACGGACTTTTGCCGCATAGTCATTGGCGCTGGCCCGTTTCTGGTCTGCGTATAATTTGTTTTCGGCAGCGGCGATATAAAGGTCGGTTACGGTAGCAAGAGCTTTTGCCGGGTAAAGAACAAGCTGATAGAAGGCGTCTTTGTAATTATCGGGCAGGTCGTTGTAAATTTTCTCGGCCTTTACGGTTATTGAGTTAAACTCGGCTGATACGGTGTCGGCCTCGCGGTAATTGGTGATGCTATACGTGGCCGGCTCAAGCAGCTCGGCCTTACGCCTGGCGTGATATTTGGTGTATTTGGCCATTATATCAGCGATTTCGTCGGCGTATTTGGGTCCGAATTCCCGTTGTGCCCACAGTTTGGCAAATTCCGAAATTTTTTCCTTAGGCCCTTTTTGCGGATTCCAGGCGAAAGTCATAAAAAACTCAATCGGGTATTCCATCGGCTTGAGGTCGCCCACGTTGACAATCCATATTCTCGTAGCGCCGTAATTGTATGCGAGATTCAACTGCTCCCATATTTTGGCGTTCTGAATGGAATTAGTCCATTCGTATGAACGAGGCCCGCCGTGAAAATCGAAATGATAATAAATGCCCGCTCCGCCGCTTCTTTTGCGTTCATCGGCAGTCGGCAGACGCCTGATATTGCCCCAGTTGTCGTCGCACCAGAGTATCGTTATATCGTCGGGAGGGCGAAAGCCCTTATCGTAGTATTCCTGGGTTTCCTTGTAAGGACACCATAACTGCGTCACTTTTGTTACATCAGGATTGACTTCCTCGGCTATTATTTTCCGCTGAACGTCGAAAATTTGTGTCAGCATAGCCATACATTCTTGGACGGTCTTGTTCTTGGCCATCTCGGTGTCATTTGCCCCGCGCAGGCCCATTGAAATTATGCTCTCGTAATCCTTGTTACGCCGGACGCCTTCCCGCCAGAATTTTTGAAGTTCGTTGGCGTCGGTTTGATAGTCCCATGTTTTGTGGTATCGGCGGTCCCATTCCTTTTGCGCCCGGAGCATCGGCTCCTGATGGGAATTACCCATAACGATACCGTATTCGTCGGCAAGTTTGGGATTCTTCGGGTCGTCCTCATTGAAGGCGTTGTTCCACATTGCCGGCCACATATAATTGGCCTTTAGCCGAAGCAGTAATTCAAAAACTTTCGTGTAAAACTGGCTGTTGTAATCGCCGAATTTTTCCCTTACCCAGGGAGTAAGTGCAAAGCCCTCGTCATTAAGGAATATGCCCCGGTATTTGACGGCAGGCGGCCCCTGCTGGTATGTTCCCGCCTTAATGAAAAGCGAGTTCTTATGTTCGACGGGCACATCCGCCCACCAATACCACGGCGAAACGCCAATTTGCTCCGACAGGTCATATATGCCGTAAATCGTCCCCCGTTTGTCGCTGCCGGCGATAATCAGCCCCATTTCGACATTGCGTAAAGGTTTTTCCACGACCGCGATGATAAATGATTCCCATTTGCCTGTAATTTTGCCTGCGTCGATTTTGCCGTCTTTAACCAGCCGGTCGATGACGGGGCTTTTGCCGATGGTTCCGATGATGACGGTATTTTTAGCGAGGTCTTTTTCGTCGTTTGTTAATTCAGGCAATTGGCCTGTAACGCGGTTTACATCCACCGCGAGGTCGCCCGCCGCACGAATGACGCCTGGCCAGTCGTTTGAATCGACAAATAACAACACCACCTCGCCCTTTTGGGCAAGTTGAAAACTACCGTTGCCTGAGACGGTGTCCACATATCCCTGCCGGCCGACAGCCGAAGCGTTGCTACAGGAAGAAACAAGGCAAAGAATTATAATCAGCGTGGTTTTCGTCAAAACATTTGCGCGCACAATAATTCTCCTTAAACCATCGGAACGACAATAGGCAAAATATGGCTCATTTCCCAAATGTATCGTTTAGAAACGCATTCAACTGCCGCGAGTCAAGTGTAATACTGCCGGTTTTCTGCTGTTGTTCTTTAACAAATTGAATTAAAAGCTGCATAAATATCGCGCCGGGCCTGGTATAGCCGCAGACGATATAGTGAGGCCCCGGCTTCGATTCGCCGGCCTCCTTTTCGAGCGTGGGCCTGACGCTTTCAGGCGTTATTAGAGAATTGGCGTGCTGGAACACGACCTTATCCATTACCTTATAGACCTCTTTGCTCTCTTTGGCTAACCCGTAATAATCAAGAAGCTGAGCGAGAACGTAGTTTGACGCAATCCAGACGTCCTTTCCCTGGTCCGATTCGACGGGTTTGCCGGCCTGCGTCCGGGCGGTTGCCCAGCCGAGGGGGTTACGGTTATTCATATAAATCGTCTTGAGGGCCTGCTTTGCCTGCTCAGCGGATATGAAGGGCTCCTCCCCCATCGCTATCAGATACCACAGGCCGTCGAGCTGGTTCGTCCAGACATCGGTGTTTTCCTTGCCCGTTTCGAGGTCCATACAGGTTGCAAAATACTGCATCGGGCCCCGTTTAGTTTTCTTGTCTATCCAAAGTTTTTCATAAACCTTGAAACTCTTCTCAAAAATCTCGTCGTATCGCTTTTTGGCGGCTGCGTCACCGAGCATTTGCGCCATTTTGCTCATCGCCCTGCAGGAGGCGAGGAAGCCATTGGTGCTGTATGAGTCGATGCCGAACAAAGGTATATTATCGAAGGTGTTCTTTACTTCATCGGGATTGCCTTCGGGTATGCCGTCTTTGTCATAATCGAGTTTTTCCAGATACTCGAATCCGAATTTGAGCGTTTCCCAGTTTTTCTTCAGAAATTCCGTATCCCCGAGGTATTTAACGTTTCGCAGCACTCTTAACGCTATTTTGGGGAAAAGGTCTATCCAGTAATTGTTATTGTACCAGGTATATTCACTTTTATTGCGCATCGGGTTGCCGAAAGTCAAAGCGGTCAAATCGTGCGACACACTTCCCTTGATTTTCGTGGGGGCTTTAATATGGGTCAGCGAAACGCCTTCGTATTCCTCCGGGTGCTCAACGAAATGCTGCCTGGCCTCGGCAAACGACGCGTGCGAATGATAGAACCTTTCCGTAAGGTTTTCTTCCATTATCGAATCGATAAACCGCTGGCAGATTTCCTTTTCTACATCAGGGAACAGCATAAGCAGAATGGGCGAAAACCAGTCAACGTCCTGCGAGTTGACGTAAGGATAATCGAAACATTCGAGGAACCTGGCAACGTCGTTTCCGTCTTTATCCTCAATCCAGGCGGCGGCATTAGACAACGGGAAATGAAATTCGTTTACGAGCAGCCGGGTCAGGAGCAGTGCCCCTTTGGCGTCATTTTTGTAAGCGGGATTACACATTATCTGTTCGTAAAACCTGTTTTGAATAGATTCTGTCCTGCTTTGCCAGTTTTTGTAGTTATCCAGCGCGATTTTCGCCAAATCCCTTGAGCGGTTTTCATTGTCTTTGAAATGCCTGGTGTATTTGCGGTCGAATACCGTCCCGTCGGCATACAATTGCTGCGGGAAATCGAAAACGACGGCAACCGGTATTTTGAACGACGCTTTTGGTTTTACAGTGAACATTACGCTGATGGCAGCGCCGTAATCATGATTGACCTTCGGCCCGAACTTTTCGTAAAAGCCGCCGTCGGCCTTCAATAAAATATCCTGTTTCAAGCTGTTGAGCCGGAAATAGGATTGCGTGTCTATGGATACACCTTCCATTTCCGGCACGGCAATGACCATTCTTTCGGGGCTTTCGGTATTGCCCATTACAACGCCCCTTATGCCGGCGAAGCTGAAGTCCTTATGAATGTGGCCTTTGAGCGCTGCCGAGCAGATAAAGGCGGTATCCTGGTCAATCGGGCGGTATTTCTTTTGCTGAAGGTTCGCCAGCGTCGGCCTCGGTATCACGAGGGTAATCTGCTGCGCCTGCTTCGAGGTGTTCTCGACCTCATACTCTTCTACTCCGATAGGCATTAACGCCTGAACATCGCCTGATAAGAACGGGCTAATGAATCTTCGTATAACTTTGACCTTGTCTAACTTGAAAGACATTTCAGCCGAAGGCGATGCTAATGAAATCGTAACCTGCTTCACATCTACCGGCGGGTAATAATAGCGTGCCGACACAGGTATATCATCGGGGCTTTCAATCACTGCGGGATTTTTCGCCGTGAGCATCACGGGCTTGTCGTCGCCGATGCGGACAATCGGGGCTGAGGCAAGCTGGAGCGCCTTTTGGTTTATGTAAACCAGCCGGCCGGCGTCGTTGATACGGTTATACAAGCCGTCTGGAGATATGCCTACTGAGCAGGTCGGCGCTCCCTGAAGGAAAATGGTGAGCGGGAAGTCCATTGTTTTTGACATACCCTGAAAATGCACCGACATCTTGTTCTTGACGTAAATCTCAGGTATCTGCGCCCCTGAGATTGTAAATAAATCGCCCATTTTTAAGCTACCGCCCTTTGCCATTCAACATCTCCTTTTGTTTCAAAAGTAATCTCTTATTTCAACATTCATTGCCCATAGCAGCAATAAAACGCGGGATAATATCATATAATAGCCCATCTTTCAAGCGTTTTTTGGGTATGGACTTACGTCCTTCTTGTCATCCTGATTTTGCCGAAGGATATAATTAAAACACCTCACCCTTCCGCTTTCAAAAGCCCCCGCGGCGTTTGAGCAGGGGATAAAACAAAACCGCTGACGTTGTTTGTCAGCATCGGCGGTGTGTATTCAATTCAATATAAATTTGCAATTAGAAGCAGGAGGCCGAGATAATCGACGACGATACGTGTTCAATCCGGCGGTATCATTCAGGGGATGATGGTGACGATCACCCGCTTATACCTCGACAAAGGCGGACTTCCTTTATCCGTGACCCTCAGTATGATATGCGCAGTTTCTGTTTGCTTGACCTTTGGAGCGGTTACAGCAACCCCAATTGCATTTTCTGCGCCAAAGGTTAATGGTGCTTTGCAGGTTCCCGCCTCGGAATACTGGAACCAGTAGAAACTTAAGCTATCGCCATCCGGGTCGGTCGTGCCACGAGCGCCCAGCCCGAAGGTTTCACCGGACCGCACCGTAATTCTGTCGGGATGCTCGAGGGAGGGACTGGGCGGATGATTGGCCTTATTGTAAGGTTTGGTCGTCCAATGCATTCTCGCGGCAAAGTCGTTTTGGAAATCTTCACGCCATCGCCAGACGGTTGTTCGAAAGTCCTTGAACGATTTTTTGCCGGCCTTGGTTGCCCGGCCGTATTCTGGAGCTACCGACGGGGTGTATTCGTCGATGGCGTTGGTCCAGATTGCGCGGCTCTCCGGCTCTACCGGAACACCACCGGTGAATCCATTCGGGTCTATTGCCGACAGTTGGGGTATATAGAACTCATAGCGTCCTCCCCAGCCGCCCCAATCGGGATGCTCGGGTGCGTTCAAACCATTAGGAATCAACGACAGCCACGATGGAGTATCTCCTTCCACACCCCAAGCGACATCGGGATACACTGAGCCAAGTGGCCCGTGGCCCTGTTGGATATTTTCTGCAATCCATCTGTTGCTGATGGTGGAGTCGTCGAATCCTGAGACAACGTGGTTGATACCAGTCCATGTGCCGGCGCCATAGCCCCCTGGACTTACGATGTAGAAGAGCTCCGGGAAATTTTTTCTAATCCAAATGCCGCTGTCGTCCTGGTCAGATATAGTGTATACTCGAAGCTTTGCGAGAAGGTGCTTTGTTTGCTGATTGGATCTCGTGGCTTTAATCTTGTGCAGCGCTTGTGCCAGTGTGTTTGCCCCGCCCCAGACGGATACCCACAAAGGACGGTCACCGTCCAGTTCCAGAATCTTGATGACCCAATCAGACCCCTCGGAGTCCTTGTCATCGCCGACACCTTTCATGCCATATTCAGGTAAGCCCTGTTTTACCAGCGCCAGCAAAGACTCCGCCGTTGGATAGTTCGCATCATGCTTGAGCAAATTGTCATGAACTATGGCGTAGGCGTGGATTACGTTTCGGATGGATTCGGGGGCGACGGAGGTTTGTTTGTGTATGGATGTGGTCGCGATTAGTCCCTGAATGTTGACCTCATTTGAGTAGAGCAACAAACGGACCAGACTCTGGGTATCGTCCGGGTCGGCTTCGATGTCTGTGAGGACAACCAATCGATGCGGCTTGCCGGGTTGTTCGGGACTGGCGGCTCGAGTGGTCTCGGCTGCGCGAACCGACGCAAACTGCAAGGTCGGGCCGAGAACAAGAATTACGGCCAATCTTAGAAATGAGGATAGCTTTGAGATAAGCGTGATGGAGTTTAATGGTTTCTTGGGAATGATAAACGACGGTGCATCATTTGCCGAAGCATCATCGTAATTTATTCTTCCGATTTCAATACTACCAGTTTCAACTGGTAGATGGAAATAGCCGCCGTAAGGCGGACAGGCAACGCCTGAAACCGGC
>JAFGDN010000062.1 GCA_016932095.1 Sedimentisphaerales bacterium
TCGTCTTACTATCCCAAAAAAATGGGAGTATATCAGCAAAATCTCGAGAACAGTGACAGGCAGGTTGTCCTTCACGGAAACCTGTATAACAACGGCTGTATTAACTGTCATACATTCGTGAACAATAACGCTGATAAAATGCTTATCGGCGTCCGCAATGAGAAGTATGGGGAAGCCACTTTATTAGTCAATAAGGGGTGGGTAAGTAAAATAGGAACGAAATTCGGCTATACATCCTGGCATCCCAGCGGACGGCTCGCGACGTACTCAATTAACGGGGTGGCGCAGTTTTTCCATCTTGCCAGGCAGGAGATTCATGATGTTATTGACTTCGATTCAGGCATTGTTTATTACATGGTTGACACCCATACCGTCAAGACGACCACTTTCTTGTCCGATAGAGACCGGCTCGAGACATATCCTGCCTGGACGCCCGACGGCAAATACCTTTATTTCTGCAGCGCACCGATATTGTGGAAGGACCGTAAACAGGTAGGGCCGGAGCACTACAATAAAATCAAATATGACCTGAGACGAGTCAGCTATGATATTCAAACCGACAAATGGGGCCGGCCGGAGACGGTTCTGTCGGCAGACACAACCGGTTTGAGTATCATGCTGCCGCGTATATCGCCGGACGGCCGATTCCTCCTTTTCTGTATGTGCGAGTATGGCTGCTTCCCGGTCTATCAGCCGAGCAGCGACCTTTATATTATGAATCTCGAAACCGGCGATTACAAAAAATTAGATATTAATAGTGAATATTCCGAATCCTGGCATAGCTGGTCGAGCAACAGCCGATGGATTGCATTCAGCAGTAGAAGACAGGGAGGACTGTTTACAAGAATCCATTTGAGCTATCTTGACGAGAATGGCAAGGCATACAAACCTTTCGTGATGCCGCAGAAAGACCCCGAGTTTTATGATACGGCCTTTAAAGTTTACAGCATACCTGAGCTTACTACCGGCCCGATTAAAATTGACCCCGGAGCCCTTATACGTGCCGCACGTGGTCCACGAAAGATTGATGTCGACCTGCCCATTACGACCGCCACTCCCGTTGCCGGCGGGGAGAAATCGCACCCCTGGCGTAGTGAACGTGAATAGCGTTTGAAGCAGTCTGGAAATACCGTCTAAAAATTCTTTATATCCTGTTGAAAAAAAACTTTTTTTTGTTATGCTTCTGATGTGCGCATAGATACCCGGATAATAAAGTCAAAACAGGCGGTCGAGGGTTACATTACGGCCACGCCGAGCCGTAACCTGCCCATAGAGGAGCAGGCCCGCGAGCTTTTTGCCGGCATCAGGGATGCTTTAAACTCCCATAACCTGCGATTACTCCAGGAACGGATTTTCGGCACAAAAGAGGCCCTGGGAGTATCCCGAAAAGCAAGGGCCGAGGCATACGGCCCGCTCGATGACGGCCTTGAGCCGAGCTTGCTGCTTGTCCCTGGAGGCATAACCGGCCAAATCGCAGGCGTCCAGGTCCACGCCGTCGGCGGCGGCCAACATCCTGAGCTTCTGCGGTTGGGTGATACCCCGTGCGGAAGGATTTTTCGCCAGTCGGACGGCAGCTATGTAACACTCTCGAATATCTCAGCCTCTCCGCAAAACCAGCCCGTTAAACAGGCCCGAATCGCCTTCGAAAAGACCGAATCCGTCCTTAAACACGTCAATGCCTGTATGCTCGATGTGTCCCGGACATGGATATGGTTGGCCGATATCCTCTCATGGTATGGTGATTTCAACGCCGTCAGAAACGAATTCTACACCGAGCGGGGTCTTGTCACAAATGGGAAACTCAACAGGATGCCCGCAAGCACCGGCATAGGTATTGGGTCGCATAGCGGAGCGGCCTGTGCAATTGACCTTGTTGCCGTTATTGAACCGCGAAAGCCGATAGAATATTTTAACAACGCAGGCAATCAAAAGTCGGCCTTTACATACGGCTCAGCGTTTTCCCGCGCCTCAAAAACCGCCTCACCCGCCGGAACCACCGTCTTTGTTTCTGGCACCGCCTCCATCGATTCCGCCGGCAGGACCATCCATTTGAATGACGCCCCCGCCCAGATTGAGACGACCATAGAGAACGTCCGGGCCGTCTTAAAGCAGACGAATTTCCATGATAACCACGTCGTCCAGGCGACGGCCTACTGCAAAAGCCCTGAAATAGAAAAACTGTTCCTCGAAAAATGGTCTGATTTGTCCTGGCCGACTTTAACCACGATAACGGATATATGCCGACCGAAGCTTCTTTTCGAGATGGAGCTTACAGCCGCCTGCGCCGACTAACCCTCAGATTTCCGCACTTGCCTCGTGTTTTTTTTGTGTCGCAACGAGATTTTTTGGGGCGTTCATCGTATATCTTGACCATTCGCCAGCTTGTTGCCGCCCTTACTATCCGGCTGATAAACGAGACGTCTATCTGCTCAAATATATTACGATGCCGACTAATGCGAGAATGACCAGGACGCAGACAACCACAGCCGAGTAGAACACCCACATAAACTGCCTTCTCTGGCGTGAAACAATGAACTTCAAATACCTGTCGCTGGCGGCGAAAGTGCGGCTCATCTGCGAGATGCCTTCGCTGTGCTCTCGTGTGGCCTTGTTGAGCTTTTCGAGCGACTGGTTGAATTTATTGAAGGTGTCGGTCATTTGTATATCGACATTGGCGGCGGCGGCGAGCTGGCGGTCGATATTGGTCAGGGTATCGGTTTGCCTGGCGGCCTCGGCCGGGATTTTCTCGACCGCCGACAGTAACTGCTGGTCTTTGAGTAAACTGGATTTCAATTGTGAAATGAGATGCTCTGTGAGCTGCTTTTGGCTCTCAACGGAGGCGGGGAAACTTTCCACTAACTTGGGCAGCTGGTCAACACGGACTATAAGCTCCTCGTGCTGGGCGACCTGTTTGCGAAGGTGGTCGTTGATTCCGGCCAGCTCGTCAATGAGACGGTCAAAACCGGCCTGAAGTTTTTCGAGCGATTCTCCGCTGCGCCGCGGGAGCGCGACGGCCTCTATGGCGTTATTCTTGTCTTCGCCGGGCGTTGTTGAGTTGTCGGTATTCTTCGCCGGGGCGTATGAATTCTGGTCAATCATCAGGCCTTCGTCGCTTAGCTGGGGTGAATCGTTGTCGCCGTATGTGCTTAAGCGGTTATGCAGCCAGTTTGTCAGACGCAACAGATATTGACGAAAGCTCATTATTTTAATCGCCCCTTTTTACAATACCTCAAAAGCAAGATTATCGCAGATTTTGCCCGGTTTGCCAAGAACAAAATTGGGCCGCAAAAAGACACGAAGGGAAAAAAGGAAAAATAAAAAAGTTAGAGTTGAAAACGGTGAAAGGCAAGGTTTAGTCGGCGGCGATATCGACGATGTCCACCAGCGAGTCATCCTCAGTGAGGTTTTCTTTAAGCACCCCCGCCGATTTGAGATGAGAGGTTCCCGCCAGCCGTTTGGTTTCAACGAGGCGAGCGCCTTTTGCCGCTATCTTTCGCAGCGCGTGTTTTGCCTTTTGCTTATTCTGTGCTCCAATCGCGTCCACAACGACGCTGACTCTTTTGCCTCTTTGTAATAACCCCAGGGCAGTGGCTTCTATCGCTCCCTCGGTGCAGGCCCCTATCAGAACAAACTCATTGGCCCGAATCTCGCTCAACAGGCGGTCGATTCTCGGTTCTTCAAACGGGTCAAGGCAGCGTTTGTGCAGAATAATCTGGTGATACTTTCGAAGCAAATCCATCGGCAAATCCGTGTTATTGTCCGCGGCGAAGCTGGCACGATTGCTTAAAAGCGTATAGCGGATTTTGTGTGCGCCCTCTGTACCGTCTATACAAAACATCGTCCCGCCGTTGTTGTCGGGGTGCACCTCGTTTATTGATATGACAGGGATCTTTTTCACCCTGGCCAGGGCAATCATTCTTCTGATATGGATTAAAATCCTCCTGCGGTTGCCGACGCGCGCCTTGCCATCATCGAGGAAGAAGTCCTTTTGGGTATTGATGTCTATTATGACCTGCCTGCGACGAGTTTTAATCAACTGCCTAATCATTTGGCATTCATCCTTATTATTGCGTCGCCTATGCCCTGGGACTTCATTTGTTATACGCCCGCCGATAAAACAGGTGCTGAAATTTGGTTGGAAATTTTTTAGTTTTTGTCACTATCGTTATGCAAATCATATCGTTTACTGACGAACCCTACTTTAAGCCCTTTGACCGCCCCGCTAAAACCATTAGGTCGATATTTGCCATAAACTGATGTTCTGCCTTATAATATAGTCCACTAATCGGTCAGAATGTTACAGAAGCGGGTTATATAAATGTTAAGATAGGCAATGTCAAGAGAAAAAAAAGAATTTCCGCAATTTATTTTAGACCCCGGAAACCTGCTTGGCAAGGTTAATTACGGCGATATTTTCGGACGTAATGGTCCACTCCATATCGAAATAGGCTCGGGTAAGGGAACATTTTTGGTAAACCAGGCAAGATGTCTGCCCGGAGATAATTTTATCGGGATTGAATGGGCAAACAGGTATTATCGCTTTGCCGTGGACAGGGCCGGCCGATGGAATTTAACCAACGTCCGGATAATTCGAGCCGATGCGGCCTGTTTTATCCGCGATTTTATCCCCGATTCTTCCGTCGATTTTTTCCATATTTATTTTCCCGACCCCTGGCCCAAACGTCGTCACAACAAAAGGAGGTTTTTCAGCGCCGCCAACGTTGAGCAGTTGATTCGCTGTCTGAAAACCGGAGGTCAGATTCGCGTCGCTACCGATTTTGAGGAATATTTCGAGCAGATAAAGACCGTGCTTTCGGCCAGAGCCGGTATATTAAAGCAGACGGATTTTTTACCTGCCGACGGGGCGCAGGTCGGCGAATGGGTCGGCTCGAACTTCGAACGAAAATACATCAAAGAAAACAGACCGATATATACAATAGCAGTGCGTAAAATATGACTGCGAAAATCAGATTGCTAAACAAATATGAGCAACAAGTCCGCTTTTGAGAATGCATCGGTTTCGGTACTTGACCGTAGTATCAGGGCAGTTATAATTCCGCAATGATTTACACAGACAATTTCGGTGTTGGTCTTTCGGGGAAAATGAAATGATAGGTATAAAGGAATTGAGGCGCAGTTTCGGGCCTATTGTCGCGGTTGACGGCGTTTCGTTCGATGTGGAGAAGGGCCAAGTTCTGGGCTTTCTGGGACCGAACGGCGCGGGTAAAAGCACGGTTATGCGAATGCTTGCCTGCTTTATCAGGCCCGACAGCGGAACCGCGACCGTTTGCGGCTACGATATACTTAAAAATCCAATCGAGGTAAGAAAATCTATCGGCTACCTTGCGGAGAACGTTCCGGCGTATAACGATATGACTGTGGGCGGGCTGCTGAATTTTATCTGCGACGCCAGGGCCATCAGGGGCAACAGCCGCAAAAAGGCGCTCGACCGCATTGTGCCGATGTGCGCTATTGAGTCGGTTTATCATCAATCCATTGATACGCTGTCGAAAGGGTATCGGCGGCGCGTCGGGCTGGCCGGAGCATTGATTCACGACCCGCAGGTTTTGATTCTCGATGAGCCGACCGACGGGCTTGACCCCAACCAGAAACACGAAGTGCGGGCGCTCATCGGCAAAATGGCAAAGGAAAAGTGCATCGTCGTCTCGACGCATATACTCGAAGAGGTCGAGGCAATCTGCGACAGGACCGTAATAATCGCACGCGGAAAAATTTTAGTTGATTCGACGCCGGAAAAACTCAGGCAGCAGTATAACTGCTCTCTGGATGAGGTATTCAGGAAGATTACAAAGGGTAAAGCGGCATAGAAAACAGGGAACGGAAAAGGGAGTTAAAAAATGAATGGTTTTAAGGCGGTGTTTAAAAGGGAATTGAAGTCGTATTTCACGACGCCCATTGCGTATGTATTTTTGGTTGTGTTTTTGTTTTTCGCGGGGTATCTGACGTTCAAAAACGGCTTTTTCGAGATACGCCAGGCGGATATGCGTGCGTTTTTTACGAATATGCCGTTGTTGTTCGCGTTTTTGGTGCCGGCGGCGGCGATGCGACTATGGGCAGAGGAGCGAAAAAGCGGCTCGATTGAGCTGTTATTTACGCTGCCGATAACGGTAACGCAGGCAGTTTTGGGAAAGTTCTTCGCGGCGTGGGTGTTTCTGGCAATCGCCCTTGGGCTTACATTTCCAATGGTCATAACGGTTTATTTCCTCGGTCAGCCGGATACGGGATTGATATTGACCGGCTATTTGGGCAGCATCCTGATGGCGGGCGGCTTTCTTGCCGTGGGGTGCTTTTTCTCTGCGCTGAGCAAAAACCAGGTCATCAGCTTTGTGCTGTCGGTGGTCGCCTGCGCGGCGCTGGTTTTTGCGGGTTTGCCGACAACTATGGAGTATCTTTCAACGTTTCTGCCAGCGGGCCTGGTATCGGCGGTCGAATCATTGAGTATGGAGACGCACTTTGAGTCGATTCAGAGGGGGATGCTCGAGCTTAAAGACATCTCTTACTTTGTTTTGCTTATTGCCGGCTGGGTAACGGCCAACGCAGTTATTCTCGAAGAAAGGAGGGCAAGCTGATGAGCGGCAATATCCGCGCGATAATCGGTGTAGTTCTGATTTTAATCATAACCCTCGGCGCAATAATCATATTTCAAAACGTCGGCAAACGTGTAAAAGTTGACGTTACGGAGCAAAAGTTCTATACACTTTCGTCGGGAACAAAGTCGATTTTAGGCAAACTGAACCAGCCGATAACGCTCAAGCTTTACTACTCCAAGACCGCCGCAATGAAAGGCCCCGACCAGATTAAATATTTCAATAATTATTACGAATTCGTCAAATCCCTGCTCGATGAATACGTCGCGGCGGCGAAGGGGATGGTAAAGCTGGAAATCATCGACCCGAGGCCATTTTCCGACGAGGAGGTGCAGGCGACTCGCTACGGACTGAAAAAATTCCCGATAACGGAAGAGGAGAATTTCTTTTTCGGGCTGGTCGCCAGGACGCAGTTCGGCGTTGAAAAGGCGATACCGTTTTTCGCGCCCGACCGGCAGAATTTCGTTGAATACGACGTAAGCCGGCTGATTGATACGGCCATAACCAGGCAGAAAATGACCATCGGCGTGCTAAGCTCGCTGCCCGTTATGGGCGAGGCAAGCGAATATATGGCGCAAATGATGAGAATGCAGGGTCAGCAGCCGAAAGTCGCCTGGGCGATTATCGAACACCTGAGGCAGCAATACGAGGTAAAAAACATCCCAGTCGAGGCGAACGAAATCAACGATATTGATATCCTGCTTGTAATACATCCCAAGAAACTGTCGCAAGAGACGCTGTTTGCCATAGACCAGTTCGTATTGAAGGGCGGCAGGATGATTGTCTGCGTTGACCCCCATTGTTACGCCGACCAGGAGAATCCTATGATGTCGCAGTTCGGCGGCTCGGTTTCGCAGGGTTCCGAGCTTAATAAGCTGCTCAATACCTGGGGTCTTGATATGCCGGCGATGACCTTTGCGGGCGACCGGGAGCTGGCGGTAAAGGCCTCAGCGGCCGCCGACCAGAGGCCCGACAAGATTATCGGCTTTTTGAACCTGACGCCGCCTGACGCCTTTAGCAGCGACAGCGTCATAACCGCCCAGCTTAACAGCGTCCGGGTGTTGTTTGCCGGCGTGCTGAATGAAATCGGAACTCCGGACGACGCAAACGCCAAGGAAAACATCAAACGAGCCGCCCTGGCTAAAACAACCCCCAAAGGCAACAGTTTCGAGCTCGACAGCACATACGAAATAACAATGCTTAAGCCGTCGGTCCTTATGAAAAAGTTTGTCGATGGCGATAAGCCGGTGGTTCTTGGATATATGCTTACAGGCCGTCTCAAAAGCAGCTTCCCCGAAGGTATTGATATAGAGCAGGATTCGAAATCGAAAGACCCCAATGAGCCGGCAAAACCGCCCTTTCATGTAACGGGATTGACTGAGGCCTCGTCGGATTGTGCGGTTATCGTGTTTTCCGACGTGGATTTCATAAGCGACCCGATGGCTTACAGTAATACAATTTTCGGCAAAATTGTCGTGGCCGACAACAGCGCTCTATTGATGAACGCCATTGACGCCCTTGCCGGTTCGAGCGAGTTGATTTCAATTCGGTCGCGCGGGGGGGTCCGGCGGCCGTTTACCGTCGTTGACAAAATCGAGGCCCAGGCCGACGCCGAGACCGCCAAAGAGGTGGAAAAAATCAACGCCGAGATTGCCGGCTTCGAGGAAGAGTTGAAAAAGCTTGTTACATCGGCCAACGAGGAGCAAAAGCAGATTATAGGCGGGTCGATTGTTCAAAAGACCAAAGACCTTGAGCTTAAAAAATTAAGGGCAAGGCGTCAGCTTCGCGAGGTCAATATGAAAAAACGTCAGCGCATCGAGCAACTGGGAAATAAGCTTCGTGCCTTTAATATGTTAGCGGCCCCAGCCGTAATTCTGATTATCGCGGTAGTCCTTGGCCTTCGGCGAAGCGTTATGAAAAGACATTACATCAGTCACGCAAGCGACGCATGAAGATTTTCTATTTATTATTTTCTATTTTCTATTTACATTTCAGCCGCCGGTGACGCAAGGGCAGTTGAATAGAAAATTGAAAATAGAAAATATATCAACGGGAGTTTATGATATGAGTAACAGGAATTTGTTGATACTTGGCTTAATAGCGGGAATAACTGTATTTCTGGCGGTTTTGCTTTCGGGGATTTCCAATCGGCCGCAAGAGGCGACGACAATGGCCGCCTCATACCTTATACAGGGACTCGACCCCGACCAGATTACAAAAATAACCGTTGGCACGGGAAGCGAAGGTGAGCTGGTGTCGCTGACTCGAAGGGGGGCCAATTTCGTGGTTTCAAACAAAGATAATTACCCGGCCTTAGTCAGCGAGATAAACAAGCTCATAACCGCCTGCCTCGATATAAAGACCTCGGAGCTTTATACGAATAACCCGGAAAACTTCAAGGATTTAGGCGTGGAGGAGGATACCGGCCGGATTATCGTCAAATTTTACAAGTCCGCCCCGGCGAAGCCCGGCGAAGACGGGTCGCTTTTGACCGGCGTCGTAATAGGAAAGCAGAAGGATAAGGGCGGCCTCGGATACATAAGGCGGGTGGATGACAATAAGGTTTACGTTATGGCGTCTCAGATACCGTGGATTAAGAAGCGTCCGGTTGATTATATTGACCAGCAGCTTACAAGCGTAAAACGGGAAGATATTGAGTTTGTGACGGTCAGCGGCCCGAACGACAGTTACACCTTAAAGCCGGGCATCGGCGAAAAAGGCGTTTTACTTGATAATCTGCCTGAAGGCAAAAAACTCAAAGAAACGGTCGCCAACGGCGTTTTCACAGCCCTTGCGGACTTGAGGTTTGACGACGTTAACTCAGAGGCGTCGCGAAAAGACCTGAAATTCGACAGTAAGTTCGTCTGCCGGCTGAAGGACTCTACGCTTTATACTATACCGCTTGCCAAACAAGATAATAACTGGTTTGCCAAGTGCGCGGCGACGTTTATGGACATCACGCCGGTAACAAAGACGCAGGGCCAGGTCGAATCGGAAGAAGAATTGAAGAAAAAAGAGATCAAGCTCCTTGCCCGCGACGCCGCCGAGGAATTTTCGGAAAAACATCAGGGCTGGGTGTATCAGATATCCCGCTATCAGGCAGAGAACCTGACGAAGCCGCTTTCGGAACTGCTGGAAGATATTTCGCCGCCCGACGAACCGAACGGGGTCGACTGATAAATTGTAACTCCCCCACAATGTAAAGTTGGTGCTTATCTTACGTAGGTGCGAATTATTATGCCAGTCCCGTGGTGATTTTGGCTGATTCGACGGTATTGTAAAGCAGCATCGTGATTGTCATCGGCCCGACGCCGCCGGGGACGGGGGTAATCATCGATGCCTTTTCCTTGACACGCTCGAAATCCACGTCGCCTACGAGACGGTAACCCGTTTTCTTTGTCGGGTCTTCGATACGATTAACGCCGACGTCGATAACCACTGCGCCATCCTTAATCATATCGGCTGTAATCGTATTGGGGCGGCCCGCGGCTGCAACGACTATATCAGCCCTTCTGGTATGCTCCGCGAGGTTTCTGGTTTTGGTATGGCAGACGGTTACGGTGGCGTTGCCCAAGGGGCTTTTCTGGATGAGAATGTTGGCTAAGGGTTTGCCGACTATGTTGCTCCTGCCGACGATAACGACGTCAGTGCCTTCGATTTTGACGCCGCAGCGTATTAAAAGCCGGACGACACCGTGAGGGGTGCAGGGCAGGAACGCCTTGTGGCCGGTAACGAATTTACCGACATTAATGGGGTGAAAGCCATCGACATCTTTGGCAGGGTCGATTGTCAGAAGCACCTCGGTTTCATTGATGTGTTTGGGGAAGGGTAGTTGCGTCAGGATTCCGTGGATTTTGGGGTCCTTATTTAGTCGGTTTACAACGTTAATCAGGTCTTTTTGCGGGGTTGATTCGGGCAGGCGGTTATCGTCTGAATATATGCCGATTTCCTGGCAGGCCTTTTGCTTGGCGGTAACGTATGATTTCGACGCCGGGTCATCGCCGACGAGCACCACGCCTAAGCCGGGCACGATACCTTTTTTGGCAAGTCCGGCAACTTCGGCCTTTAGCTGTTCCCGCATCTCGGCGGCGATTTGTTTACCGTCAATTATCTTTGCACTCATAATAAGCCCACTTTACAAATGTTTTAGAATAGTCCGCGGACTTTGCCCGTTTCGACGTCAACGTCGATTCTGCGAAAGGCGGGGTCTGAGCTTGTGCCGGGCATAAGCTTAATCTCGCCTGCCAGCGGCACTACAAATTCGGCGCCTTTATAGACCAGAACGTCCCTGATTGGAAGCTGCCAGCCGATGGGTCTGCCCTTGAATTCGGGGTCGTATGACAAGCTCAGGTGCGTCTTTGCCATACAGGTGCCGTATTTCTGCATAACGGGGTCGGTCTCTATGCCCTTGATTTTTTCGAGGGCGGTCTCGGAATACGATACGCCGTTGGCGCCGTACACTTTTTTAGCGATAAGCTCGATGCGCTTTCTCAGGGGCATATCGATGTCGTAAAGGAATTTGAAATTGTTCTTGTGTTTGCAGGCGTCGATTACGGCTTCGGCCAGCTCAATTGCTCCAACGCCTCCTTTTAGCCAGTGTTCGGATGTTAACGCTATGGCGCCGTTCTGTTCGGCTATTTTTTTAATCAGCTTATGCTCGGCTTTAGTATCGGTATAGAAGCTGTTAATACAGACAATCGGCTTTATGCCGCTCTTTCTAACGATGTCAATATGGGCAACGAGGTTTTCGCAGCCCTTTTCGAGCAGGTCAAGGTGCTCTTTTGTGTATTCCTCGTTGAGGGCAGCGCCCGGCCTGACCGGCGGGCCGCCGCCGTGCATTTTCAACGCGCGAACAGTCGCTACGATAACCACCGCGTCGGGTCGAAGGCCCGAGATTCGGCACTTGAGGTTCCAGAATTTCTCATAGCCGATGTCCGTGCCGAAGCCGCTTTCGGTAACGTGATACTCGCTGAGCTTTGTCGCTATCAAATCCGCAATCACGGAGCTTTGGCCTATGGCTATATTGGCAAAGGGCCCCGCGTGGACGAAAACGGGCTGGCCCTCGATTGTCTGGAGCAGGTTGGGGTTCAGCGCCCCAACCATCCAGGCGGTCATAGCGCCGTCAACTTCGAGGTCTGCGGTGGTAATGTCGTTGCCCTTACGGTCCTTTGCCACGACCATTTTAGCGATTCGTCGGCGGAAGTCCTTGATGCTTTTGGTGATTGCCAATATGGCCATAACTTCGCTTGAGACGGTAATCTGGAAGCCCGAGCTTATTTCGACGCCGTTTTTTGGGCCGCCCAGGCCGATTCGTATATTGCGAAGCGACTGGGCGCACAGGTCGATTGCCCAGCCGATTTGCACCGAGTCAGGGTCGATATCCAGCCGGCGAAGGTTTCGCTTGGCCAGTCGTTCATCATCATAATTTTTCTCGTGCTGCATACGCGCGGTCAGCGCCGTCATACAGAGGTTGTGGGCGTTGGTAACAGAGTCGATGTCGCCGGTAAGCCGGATTGAAAACGGCACGAGAGGAACACACTGGGAGAGCCCGCCGCCGGCGGCGCCGCCTTTTATATTGAATGTGGGGCCTGCGCTTGGCTGGCGTATGGCGCCGGCTGCAATTTTGCCGCACTTGCCCAGACCCTGGATGAGACCGATGGTGGTAGTAGTTTTACCCTCGCCGAAGGGCGTGGGCGTTATAGCCGTTACGTCGATATATTTTGAGGGCGGGCCGTCCTTAAGCCGGCCGAGCACCTTCATAAAGTTGACCTTGCCGAGGTCGTGGCCGACGGGCAGTATTTCGTCTTCCTTTAGCCCGATTTCGCCGGCAAGCTGGAAAATGGACTTGAGATTTTTTTCAGCCGACTCGGCTATCTCCCAGTTTTTCATCTTCATTGGGTCGAGTTTCATTAAATTTTCCTTACAATTACATACGGATTACTCACTGCTTACAGGCGTTTTGAGGCGCGCACGTGAAATACGATAATTTAACAGATTAGCTCAAAAAGTCAACCGCCTCGCATATCTGCTTTTAATTCTCAACAATGGTAAAAGGCGGCGATTTAGCGTGAACGCCAGCCGGTGGCGTCTATACGTTCTTCTTTTGAAGAAACGTGATATTCCTGGACCTCTTCGAGCTTCGGCTCGACTTGACGCAGTTTCGGGACGTACTCCTCGATAGATTTGTTCGCGTAGAGGATTGTGACTAACTTTTCGAAAACGAGAATGATTGCGCAGACCGCAACGGCCTGGCTGAGGCGATGCAGGCCAAAAACGAAGCCGACAAACCCTCCAAAGCGGGCAAACTCACCGTATGCCTTGTATGCGGATTCGACAAATTGACTGTTGGACGACTGCATATAATAGGCCCAGCTTATTACGGCCAGCAGGCCTATAAAAAGGGTCTCCATTATTGCTTCGAGGGCGCCGAGGAAGGGATGGCGGATGTAGAAATAGCCGCCGCCGGGGAAAATTATCGAAAGCATAGTGGCGACGGGCTTGGTCTTGAACTTAAGGTCGCAATGGGGGCAGGCGTAATAGTTTTTAATCAGCGGCCTGCTGCATTGTGGGCATAAATGCGACCTTTCCAGGTCGAGACTTGTCTTGCTTGGGGGCTTATTCTCCTTTAATATCGCCTTGATTTTCTTTCTGCTTTGCCTGCTGATGCAGGGGAATTTTTCGGTCCGTCCGCTTTTGTAACACGCAATAAGCGTTGAAAATCTCATATAAATCCTGCGGCAGTCGGCGTAAAGTATCTGGGCGATAGAGTCGCGATAGCATAAGTTTGGCGAGCAGGGAATATGCAGGATACGCCTGTCCGTAAAAACAAACAACGCACGTTTAAGGGAATAGAGAACAGCGCCGGTCAGCAGTTGTTCGAGAAAAGATATGTGTGAGCAGCCGGCTGTAATGTGAAGAATTCTCTCCGTGCGTTCGAGAAAAGGCGCGATGCGGGAAACCTTTTGAAGCAGTTTTCTTTGACGTTTCTCAATTTGGGGTTTATAAATACCCTCGTGGTTTGAAAAAGAAATGGTGGTATCGACGGGCAGTCCGTAGAGTTTCTGCCTGTCAACCTGTCCCGGGACGTCGGGAGCTTGCTTTGTTTGAGACGTCTGAGTTGACATTTTTTAACCCCTTTTCTTATTGAGGATTATCGACCATAAAAGCCGACGGCTGAAGCTAATTAAGGAATTGTATGCGGGCGGTAATTCAAAGAGTATTACGTGCGAAGGTGGAAGTGGAAGGCCGGGTTATCAGTGAAATCGGGAAAGGGCTGCTTGTGTATTTGAGTATAGGCAAAGAGGATGAGCAAAAAGATGCCGAGTTTATGGCGGAGAAAATATCGGGGCTCAGGATATTCTCGGACGATGCAGGGAAGATGAATCGCAGCATTCAGGACGTTTGCGGAGAGCTATTACTTGTGAGTAATTTCACGCTTCACGGCGACTGCCGAAAGGGCCGTCGGCCGGGGTTTGACGCCGCAGCCGAACCCCGGATTGCCCGTTCATTATATGATAAGGCAGCTCAATTGATTGCCGGCAGGGGAATAAGGGTTGCCGAGGGGATTTTTGCCTCGTATATGCGGGTAACCAGCGTAAATGATGGCCCGGTAACATTTTTGTTGGATAGTTCCCGCCTTTTTTAGCCGATGATGAAATCCCGATTAACAGCCCTTTTATGAAAAGTCGGGATAAATTTATGTCGAAAGAATTTGAGCTTATTGGGCGGAATTTTGTTGTGGGTTGGACAAAGTCGAATATAATCTTTCAGCCGAATTGGACGTATAAGTTTGTGATGGATTGATTTTAAGGTTTATACAACTTTTGGCATGGTGAAGCAGAAACGGAATATAGAAATATGGCAAAGCGAAAAACCGGCAAAAGCAGTTTAACGGCGACAGAGATTGAGAAGTTCAGGGGAATGCTTATCGCCAAGCGAAACGAGATACTCGGCAATGTTACCGTTATGGAAGATGAAACCTTCAAGAAGGAGCGCAGCGAGCTGTCGAGTATGCCTTTTCATATGGCCGACGCCGGCTCGGACAACTTCGAGCAGGAATTTTCGCTTGACCTTATGGACAGCGAAAAGAAGCTGCTCGTCGAGATAAACGACGCCTTGAGGCGAATTGAAGAAGGAGCTTTCGGAATTTGCGAGGGCAAAGGCGAGCAGATATCAAAGGCCCGGCTCAACGCGATACCCTGGGCGCGTTACTGTGTTGCCTGCGCGGAACTGAAGGAAAAAGGCCGGCTCGTTGAGGTCGAACGCAGCCAAGAGGGCGAAATACCCGTTTACGAGCTCAACGTGGAAGACGAAGGCGAGGAAGAGGAAGAAGGGGAAGAGGCCGAACCTGAATTCGGCGCCGAAGAATCACACGAGGACTAACCGCCCGGAGTTGATTTTCAAACCGGCAACTGTCATATCTTTATGCAGCTCCCTCAGGATATTCCCTTAGAGTTACCTTGTTTTACAGGATGACACCCCGGTTTTTTCGAGGTATTTCTGGTGGTATTCCTCGGCCTGATAGAACGGGCCGGCGGGTTTGACCTCGGTAACAACCGGGTTCGGGTATTTGTTCGATTTTGAAAGGTTTTTTATCGCAGCAAGGGCGGTCTGCCTCTGGCTGTCGTTGTAATAGAATATAGCTGAGCGGTATTGCAGACCAACATCGGGCCCCTGGCGGTTCAGTGTTGTCGGGTCGTGATTTTCAAAGAACGCGTTGAGCAGCTTCTCGTAGCTGACCCTGTTGGGGTCGTATATTATCTCGATGGCCTCAGCGTGGCCTGTTTTGCCTGTGCAGACCTGTTTGTAGGTCGGGTTTTCCGTCGTGCCGCCGGTGTAGCCGACGGTTGTTGAAATGACGCCGGGAATATGGTCAAATTCGTACTGGACGTGCCAGAAGCACCCCGCCGCAAATATGGCTTTTTCATACCTGTTCGGGTCTGCCGGTTTTGTCCTGGGCGGTGCATTGCTCATTTTTTCGCTTCCTTTAAAGCCGATATTCTGCTGTCTCAGCAGCACAAGGGCTGCTATCGCGGCTAAAAATATCAGAATTTCACTTTTGAACTTCATACTATAACCTCGATATTAAATACGTTCGCCGAACGAGGAAAGTTGCCCTGGTTTAGTATTTTTACGGCGCGATTCGGCGCTTTTGTTTACTATCAGCCGTTGACATAAAACGACGCCGGATTTAGCATAGTGTTTTTATTTTAAGGACGCGAAATGACTGAGAACGATAAAAAGAGTTACAGCCAGACGCTGAACCTGCCTCAGACCGGCTTCTCGATGAAGGCCAATCTGGTCCAGCGAGAGCCGCAGATGCGAAAGGACTGGCTAAAACGCAATATCTACGGCCAAATCCGCGACGCCCGCAAAGGTTCGCCGCTCTATATTCTTCACGACGGCCCACCCTACGCAAACGGCGACATCCACATGGGCCACGTCATAAACAAGGTCCTTAAGGATTTCGTCGTCCGCTACAAGACAATGACCTGCTTCGATGCGCCTTATGTGCCCGGCTGGGACTGCCACGGCCTGCCCATTGAGTCGAAGGTCGTTACCGAATTAGGCGATAAGGCAAAACAAATGCCCAAACAAGAAATCCGGCTGCTGTGCAAAAAATATGCCTCTAAATATATCAAACTTCAAAGCCGGCAGTTTCAGCAGTTGGGCATTTTCGGCGATTTTGATAATCCGTATCTCACTTTCAAGCCCCAATATGAAGCCGGCATTTTAGAGGTCTTCGCTGAATTAGTAGATAAAGGGCTGGTTCGCAAGCAGCTAAAGCCAATTCACTGGTCCGTCGGCTGCGAAACCGCACTGGCCGAAGCCGAACTCGAATACAAAGATATCGACTCACCCAGCATTTACGTAAATTACCCAGTCGTTAAAGACGGAATAAGCCGTTTAATCGAACTTGGCCTAGTAACTGCCGAGCAGGCACAAAAAGCACAGGTCTGTTTTATGATTTGGACGACTACCCCCTGGACACTCGCTGCCAATCTGGCTGTCGCGGTTCACCCCCGGCTCGAATACGTCGCCCTCGATTACCAGCTAAATGGCAAACGATTCGTCTCAGTTGTTGTCAGCGAGCGCCTTTCCGCCGTTATCGCCGCAGCAGGTCTAAATGAAGGCCGGTACCAAATAAGCCAAAATAAGGTCCTCGGCAGCAAACTTGAAGGCCTTCGTTATCATCACCCCTTCGTTGAGAAAAACCCAACTGATTCCGACGCTTATATGGTCATTTTGGCCGATTATGTAACCACCGAAGACGGCACCGGCCTTGTCCATATCGCCCCCGGCCACGGTATCGAGGACTATATGTCGGGGCAAAAGTATGGTCTGCCCATATATTCACCGGTAAAAGACGATGGCTGTTATGACGATACCGTCCCGGAATGGCTTCGCGGCAAAAACGTCCTTGAAGTCGGTAAAGAAGTCATTAACCGGCTCAGACAAGATGGCGTACTCGTAGCAGAGCAGAAAATTACCCACAGCTACCCCCACTGCTGGCGAAGCAAAACCCCCGTCATTTTCCGGGCCACCGAACAATGGTTCATCAGCGTTGACAGGGAGCTGCCCGGCTTAGGCAAAACACTGCGCAATCTTGCAATCGACGCCGTCAAAAACGTCCGCTGGATTCCCGACTGGGGCCAGAAACGCATCGAAGGTATGCTCGAATCACGACCCGACTGGTGTATCAGCAGGCAGCGAAGCTGGGGCCTGCCAATACCGGTATTTCTTAATCCCCGCGGCGAGGCGCTTTTGACAAAGGAATCGGTTCTGGCTGTGGCAAAACATATCGCCGCCAGGGGCTCCGATAGCTGGTTTACCGACTCTCCGAAACAGATTTTAGGCGATGGATTAAAACTGCCCCCCGGCTTTTCATTCGACGACCTCAAAAAAGAAGAAAACATATTCGACGTCTGGTTCGAATCGGGTTGTTCCTGGTTCAGCGTCGCCGCAAAAGCCGGCTGGCCGGTGCCTGTTGACCTCTACCTCGAAGGCAGCGACCAGCATCGCGGCTGGTTTCAGTTATCGCTTCTCCCCGCCTTAGGGGCGACGGGTAAGCCCCCCTTCAAGGCCGTCCTTACCCACGGCTTCACCGTCGATGAAAAGGGTATGAAGCAGTCCAAGTCGCTGGGTAATTACGTCAATGCCCAGGATGAGGTCGCCAAATACGGCGCCGACATTCTCCGCCTCTGGGTCGCAAGCGTCAATTATCAGGACGACGTCCGCTGCAACGACGAGCTTATCGGCAAGACCCAGGACGCCTACCGAAAAATCAGAAACACCCTGCGCTACCTCCTCGGCAATATCTACGACTTCGACCCCGCAAAAAATTCCGTCGCTTATGAGCAGATGTTCGAAATCGACAAATGGGCAATGCAGCAGTTGCAAAAACTAATCGCCGAGGTTACTAAAGAATATGATGATTTCGCATATCATCGCGTTTTTGCCCTGCTTTACAACTTCTGCAGCGTCGAAATGAGCAGCATTTATATGGATTTGCTCAAGGACCGCCTTTATTGCGACCCCGCAGACAGCGCAAGCCGCCGAAGCTGCCAGACCGCACTTTACAAAATCCTCGACGCCCTCACCCTGCTATTTGCCCCCATTCTCGTTCATACCGCCGAGGAAACTTGGGCCGCAATTGCTCACAAATCCCAGAACGTCGAAAGCGTCCACTTATCCATTTTGCCCAAACTCGACCCCTCAATCAATTGGCAGGCCGACGCCCCGAAATGGCAAAAGCTTATGGCACTTCGCGACGAAGTCCTCAAGACACTCGAACCCCTCCGTAAAGACAAGGTCATCGGCAGCAACCAGGAATCAATCGTTACAATTCAATGCAATAAAGATGACGCCGCCGCGATTGAGCAGTTCGGCATTAAAAACATCGCCGCCCTTTGCATCGTCAGCGAGGTCAACCTCGAAAAACGCGAAGGCCAAACCGAGGTCTCGGCTCAAAAAAGCCCCCACAAAAAATGCCAGCGGTGCTGGAACTACTGGCCCTCCGTCGGTGTTGACGCCCAATACCCCGACGTCTGCCAACGCTGCGCTGACACGTTAAAACAATTGAAACAATAAACGTATCCGATTTTTTTGAAAGAGTGTTAATCTGGAGAACTAAAAATTAACTGTCCCCATTATCGCCGTCTGGGTCGGTCTTCGAGATATATACAGGGAAAAAAGGATTTAAACATGTTGAAAGAGCCCAAAGTCAAGAAAGAGCGTGATCCTCAGGCAGCCCTCGTGTGCGCCGAGGCTTTCCAAAGGTTGGCAAAAGAATTTATTCCTAGGATAGGCGCAATAAAGGAGAATTCCTCTCAAGTTATGTCGAGCGAATTGGGCGATCTGGTTGTCTGCGCGACAAACCTAGGATTTGCCATCGAACTCTACTTAAAAGCTCTCCTCATGTGGCTGGACTTACCAGTTCCACATGAGCACGATCTTCGCCTTCTGTATGACAGGATACCTCAGTCAGTCAGGGCAATTATTGAAAACGTTTATGACACAGCATTGCCTGACCAAGTACGCCAATTGTATGGCCGCGTGAGTTTTACGATCGCCAAGGGCCCGCTGGAGGAGCCACGGTGGGACGGCTACAAAGTATCAACGTCTCTTCCGGATGTACTGGCAAGATCGAGAGACCTATTCCCGTCTTGGAGATACATATTCGAGTTCACCCAGCATGAGGATATTCCCTATCAGTTTCACCAGTTCGAGTACGGGTTTCTGTGGTGCGCAGCCGAGGCAATCAGAGTCGAGATCACAGTACGCTTGCACAAGACAAGAGGGCAATAAAAGCAATAATGGAAGCAATAATGGTGACAACTACCTTTTTTTAATTTTTCCCAGCCGTAAGCGGATTAACTATTACTATTTTACCTTATATTCTCTGTGCCCTCTGTAATACAATAGTTCAACTTCTTGTTTTTTATGCTTGATTTTGAAATATAGTTTTCATAACCGCTGTAACGACAAGATGTTGCA
>JAFGDN010000063.1 GCA_016932095.1 Sedimentisphaerales bacterium
CAGTCGGTTCGGCAATATGAAGAGTGTAATATTTATTCGCTGACCGGCCCTTGGCGCTATTCGCGAGAATAGGCAGGGGATGGGAGAGCTTCAAAAGTTCGTTGAGGAGATTGGCCTCGATACTCGATACCTGATGCACGATGCTCGATGACGGAAGACAGAGGTCGGAGGACGGAATAGAGAATTGAGAATTTATAATTGCGAATGAATCCCCGACTGCGGTTCCAAAGTAGCTTGAGTCGAGGACATGGAGGAAAATTATGAAAGTCAGCTTAACAATATGGATTCCGCAATGGCTTGGGCGTTTGTTAGTGTCGCCTTTGTATGAGACTTTTATTTTCGATTTCGTCGATATGTCTTCAATAACCCTGCTCAAGACGTGTATTCCCGCTTCATCGAGAGCATCGTCGGAGAAATCGTTAAACAAGTCATATATAAACTGTTGATTAATATCAAGCCGTCCTTTGGTGTCATAGTAATAAGTGCCATATAAGATAAATCCATCTTCGTCTGTGAATGTTACCGTGTCGTTCACAAAACCGACTGTGCAAAAGGTATTTGCGGACACCGAACAGACCTTGCTAGCACTAGCCTTCACAGTTCCGTAGAGAATCCAGGAGGTTCCATGCAAATCACCCATTACTTCTGTATAAGCAGCATCACAAAGCCCGGTGAAAAGCGAAAGCATTACCAGCGCTAAAATGAGTTTTTTAATCATTTTTGCTCCTCTCCAAAAAATATCCATTGATATGCTTCGCCAAACGAAAAGACATAGAATTCGGAAATGACCGAATAACATATTATAGCAATGATATCACTTAATGTCAAAAAGGCCTATACATTGGATAAAAACCTCTGCCAAGCAGGGGCAAAATGATAGGGATTTGGTGTACAGGGCATAACCTGCAAAATGTTTTAATCTTCAAAGGGTAAGGTCGCGGAGTAGTTCGGAGCTTCTTTGGTAATCTGGATGTCGTGAGGGTGGGATTCGCTGACTGAGGCGGCGCTGACACGGACGAAACGGGATTTAGCCCTTAATTCTTCGATGTTCCTTGCGCCGCAGTAGCCCATACCGGCACGGAGGCCGCCGACTAATTGATATACGAAGTCGCTGAGGGCGCCGCGATAGGGGACGCGGCCTTCGACGCCTTCGGGGACGAGTTTTTCTTTGGCCGAGGCGGCTTTTTGGCCATACCTGTCGGCTGAACCCTTGACCATAGCCCCTAAGGAGCCCATACCGCGGTATTCCTTGAACTGGCGGCCTTTGTAAATGACTAACTGGCCGGGGGATTCTTTGAGGCCGGCAAGCATTGAGCCAATCATAACCGAGTTTGCGCCTGCGGCGACGGCCTTTGCGATATCGCCTGAGTGGCGGATGCCGCCATCGGCGATTACGGGGATGTTACTTTTATCGCCAATAGCCGCACAATTTACTATCGCGGTGATTTGCGGCATGCCTGCGCCTGATATGATTCTTGTGGTGCAGATTGCACCTGGGCCGATGCCGACTTTCAGGGCGTTTGCGCCGGCGTCGATAAGGTCTTTTGCGGCCTCGGCGGTTGCGATATTGCCGGCGATGACGTCGATATTGTAGTTGCTTTTGATTTGCTTTACGGTGTCGATTACGTTTTGAGTATGGCCGTGAGCGGTATCGACGACGATAACGTCAAGCTCGGCGGCGATAAGGGCCTCGATGCGTTCGTAATCGTGGACGCCGACGGCGGCGCCGACGCGCAGCCGGCCTCGCTTGTCGCGGGCGGCTAATGGGTAACGCTCGACGCGGTCGATATCCCTCATAGTAATCAGGCCGGTAAGCTCGTTGGCGTCGTTGACAAGCAGGAGCTTTTCGACCTTTCGCTCCTGGAGGATACCCTTGGCCTGTTCGAGCGTTGTGCTTGGTGGGCCTGTAACGAGGTTGATTTTAACCATAACGTCGTTTATTTTTACGTCGTAATCCTTGAGGAATTTGAGGTCTCTCCTTGTCAATATACCGCGAAGCTTTTTACCCTCGACGATGGGTATGCCTGAGACGTTTTGCTCGTTCATAACCTGCTGGGCCCTTCGGACCGGCTCATCGGGCGAGAGGGTGATGGGGTCGATGATTACGCCGTTTTCGGAGCGTTTGACCTTGACGACCTCTCTTTTCTGGTCGGGGATGGTCAGGTTTTTGTGAATAATACCAATGCCGCCTTCCTGGGCCAGCGCTATAGCCAGCGAGGCCTCCGTGACGGTATCCATAGCGGCTGAGACGAGCGGGATATTGATTGTGATATTATTGGTGAGGCGCGTCCGTGTGTCGGCTTGGCTGGGCACAAGGTCGCTGCGGGCGGGGATTAGCAGGACGTCGTCGAAAGTAATACCATCTGCGATGATTTTGCTTTTATCCATCTTATTTTCCGGGGCCGATTTCGTCGTGCGTATTGCGTAAGCTGTTCACGCAAGACACAAGATGTTACAAAGCGAAAAGTATAGTAAAGGCAGGAGAAGGCGTCAAATGTTTTTTGGACGCCGGCGGACACCAGTTTTCGCTTTCTCTATGACGGGCAGGCAACCTTCAGGCAGGCCCCGATTGCCGATTCCAAATTTGTAGTAGCAGGGATATAATTGTCCGGTATGAAGAACGCGGAAATAAGCGGGTTATTCAGTGAGATGGCCGACATTATGGAAATCCTCGGCGAGGACGTGTTTCGCATAAACAGCTATCGCAGGGTGGCGCGTGTGATTGGCGATATGCCGGCGGACGTTGAGGAAATGTTATCGACGGGGAAATTATCGCAGACGCCGGGGATTGGGAAATCGTCGTTGGCCAAAATCGAGGAATTTGTCAAAACAGGCAAAATGACGGCACATCAGGAGCTGCTCAGGAAGATTCCACAGACGCTATTGGAGCTTTTGAAGATACCGGGGATGGGGCCTAAGGGCGTCAAGGCGGTTTATGAACGGCTCAAAGTCAAGTCAATAGCCGAATTGAAGAAGGTGATTGAAAACGGCAAACTGGCCTCGCTGCCGGGGTTCGCCGAGAAAAAAGCGGCGCTTATCGCAAAAGGGATTGCCTTTTTGGAGACGTCAACGGGGAGGATTCGAGTGGACCAGGCGTTCGAGGCGGCCAATATTGTAATCGGGTTTTTTAAGGTATTGCCGGGCGTAAGGAAAATCCGGATGGCCGGCTCTCTTCGCCGGTGCACAGAAACAATAGGCGATGTTGATATACTTGTGGAGGCGGGAGACGGGAAAAAAGTCATAGACGCATTTGTCGGGGCGGATTTCGTTCAGCAGATACTGGCGGCGGGGGATACTAAGGGGTCGGCGATAATAGAGACAAGCACGATACCGGTTCACGTGGATGTTCGGGTTGTTCCGGCCAAGAGTTTCGGCGCGGCGTTACAGTATTTTACCGGCTCGAAGCAGCATAACGTTCAACTGCGGGAAATGGCTGTGAAGGCGAAGCTGAAACTGAACGAATACGGATTGTTTCGCGGCGAACAAATGGCGGCTGGGGGTACGGAAGAGCAGATATATGAGAAATTGGGGCTTGATTACATTGAGCCGATTTTGCGCGAGGACAGGGGAGAGATTGAGGCGGCGATAAAACATAAGCTGCCCGAATTAGTGTGTTTAAGGGATATAAACGGGGATTTTCATATGCATACGGCCGCCTCGGACGGGGCGTGCGAAATCGAGGAAATGGTCGAGGCGGCGAGAAACCGGGGGTATAAATTTATATGTATAACCGACCATTCGGCGTCATCGGCGATTGCGAATGGCCTATCACCTCGACGATTAGTGAAACATATAGAGCGGATTCGCAGGGTCGCAAGCCGGTTTAAGGATATAGCGGTTTTTGCGGGAGCGGAAGTCGATATACTGGCGGACGGCAAACTCGATTACGATAATAAATTGTTAGCAGAGCTGGATTTTGCTATCGGGTCGATTCATTCGGGTATGACAAGCCCGCGCGAGAAAGTAACGATGCGGACGCTCAAGGCGATGGACAATCCTTATCTGCATTGTATCGGGCATCCGACGGGGCGACTGATTGGGGAGCGTGAGCCGATGGATTTGGATATCGCGGCGGTGATTAAGCACGCGGCAGAAACGCAGACGGCCCTGGAGATTAACGCCAGCCCATATCGGCTGGATTTGAAAGACGTTCACGTTAAAATGGCGATTGAATCAGGGGTGAAACTGGTCATTGGGACGGACTCTCATAATGTGATGCAGCTTGCTTATATGGGATTCGGAGTCGCCGCCGCAGGTCGCGGCTGGGCGACGAAAGATGACGTGCTCAATACGCTTCCTTTGGCAAAATTGAAAAGCTGGTTAGCAGCCAAAAGAAAAAAATGAGAGAATATTATGGGCCGAATGGTGAAATTACCGCAGCCGGATACAAAAGGTTCGGTGACGCTTGAAAAGACAATATCTCAGAGGCGGTCGCAAAGAGATTTTCTAAATGATGCGCTTACACAAAAACAGGCAGGGCAGTTGTGCTGGGCGGCACAAGGCGCATCGGGGAGATTGAGGACAGCGCCGTCGGCGGGAGCGGCTTATCCGCTTGAGGTTTTTGTTGTGTCGGGGGACGGATTATTTCATTATCTGCCTGATAAACATTCACTTGAGGAGATGACAGCAGAAGACCTGCGGGGCAAGCTTGCCGCGGCGTGCTGGGGGCAGGAGTTTGTAAAGCAGGCGGGGGCAATATTCGTGATGGCCGCCGAATTCAGGAGGACTACCGGTCGCTATGGTGAAAGGGGCGTTCGATACGTATATATGGAGGCCGGACACGCAGCTCAGAATATTCATCTCGAGGCCGAGGCGCTGGGGCTTGGGTCAGTGGCGGTCGGGGCATTTGACGATGAGGCGGTAAAGAAAGTTCTGTCGCTGCCTGAAGAGCTTGAGCCGGTTTATATGGTCGTTGTCGGCAGATACCGCGGCGGTTCGGCGAGATAGTATGGGGACGGTTCATATCGACGGCAGCTTCGGTGAAGGGGGCGGGCAGGTCCTTCGGACAGGACTGACGCTTGCGGCAATTACGGGCAGGGGTCTTCATATAGACAATATCAGGGCAAACCGGCCAAAGCCGGGATTGGGTAAACAGCACCTTGCCTGCGTCGAGGCGGCCTGCAAAATTTGTAACGCCGGGTGCAGCGGCGATAAAATTGGTTCGACGAAGCTCGATTTTACACCCGGCGGCGTTGCGGCAGGCAATTACAATTTTGTTATCGGTTCAGCCGGCTCGGCGTCGCTTGTTATTCAGACGGTTTTGCCCGTTTTATTTTTTGCGGATAAGCCGTCAACTGTTACGGTCACGGGCGGCACGCATAATCCCTGGGCGCCGCCTTTCGATTTTCTCAAAGAAAGTTACCTGCCGGGGATAGCCGGTATGGGTTTCAAGGCCGATTGTAAATTACTGCGTTTCGGCTTTTATCCGGCGGGGGGCGGCGAAATCGTTTTTAAAGTGCAGCCGAAGCGAACAGATGAAGGTAACCCGCCTGATTTATGCGAGCCGATGGCTGGGCCGAAGATTTCAGCGAAGATTTACACGTCGAGATTACCCGTTCAAATCGCCCAAAAGCAGCATAAGCTGCTTTTAGACACCGGCCTTGATTTCGAAGCAATCGAGAATATAAACGTTACCGATAGTGTCAGCGCGGGAAATTGTGTCGTCGTCAGGATTACTGATAAAAAACGCACGATTGTTTTCACCGGCTTCGGCTCGAGAGGCAAGCCATCTGAAAAGGTTATCAATGAGGTCGTAACGCAAGCACGGGATTTCTTAAACAGCGGCGCCGCAATCGATAGTCATTTAGCTGACCAGCTCCTGATTTATATGGCAATGCAACGGGCGGGGAAATTTACAACCAATCGACTTTCAAAACATCTCACGACAAATATGGAAGTGATAAAAAAATTTCTGCCGGTGAGTTTTGTCGTTGAAAAAGAGCACGATTACTATAGGGTGCTATGCACGGGGTTATGAACTCAAAAAGAGTCAAAATTTTGATATGGCTGCTTGCCATAAATGTTGCCGGCTGCGCATACGTTGGCTCAAATGATGATATCGGCGTTTCACTGAAGCCGGGCGATTTGCTTTTCAGGGATTCGGATTGCGGGCCGCTGTGCGATGCGATTGAAAAAGTTACGGCCGGCTATAAGGGGGCAAATCTTTCTCACGTGGGTATTGCCGCAAATGATGCGAATGGTCATACGATTGTGCTTGAGGCGGTTTCAAAGGGCGTTGTTGCGACCGACTTGCAAACATTTCTTGAGCGAAGCATCGATGCAAACGGCCGGCCTAAGGTAATAGTGGGGCGTTTGAAAAAACCTTACAGGCATTTAATCCCTGCGGCAGTAAAAGAAGCCGAAGCATTAAAGGGTAAGCCCTACGACAAGGGCTTCGTAATCGACAATGATGCATATTACTGTTCCGAATTAATTTACGAGATATTTCGCCGGGCTAACGGCGGCAGGCCGGTCTTTATGCTGGAGCCGATGACATTCAAAGACCCACAAACCGGCCTGACGCTACCGGCCTGGCGGGAATACTTCTCAAAACTAGGCGTTGAAATCCCCGAGGGCAAACCCGGCATAAATCCCGGCGGCATCTCCCGCTCGCAGGCATTAACCATTGTTTATATGTCGCCGGCCATATCTAAAAATTAACCACGGATTTGCGCGGATTTTCACGGATTTTTCCGATTTTTACGAAAATTAGCGTTTTTTGCGCGAAAATGCACGACTTTTAAACGGTTTTTGTAAGTTTTTATGAGTTTTTATTGATTTTCCGGCAGGCCGTAGGAAAGAACCCCGCCTTCGCTATTCGCTACGGCGTGTAAACCTCATCCCTAAGGGACGTAAGGGTGCAACGGTCCTGACACTGCACCCTTGCATCCTTACCCTCTGACTGCCCCAGCAGGCGAGCTCTGTTTTTACGCTAAAAACGCAACTTGG
>JAFGDN010000064.1 GCA_016932095.1 Sedimentisphaerales bacterium
CATAATCCTTAACGTTATGATTCGGAATCAGACCTTATGGCGTCCCGAAAAAATCTAAAAAAACCCTTGATTTCAAACACAGCCGCTCTGTGGCTAAAATAAAAACCTCTGTGGCAAAAAACCTTGAATTTCCCCGCCGAATCAATACACTTGCTCTTTCAAACAAAAAGCGGAAAGGAACGAATATGCCCGACAAACAGATTAAGTTCTACTACAAAAACGTCCTCGCCGACGTCCTCGGCCCCGAACATGGCATAACCAGAGACCAGCTCGCCGGCCTCGCAAAACAAACCACGCCCCTCATCCCAAAAATCAAAGACGAAATTGTTACCGGCAGCTCCCGATATGGCCTGTTACCCTTCGACCCGCAAATCCCGAAAGCCGTGAAAAAAGTCGTCCGGCAGTTCAAAAAACGCTGCGAAAACCTCGTCGTCCTCGGCATTGGCGGCTCAGCACTCGGCAATATCGCCCTCCAGACCGCGCTCAATCCCTATACCTACAACCTCGACCCCGCCGCACGAAAGGGGCCTCGCCTTTTCGTCTTCGATAACGTTGACCCCGCCCAGTTCGGCTCATTTCTGGACTTCATCTCGCCTCGTCTCGGCAAGACCGTCTTTAACGTCATAAGTAAATCAGGCCAGACCGCCGAAACCGCCGCCCAGTTTATACTCGTCCGCAAAATCCTCGAAGCCCGTTTCGGCACCAAAAAACTCAAAAACCACATCGTTGCCACCACCGACGTCCAAACCGGCGCCCTTCGCAAAATAGCAACAGAATACCAGCTGCCAACGCTCGAAGTCCCTGCCGGCGTCGGCGGCCGCTTCAGTGTCCTTTCAGCCGTCGGACTTTTCAGTGCCGCGATGACCGGCATAAATATCGCTCGGCTCCTCGCAGGCGCAGCCGATATGCACAGCCGCGTTACGAACCCCGACTTCTACAAAAATCCCGCCGCCGTCATCGCCGCCATTCAATACCATTTTTACAATCGCGGAAAACGAATCTCCGTTATGTTCCCTTATTCCTATGCCCTTTACGGCCTCGCCAACTGGTTCCGCCAGCTCTGGGCCGAATCCTTAGGCAAGCGTTACTCCCTCGATGGCCGCGAAATTTACGTCGGCCCCACCCCCGTCAAGGCCCTCGGCGCCACAGACCAGCACAGCCAGGTCCAGCTTTACCGCCAGGGCCCAAACGACAAGGTTTTCACCTTCCTCGAAGTTGAAAATCACTGCCGAATCCTCAAAACAGGCCCCGCTCCAAAATGCGCACCGGAGCTTGCTTTTCTTGCCAAAAAGGACCTGGGCCAACTGCTTAACGCCGAGAAAAAGGCCACCGAATACGCCTTATGCGAAAGCAATCGTCCCTGTTTAACGGTCATTTTCCCCCAAATTAACGCCTATACCGTTGGCCAGTTCATTTTCCTGTATGAAGCAACCACCTCGTTTGCCGGGGCTCTTTTCGGCGTCAACACCTACGACCAGCCCGCCGTCGAATTAGGCAAGCACGCCGCCTTTGCCCTTATGGCCAAACCCGGCCAATACACCCCTGAAAAATCATACGCAAATTTTGCGCAGGATATTCGCGCAAAGACCGAGCTCGACGCTGAGTTCATAATTTAATCAAAAAATCGGAACATGCCTGCCTTTCGTAGCGTTGCGCAGACCCCAGAAAGTCGTTATCTGGGGCCCAGGCTACTTTGGACCCACTATCGGGGATGTATCATTTTTAATCACTTTTGCTCAATTTCACTCACTTTTTTATCATTTTGCTACTGTTTCTTACGCTTTTATTCGCTTTTTCATTGTTTTATGTTAAAATCCGCCCTAAATACTTGTGTCTTGCTTCTTGTGTCTTTGGTCTTTTTAAGGATTAGACAATGAATTACGCCGTTATTATGGCAGGCGGCTCCGGCAAGCGCCTCTGGCCGTTAAGCCGCCGAACCCGTCCCAAACAGGTCCTTAAGCTCTTTCAGGGCCAGACGTTGCTGCGCCTCTGTTTCGAGCGGCTGTCGGCCCTTTTCGACGCCCGCAACATCCTCGTCCTGACCAATGTCGGCTTTGCTGATATCGTTCGTGAATCCGTTACCGGCCTTACCCCCAATAACGTGATAGCCGAACCGGTGGTGCGTGATACCGCCGGCGCCGTCGGCCTCGCCGCCTCCATTTTAACCAAGTTTGACCCCGACGCCACTATGGCCGTCGTTACCGCCGACCAGATGATAGAGCGGGAGGAAAAATTCAGGCAGGCCATCAAAGACGCGATTAATTTCGTAAATGCAAATCCCGAGAGAATGGTAACATTCGGTATAAAGCCGAGCTTTCCCAGCACGCAGCTGGGATATATAAAATGCTCCTGGTCGCAAAAATACCCCAGGTGCAAAAACGAGATTTACAAGGTTGACCACTTCAGGGAAAAGCCGGATGAAAAAACCGCTAACCGTTATATAAACGACGGCAAACACTTCTGGAACTCGGGAATGTTCGTCTGGAAGGCAAAAACCATACTCGGCCATCTTAGCAAATATCTTCCCGAGGCCGCGGAACCGCTGAAAAAAATCGCCGCCAACTGGGACGGCCCCATACAGGAGCAGACGCTCAAGGACATCTTCCCCAGGCTGCCGAAAATCAGCATTGATTTTGCCGTAATGGAAAAGGCCCCTGAGGTTTACGCGATTATGCTGGACTGCCGATGGCTTGACCTGGGGTCGTTCGCGGCGCTGGCCGATATCGTCAAGAGCGACAAAAACAAGAATATCGTTATCGCGGGACAATCCGAGCTTATGGACTGCAAATCGAGCATCCTCGTTACCGAGGAAGCAGGACACCTGGTGGCGGCAATCGGCCTGGATAATATGGTAGTGGCGCACAGCCCTGACGCGACGCTGGTTTGCCCCATTAACGAGGCATACCGGCTCAAAGAGCTGCTCGAACGAATCGAGCAGCACACGGGAGAAAAATTCTTATAATCGACATAAATAAAACGACGATCGTTTAGCGGTTGCGGTTGCGGTTGCGCGGCTTGTTTCGGTTACGTCAAACGTTAGTCGTAGTTTCAAACGCAGCCGTAAGCCGATTGACGACACGGAGCATAGCGACGAGCCCGCTTCGGAAACGAGCAGCGTAACCAATGGACGATAGACGAAACAATGAGATACCTGGCGATAGATTACGGAACGAAGACGACCGGGCTGGCAATATGCGACCCGTCGGAAACAATCGTATCGCCTTTGGCGGTCCTGTCTAACGACCGGGACATCGTTGACAAAATACTCGAAATCATCAAAAGAGAAGGCGCCGAGGCAATCGTAATGGGCCTGCCGTTTAATATGAATGATTCCATCGGCCCGCAGGCCAGGATTGTTCAGGAATTCGCCGGCACACTCGGGAAAAATTTAACTATCACTATTTATTTTCAGGATGAACGATTAACGACGTTCGCCGCGGAGGAAAAATTAGTATCGAGGGAGCTGACCAGGGGCAAGAAGAAAAAACGCCTGGACGCGGTTGCGGCGGGGGAAATCCTGCAGGCGTTCTTGGATTCAAAGAAAGGCACATAGTTCACCGCGAAGGGCACGAAGGTAAATAAGGGAATCGGGCTATCAGTGAAACAGTCCCGTAAAGGACATCTTACGGTGGTTGCAGGAAATCAGATTAACAGATTATCAGGGAAGAGCATAAGATAAAAGTATATAAGTATATGCGTATATACTTATCGAGTGCATTAACTATCAGGAATTGAGGGTGATGGGATTGATTGCGAAATCGCGGGATATCTTTTTTCTCAAAAATGGTCGTTTTTCAGGTCATAGTGACTTTGTTATGGGGTATTGGCCAGCTTAAGAAGACGGGGGATTTGGCCGATGATTTTTAGCGGAGGAACTGCTCTTTTTCCCCGGTATAGGGACTGTTAAGGGCATATTTAAAAGCGAGGAAGAAAATGAGTGAGTCAAACGAACAAAGTTGTGTGCCGGTGAAAGCGGTCGAAACGAAAAATCCGATGTCCATACTTGGCAGTAATACGGCCAAAATCAGCATAATCCTGGCCGTAATTGTAATCGCGATGAATCTTGCGGCGGAGACAGTTTTGCAGGAGCAGCCGGCGGCGAAAACAGCCGCGGCACTGGCTGCGAGGGCGGCGGTCCTGGTAGGCGTGTCGGCGGCGCTGGCAGGATTGATATGGGCGTTTTTCGGGCGGGGAAAGGACGCAATGATACTGGCCGGGGCGGGCTTGCTTTTGAACGCTGGTCTGTTTGTAACAGGTTTCGGCGGGCCGACTGTGCGAGGCAGGCACGTCGCCGAGGTGCAGGACATTTCCGCGGGACGGCCCACAGTGCAAACCATATCGTCAAAATCTGGCCGAACGATTGAGACAAGGGACTGGACGGCGGGATTTGTGACGGAGCTGACCGACTATAATTTCGACGAAGTTGTCGAGGACTCGCGTATGCCGGTCCTGGTTGATTTTTATGCGACGTGGTGCAGGCCCTGCCGGAAACAGTCGCCGATTATCGAGCAGGTCGCGCAGGATTACGAGGGAAAAGCCAGGGTCTGCAAGCTCGACGTAGATGTCGGGGTCAAATCAGCGGACAGGTTCAACGTGAGCAGCATACCGACAATCATCCTGTTTGACAGAGGTAAAGTAAAAAAGAGGTGGAGGGGCACGACCGACAGGGCAGCCATTTGCCTGGCAATGAACAAGCTGCTGGAAGAGTAACTTAATAGCCACAGAGGATAAAAATTATTTGTAGCCACAGAGCACGCGGAGGACGCAGAGAATTGATACTCGATGCTCGATACTTGATACTCGTAACTACAACGGACGATGCGTATCTCGTATTTCGTATATCGTAGTTCGTATTTCGTAGTTTGGATTCCGCAGGGAGGCGGGTCTTTAATAATAAATATGACGCTAAAAAAAATGGTGATTTTTAGTGGGCTTGGGATTAACAAGGAGTTCAGGTGCGTTTCGACAAATATATTGATTTTTCAATGTCAGCCGATACAATGGCGATTAAAAGACAAGGATGTATTTTTAATGCGTGCTATGCTGAGCGAATCCGTAATAGAAACACAAAAAGCAAGACCATTCTTGAAATGGGCAGGTGGTAAAACACAATTGCTCGATGAGATAGATATTCGCCTGCCTATTAAAGAAATCGAATCAGGTCAAATCGACAGTTATATCGAACCATTCGTCGGCGGAGGCGCTTTATTCTTTCACGTTGCTCGGAAATACCAGCAAATGTATTAAAAAATTCTTCCGCAGCATTTGACTCCATTACCTGTTTGATCAATAATGTCGTATATGTCAAACGACATTATGAAATATGATGAAAACCCCGAATTCTTGGGATTTATTACCAGAGAGTTCGACAGGACTGCTACCGGTGCAACCACAGAAGAACTGGCAGAGTTTGCATTTGGAAGTCTGAACAAAGCTATTGCGGCTTACAAACTATGGAGGAAAAATGAGTTATCAAATCATAACCAACCCGACAACTGAGGTTTTTCTCGAGCAGGTCAGAAATTCGCATGAGCAATTGTTCACCTGTCCATTCATCAAAGCCAACATCGCCAAACTCATATTGGATAATATCTCTACCAAATCCAAGACGTCACTTTTAACAAGTTACAAACTCACAAATTTTTACAGAGGCTCTTCTGATTTAACCGCCCTCAAATCATTTATCCAAAAGCAAGTACCTGTCCGTAATCTTCCCGGATTGCACGCCAAGACATATATCTTCGATTCCGACCGCGCTATTATCACCTCCGCAAACTTGACTCTTGGTGGTTTGCAAAATAACTACGAGTGCGGCGTTCTTATCGAAGATGACAAGACAGTCAGCAAACTCAAGTCAAATTTCTTGGCTATCTTTAAAGACAGGGAGAGGGTATCAATTGTCACTGAAGAAATTATTTCCGTAACGGAAGGAATTCTCGCAAAAGTCCCCAAAGAGAAAAAGGTAAAGTTTGAGAAATCAGAAAAAGAATTATTCCCTCAAAAGATTTATGAGCCGGAGGACGACCTCTACGATGCTGGAGTAGAAACAATAACTAACACATTGTCTGGTTGGCGGCTCGATGTCTTTAACACCGTTGCTAAAATTCCGCTCAATATCTTCAAACTCGATAGTGTGTATGCCTTCAAAAAACGACTCCATGAATTGCACCCAGAAAATCTGAACGTTGAGGCTAAAATCCGCCAACAGCTTCAAGAACTGAGAGACTTGGGGCTGGTTGAGTTTATGGGCAAGGGCGCTTACCGCAAACTTTGGAAAAACCTTTAAGCCGTAGCGTAATAGGGAGTCGATTATGGACAGCTCAAAATCGTATTTTATCCAACAGGCCAATAAGTATGATGTCCTTTTCGTCAGAGAGAGAAATCCGAAAGAAGACCTTACTGGGTGGGGGGCTTTACAGTTTGTGCTTAACAACGGAGAGATTTTCGTAATTAGTGGTTATCAGTTCGGGCAAGGACCGGGAGAGGAAGGTTTGTGGGTGGAAGTACATGGCCTGAACAAAGAAGCTTTTGAGGAGCTAAAAAAGAAGTTGCCTCCACGAAAAACAATTAAAGATATAGACATCGAGAAATCCCAGCTTGAAGATTATTTGTCCCACCATATAGACGAAGATTTACTCGATAATATGATATAATTGCACCTGCACCGCACGTTGGCGAGCCAAAGCCCTGCAAGACAAGTTTTATTTGATTATGCATGAACACTTATTTGTCTTTCGCAAGCCAAGAACTGGTGAAGATATCAATCGAATAAAAGACAGTGCGATAGGCAGATATTGACTATTGAGAGGTATTTAAAAATGGTTTTTAACGGGATATTGACGGCGATAATGAGCTGATGGGTTTGGATATCGACCAAATAATTGTGTAAAGGAAATAATAAAGCGAACCTTGCTGATGCAACCCCGGCCGCCCCCAACTACGGCATTCGAGGGCAGGGGGGCCGTTGCTAAATACATCGCAAAGCGATTAAAAGGTGGAATAAGTCGGACGATTCGGACCAGTAGGACAGGTCGGAAGACAGAAAACCGAATATGGCGAACAAATGTCGAAGTAAAATAAGTCCCCGGAAGAAAACTCCCTGCCGAATAGTTAAAACAATTAACTGTCCTTAGTTTTCTTTTGTGTCTTTTACTCGGCAGGATAACAGTTTCAAAAACAGGATAGACAGGGCGCAGCCGATGAAGTAATAGGGAAACTGCTTCCAGATGAAACAAGTGCCGAAAAGGGCGGCGCCGAGGAGATTGGAGCGGATACTCTGGAGAAAAGGCGGCTTCCAGATTTGAAGAAATTCGAGAATGCACGTCACAATGAGGACAATGACGGGAATCCTGACGACATTTGTTCGGCTGGGCCAAATCAAAAAGAAGACAAAACACCAAAACATCACGTAAAAGACATCCGGCAGGTAAAATCTCACCCAGTTTTGCGCGGTTCCGCGATAATAGCGCCACAGCAGAAATCCCGACGAGGCGGTAATCAATATACCAATCAAAAGTATGATGCGCTGCTTTATCAGATTCATAGAACGAAAAACATTTTAATCCCGGTCTGCGAAGAAAGCAAAGGATTTTCGGATACGATGCACCGCAGAAGAATAAAGAATAATGATAAATTTAAGGGCAAAAATAAAATGAGCAAGAGCGGCGCTCAAACCCTTGGCGACGCCCTTCCTCATATTTTTCGAGTCAGATGGATATTTTTATTTTCAGCAATCAATACGAGAGAGGTATTCGAGGGTTCAAAAAATCCGCAAAAATTTTTAAAAAATTCTCCCTAACTGCCTTCAATATTGCGTTCGCAATGACAAAACTGGATTCCCGCTTTAGCGGGATTGATGCCCCCCCAAACCCGGCAATGTTTGGGGCTAAACGATGCGTAACCCGCCGGTTTAACTTTTAATCTTTCCCATCCGTCATTGGAAATTCGTTAATGTAATCTTCCCTCGGGAAATTTAATTTTGCGCCTTCGCCGTAATATTTCAGTGCGGCGCGGTCGTAGGCGCGGGCGGCGTCGATTTCATTATCGAAAAGCCCTAAATATATATTTTCTCCATTGAGCATGATTCGGACTATCCATCTAACGTCTGATTTACGGTAACTTACGCCAAGGTATTTCGATGAGGCATTTTTTTGTTTTCTCCTGTTCTGGCAGTTTTGAGAGTGAGTGGCGAGGCGAAGATTATCACTTCGATTATCAAGCCCGTCGCGATTTCGATGGTCAACGAGTTTGCCTTTCGGGGCATTCATAATGACCCTGTGCATTGCGAGGATTCTTGGGTGCGTATCAGTGAAATTATTGAAACGAACGGCGTGAAGACAGCCATTGTTTTCCTGAAGTAACCATTCGTATTTGTTCAAATCGTAAAAATCCCGCTGGTCAACTTTTGAGTAGTATCCTTCTGTCAGATGAATAAGACGATAAGTTTTACCATAACGTATTTTGCGATAAATTAAGACCGGCCAGGAGCATATACGGTCGAGCCAGTCGGGAACTGGTATTGTTAAGCGAAGTTTCACAAATCAAACCTCCCTCCTTCAAAATCCCAATCTCAAATTTTCAAAGGATTCGCCTCAGGGGGCAACCCCGGCGGACAACCCATCGACAACTGCTAAACCAGGCAGTTGTCCGACAAGTTATTAGTATAATAAATAATAATGCTATGTCAATAAAAATATAACATTTTTATAATATATTTTTGTCATTCCATAAGTTATTGTTATTACAAAGGTTATGTCTTTCGGGCCGTTGAGATAGCGTATTAAAATTGCGTCTGCGCGTCAAAAACGACTGCTGATGTTGTCTTTTTGTGAATTTTTAGCGTCTTTTTTGTGAGACGACGAGCCAGTCCCAGGGAAGCGGCTCTTTCATCCAGCAGGGGGGAGAATCGAACTCGGTGTCCCAGGGGTATTCGATTTTCAGGATTTCATCGATACGCAGGCCCCTCGGCCGCAGCAGCGCGACAAGCTCTTCTTTGAGGTAGTGTTTGGTAGGAACGTTGTCGATGGGGATGATGCCCTGGCGCAGACGGCGATGATTGGTTGTTTCAAAGCCGGCGCGCTCGGCGTAAGCCGGCCTGAAGCCATTGTGCAGGTTCATCTCAACGAGGCGAAAATCGGCCAGCATTGCCGATTCGAGCGAAGGGACGACAAGAACGAGATGGCCGTCTTTGAGGATGTGACCGGCCAAGGCGTCGAGTATGCGAAGCCGCCACGCCAGCGACGGCATAATGAGCATATTAACGCTGAGGCCAAAAGGGGTTTTTGAGAGCCGCAGGCCGCGAGAGGCGAGGTCTGCTGTCATATACGAGACATTCGAGAGCCGGGCGCATTTCTTTTTCGCCGTGGCGAGCAGGTCTCGGGAGATATCTACGGCGAATACTTTTTGAAAGCTTTCTGAAAGATACGGGAGAAATTGACCCGTGCCGCAGCCGAAATCGCAGGCGGTTTTGTCTGGCGAGCCGAACCTGCGAATCTGCTCAACGACTAATTCGTTGCGGTCGTTTTGCAAAACGCTGAAGATTTCATCCTCGTACTGAGGCGCCAGGTTGTTCCAGTATTCGCAATTCATCTCACGTCCGTCTATGCCGAAAATCAACGGTGGAAAGTTAAAATGGGCATCTTTTTGTATTATCGGCAATTGAACGAGTATTTTATCTGGAAAACGAAGGGCTGTTTTTCATTTTACAATGACGGTTTACGCATCGATGGTTTCTTGAACGCAGGATACAATGCCGCGCCTGGTAAATTGCGGGGCAAAAATCAGGTATCGAGAAAATCCCACTCAAAGCCGAGTATCCATCGAAGGGCGGAGAGTTTCCCGTTAATCATACCCCATTCGAAGTCGTCCCAGGGTCCAAGGTTATCAACGCCGTATTTATCCTCGATTTTTTTGGCGTTTTTACAGGCGTCGCGCCAAATCTGCGGCTCGCACGTCTCTTCGCCTTCCTCAATGGCAATTTTCAGATCCTGATGCCTGTTGTACCAGACTTTGTCGGTAAGCTCGTCGGCCATAGCAGCGACTTCATCCAAAGTCCTGTGCTCGAAAAGCTCCTCGTCATTTTCCGGGTCAAAGGAATCTTCGCTCGTCATATTATCAATCTCCCTTAAATAAGCCAGCCGGCTATTTGTCGAATTAAGACGTTCTCTTTCGGTTGGTATGATTTTACCGTTGGCTTTCGATAAAATCAATAAGCAGCGTGTTAATCCTGCTGGAGATAGCTTTGGGCGGCGAGGGCGAAATCGAACAGGTTGACGATGCCGTCGCTGCGGCCGGCAGGAGCGATGTCGGCGAGGCCCGCCCCTGTGCCGAGCCACTGCCCGGTGAATTCAACGAGGTCGTCGAAATCGACGACGCCGTCGCCTCCCCGGGGGGCGACGTCGCATTTTACGTTCCAGTTTTTGGAGGCGGCGACGCTTTTCCAGGCGTTAGCAAAAAGGACCCAGTCGGCAAAATCGACTATACCGTTTCCCCTTACGCTGAAGATATCCGCCTTGTTATAGCCCCTGGCAAGCCAGTTTTCCGCGAGGGTTGACAAATCATAAAGGTTTATCGAGCCGTCGGGCGAGAGGTCGCAAAGGTAATTATAAGCCGGCCAGCCCGTTTTTGTGCGCCAGGAGGAGGCAATTATGCTTAAATCCCTGAAATTTACGATGTTATCTCCGAGGCCGCCGACAAGGTCCAAAGAGGAAGTTCTTGCCAGCCATTGCTCAGCTAAAATTGCGATGTCGATGATATCCACGCCCTCGGGGCATTCGAAGTCGCCCGGCAGCCAGTCCTGCCAGGCAAGCCGCGGGAAACCAGCGCCGTCGCAAATATCCCACAGGTCAAGGTTTCCGTTTTGGCTTTCACCGACAAAATCCCATCCGGCGGTGATATAGGTATCCAGCATTTTCATTTCAATGAGGTTCGAATCATTTTCAGGCCAAAATGAGGCCGAAACCTCGCCCTGGTCAGCCCAGCCGATAAACTGCTGCGTTTCGTAAACGCCGGCGTCAATTTGACATACGGTGTAACTCTTTGAGACAACGCCGGTGTCGTAAAGGAGTCCGGCCAATCCGCCTACATAATCGCCGCCCATGATATGACTTCGGGCGTAACTATCCCGGACCAGCCCGGCATTTCTCCCGACGAGACCGCCGACTTCATTTTTTCCTTCGACAGAACCCTTCGCGAAGCAGCATTTCACGGAGCCCCGCAAAGTTCCGACTAAGCCGGCAACTTTATCTTCATCGGCTTTAACATCTCCAGTTACGCCGCACAACATTATTTCACTGTCGCTTTCGCCGGCGATACCGCCGACGTCATCGAAGCCATAGACCATTCCGTCGAAACTGCACTTAGAGATTTCGACGCCGCAGTGGTAACCCGTAACGCCTCCTACGTTAATATATCCGTTTACAGATGCCGTTACGCTGCAGTCGCGAATTCTTCCACTGGCGTTGTATCCGGCAATGCCGCCGACGCAGTCGCCGCCGCTGATGAGTGCCTGCTCGACCGTGCAATTGATAATAGTTCCCGTTTTCAACCTGCCGGCGATAGCGCCGACATACATAGCGTCGCCGGCGTCGATTACGGGATTGACAAGAGTTACGTTTTTGATACACGCGGCTGGGCCTTGTATAAATCCGAAAAGCCCGACAAAGTCACGTCCGCCGGTTTTTATACTGAGGTTGCTGATTCTTTTTTTGTTGCCGTCAAACACGCCTTTGAAAGGTTTTGAAGTGTACGGCTCCCATCTCATATAACCGATGATTGCAAAGGCCTCGCGGCCGGGCCGGCCGTTGAAATCCTTCATATCGACATCGGCCATAAGCTTAAAGCTTTTATCCCAGTCGTCGGGGAAGCTGCCTATACGGGATAACTGGAGAGGGGTGAAAATCAAAAACGGGTCATTTTCTGAGCCGTTTCCGCCGCCATAATTTGCGAAAACGTCGTATGAAAGAAAAGTCAACACAGCCATAACCGCCCAAAGAATACGGCGCAGGTTTGTATTTTTGTAACAAACCCGTTCTCGCCGATAACGGCTTACAAAGCCGTCGCAGCGGTTATGGCTCATCATCTCACCCTCCAGAATATCAAAACAACTAGTTCCTCCTTTTAACGAGTCAATAGTAAAGTATAGTAAACGTTTTCGCTGAGGCACAATAGTCCTATAATATACAGTCGCGGAAGTTATTATCAAGCAAAATTGCCCATTTTGCCAAAATGCAAAAGCACAACGTAAAAGGGAACCACGGATTGAGAAGCAGCGGACAGCGTGTAGCGGACAGCGTTCAGTGAAAAGCGTTCAGTGAAAAGCGAACAGGGGATAGTTAAGAAATCCTAAATCCTAAACCCTAAATCCGAAACAAATTCAAATCACCAAGACTCGAAATTCAAAACAAACCACGGATTTGGAAGTAATGCAAAAAGTAAAAATGCGGTATCCTGAAGGGATAGAGTTTTAAGTTTAAAGCGTTAAGTCCAAAACAAAAACTGATAATCAAAAGCTTTATCCGCCGAAGGCGGATAACAATAATAAGATTGACGCGGGCAAAGGGTTTTATACAATTATAATCAAGAATTTCTGTTGGCCGTAATACTATGAAGGATAAAATGGCGGGATGAAAAATGGTTTTGATTGTCTGGTTTTTGTGAAGCAGGATATTTCTGTAAGCTTGGAGGTGCCAAGTTAAGATGGCAGATACAATGAATGATTCAACAGGACCTCCCCTTTTCCTTGGTGTGTGCGAACGGGCATTAGTCAGGGGCGAAGGATTCATGCAAGACTTATATGGTGTCGGAGATATTTTACCCTTTGCATACTTTCCACAGAAGCTTCAGGGAATATATTTATTAATGGCGTTTCATCGAGACAATATAAATCAAGAGATGAAAATAACTGTAAGGAATATAAACTGCCCTGAACTGACTGCGTGGAGCAAATTAGAGACGATGTCTTTACTTGGTCCGGAGCAAGTAAAAGTAACAGGGTTCAAACAACCATATAAAAACGTCGGGGAATTATCAAACGAGAAGGAATCAATTCCAAGCGCACCGTTATTAACACGGAAAGATTTCCTGTACAAGATGATGTGCATTCCGTGTCCGCCTCTCATAGTTATGGAACCAACAGATGTCGATGTCGTGATTAGCATAGGCGAAACCGAAAAGAAGATAGGTACATTTCGCTGCGAATTTGTAGAAACACCCGCAATATCAGAGGAAGAGCGAGCAGCAATAATGAGTCGGCCAGGTGCTTCGGTGGGTTTCAAGTTAATATTAGGATGTAAAAATTGCGGGGAACAGAAAGGATTCTTCCTTTTACTTGATCCTAATGGTCCAGTGCCGGGGGACTTCAAGAACGACCAGCCGCTAATTAATTCGCCAGACGAGTGGGTTTGCAAATGAGGTCAAAACAAGGCATCGCTTGTTTACGCAAAGAAGGGTTTACATGAGGTATTTCGTACGATAAGCCTGAAAGGAGGGCGTTACAATCTAGAATACAAGCCTCTTTATCAACGTGGGGCTTTGGCGGCTATTGTTCAAGAGTATCAACGTTTAATTATGGAACATGCTGACGACGAGGAAATTGTCCAAAAGTTCTTAGAGGAAAAGGAAAAGCAGGTGCTATGGAATTTTCTTGCACCAAGCAGAATTTGGAAGAAACCACCGATACTCGTCAAGTATAAGGCAGATTTTGCGATATTGAGCCGTAACAGGATATTGTATTTTATTGAGCTTGAGAAACCAGCGACTAAGCTTGCTAAGAGTAGAGGTGGTTTACACTCTGAATTACAGGTAGGACTTGATCAAATAAGGGAGTGGAAAAAAGAAGTTAAGGATCGACGAGAAGCAGTACTGTATGGTTTGGGATTGAAACAGGAAGAAGTACATGACATTAAATTTATTTTGGTCGCTGGAATGGCGGCAAACACACCTATTGAAGACCTTGCGATACTAAGGAGTATGAATTCGGATGCGGATTCTATTTTCTGTTTCGATGAGCTTGCTTCCTTCCTTCATTCCACAGAAACTGCCCTCTTGAATATCTGATCATAGGTTTTTGAATATGTCTGATAGAGATGTTAAAACAATCCAGGATTTGATTTATTATCAATATACCAAGATAATTGTGCGAAAGGAATGCAGATTGGTAGAGGAAATATATTATGATGGAAAGATACCCGCCAAGCGATAAAGCTTTGGAATATATTGAAAAGATACAGCCGGAGATGGCTTATTGTAGTACATGCCAGCCATATGATGAGGGCGATGTTGTTTGGATATTTGGTATAAGAACTGATTTAGAAGATATCTTAGATGACTACGATGTCCCTGAAGAATTACGTGATGAAGTCGCAGATAATCTTCATTGCAATGGTTGTGGATGCCAGTTGGGTCGATACGACGATATAGGACTTAAGACAGAAGAAGAACTAAGGTCAGATCAACGATGGATGGATTGGTATGAGAACTATGAATACAAAATCGATGAATTCAGGGATTTCTTAGAGAAGTACCCATATTTAGGTTTAAGCCACGAGATTGGACGAAAGATATGTGATGCTATGCCTAATTTTCCTATTATTACTATCGACAATGAAGTATGGTATAGGGCGAGACGTCCAGACAAGGGGCGACGAATGAATGTTGAAGATATGTATCCACCGGATTTCCCTGAGGCAGAGGGGAGATTTAGTCATTATGGACAACGTGTATTTTATCTTGCCTCTACAAAGGAAGCTGCTGCAATTGAAACAATTAAAAAAGATGAATGCTTAGCATGGGTTCAGGAGTTCAGGATCAAGAAAGCGACTAACATTCTCAATCTTGTGAATTATATGTATGAAGAAAAGGAAATGCCAGTGCTGGCATTGGGTCTTATCCATAGTAAATTGCGATATATAGTTCCAACAGATTCACCTTGGAAACCGGAATATTTTATTCCTAGATTTATAGCTGACTGTGCGAGAATACATACTTTAAATGGTATCGTTTTCGAGAGTGCAAAACACTATGAAAAAAATCTTGTTTTGTTCAACATAGATCCCACTATCATTGAGCCAGTAGGCGAACCAAGAGCATTGGAATTAAAAGGAAAAGTAAGAGGACCATTAAACGAAGATAGATTTTAATAAAATCCTTACTTATATATAACAGAACTAAATAGCAGAGATTATATTCTTACATTTTTCAGAGAAGGATTTGCTTATCAGATGCCTGACAGAGATGTAAAGACAATCCAAGACCTGATTTACTATCAGTACGCGAAAATAACTGTGCGGAGAGCGTTTGGGGCGGCGATATTGACGGGGATAATGAGTTGACGGTTTTGGATATCGACCAAATAATTGGGCAGAGGAAATGAAAAAGCGGACCTCACGCGGGCAACCCTGGGTGAAACCCAGGGCTAAATACGATTGAAGGCGCGGAGGGCGGCGTCAATGACGTGCCTGACGGGGATTTTATGCTCATCGGCGGCCTTAAGGCAATCCGAAAATTCGGGCTTAGTGTTGACGACCTGGCCATCTAATTTGCCAACCTTGATATTTATATCCCCGAATTTAGTATGGACGGAGACGAACTCCCTGGCCAGTTTGCTTCTTTGCATAATTTGTCTTCTGATTCCGAAGGTCAGGCCTGCTTTGAAGATGAGCTTTTCGAGTATATCGACGTCGGGGACTTCACATAAAACCGAAAGTTTCGAGGCGGGGCGGTTCTGCTTCATAGTAATGGCAGTCGTGTAAACATCCAGCGCGCCCTGTTCGAAGAGCTTATTCATAACAGAAGCGACGATTTCGCCTGATACATCGTCAATATTTGTTTCCAAAAGGCATATAGTATCCGCGGTTGCCTCGGCCTGACCGACGGATTCGCCGATAATGAGGCGAAGGACGTTCGGGAGATGCTCACAATCAAGCGTCCCTGCGCCGTATCCGATTTTTTCCAGTTTCATTTCGGGAAGGGTTCCGAATTTTTCAACGACCGTCGTCAAAATGGCAGCGGCGGTGGGGGTGAGAAGCTCTTTTTCTATGGGGCCGCCGATTGTCGGGACGCCTTTGAGCAGCTCGGCGGCTGCGGGCGCGGGAACGGGCAAACGGCCATGGGCAGCGTCGAGCCAGCCGCCGCCGACGCTGAGCGGCGAGCAATATACTTTGTCGATTTTGAGGGCGTCAAGGCCGATTGCCGACGAGACGATATCGACGATTGAATCGATAGCGCCGACCTCGTGAAAATGGATTTCGTTCGGCTCTTTGCCGTGAACGGCGGCCTCGGCCTGCGCCAATCGTTCGAATATGGTTAGGGCGGTGTGTTTCGGCTTTTCGCCGATACCGCTATCATTGATGATTTTTTTGATGTCTTCGAGATGGCGATGATGATGCTGTTCGGTAATGACCGGAATAAACTGGACGGCGCGCAGGCCGGCCCGTTTCACCTGGCTGACTTTCAGGGTGAGGTCCTTTTGCGGGATACCGAGTGCAGCAATCTGACTTTTGAGAAATTCGAAATCCAGTCCGGCGTCGAGCAAGGCCGCGACGAGCATATCGCCTGCTGCGCCGGCGAAACAATCGAAGTAAGCTAATCTCATACAAACACCATTTACAAGAGTAGTTTTTGAAATCGTTACATATCGGGGACGACTTCGTCATAAAGCTGGCCTGTCGGGCTGATTTTGAAGACGTAAATCAGGCCCTGCCTAAGCTGCGAATATATCGCGTTACCATAAATAGCGGTAATGCCGTATTCGTTCAACTTATTTTTATCGTTGGCCAAATCCCATATATTCGACCAGAACATTTCCCTGTGCTTAATCGGCAGCCGGGCCAGTAAGTCGGCGTATCGAGCCGGCTCAGCGCCGGGGCTTTCAATCGGGAAGCCGTCCTGCGGGGCCATACCTTCACTGTAAACCCGCCGCCAGAGATACATAGCGCGCTGCCGGCCATCCATTACCATTTTGTCGCTGAATTTGACAATAAGGGCGTCGAAATGGACGATGTCGCCTTCGAAAGTGTAATCCTTTTCGACGATTTTTTTAAGCTTGTCGTTCCTGGCGGTTTCGACGAACCGCAGCGTCGTAAAGGTTTTGGCGTCGCGTTTTTCCTGCTTTATTACCTTAGCGTAGCCGATTTGGTCCTCGGTCGTGAGGTTTGTGATTGCCTCTTTTAACTGTTTGTTATCGCTGAGGAGTTTATGAATCGTTATTTGCTGACGGAGCCATCCCTGCCCGAAATAACCCGCTACCGCCAAAACGCCGGCAATTAAAAGCAAAGTAGTAACTTTTACTTTCGTGTTTTTCATCATTCTTTCTAAAAATGTGATTTTGTCATTGTTATATAATCGACCATTCTACTTTCAATCAATTACCAATTCACCGGGGAGGACGGATTGGTATTGATATTTAAGCCGTATAATCATAACATAAACCCCTTTGAGAATGATACTAATCACAGGAACGAGCAAAAGATGCCGATTTACGAATATAAATGCGACGACTGCGGCAAAATAACCGAATTGCTCGAGAGCAGCGGCAATAAAGGCAAGCGAAAATGCGGCAGGTGCGGAAGCAGCAAACTGACAAAGCAATTTTCGGTGTTTTCGGCGATGGTCAAGCCCTTCGGCTCCGCTCAGGGCAGGGAAGGGCAATCAAAAAAATGCTTTGGGTGCAGCGATAATACCTGCCCGCATTCGAGGCGTTAAAAAGACGCGGATTAACACTGTTTTTTTTAGACACTGATTAACACAGATTTGCACTGTTAATAAAAAACTGGATTCCCGCTTTCGCGGGAATGACAAAAAGAAGCGGGAATGACAAAAAATGAACGAGAAAAAAGGCGGCTACAAGTTTAACGAGATAGAAAAGAAGTGGCAGCAGTTCTGGGAGCATAACAAGACCTTCAAGGCCGATGACAATGACAAGTCAAAGCCCAAATATTACGTGCTCGATATGTTTCCATACCCAAGCGCGCAGGGCTTGCACGTGGGGCATCCGGAGGGCTATACCGCCAGCGATATTGTATCGCGTTTCAAAAGAATGAAGGGATTTAACATACTGCACCCGATGGGGTGGGACGCATTCGGATTGCCTGCGGAACAATACGCGATTCAGACCGGAACGCACCCGGCGGAGACCACAAGCAAGAATATAGACGGTATGCGCCGTCAAATCAAATCGCTGGGTTTCAGCTACGACTGGGACCGCGAGGTGAATACGACCGACCCGAACTATTACAAGTGGACGCAGTGGGTATTCCTGAGGATGTTCAATTCGTGGTTCGATGAAAAACAGCGAAAGGCAAAGCCGATTGAGGAACTGCCGATACCTGAAGGGCTAATAGAAACAGAAAAACAAAAATATATCGACGACCATCGGCTGGCATACGAATCGGAAATGCCTGTCAACTGGTGCCCGGCGCTGGGCGCCGTGCTTGCCAATGAGGAAGTGGCAGGGGGGGTAAGCGAACGGGGCGGCCACCCTGTTATCAGGAAGCCGATGAGGCAATGGCTGTTACGCATAACGGAATATGCCGAGCGGCTACTGGAAGACCTTGCGGAGGTTGACTGGCCTGAGCCGATTAAGGAAATGCAGCGAAACTGGATTGGCAAGAGTATCGGTGCGGAGGTCGATTTCAAGATTGAGACAAGCCCAAGCCACAGAGACAACGAGATTTTAGCCACAGAGGACACAGAGGACACAGAGGACACAGAGATAAAAGACAAGATACGGGTTTTTACGACCCGGCCGGATACGCTGTTCGGCGCTACGTATATGGTGCTTGCGCCTGAGCATCCGCTTGTCGATTGTATAACGACGAATGATAAAAGAGACGAGGTGAAAAAATACCGGGAGGAGGCCGCCCGCAAGAGCGACCTTGACAGAACCGACTTAGCGAAGGAAAAAACAGGCGTCTTCACAGGCGCTTACGCAATCAATCCGGTCAACGAGGAGAAAATCCCGATTTGGCTCAGCGATTACGTTCTCATCAGCTATGGGACGGGGGCGATTATGGCGGTGCCCGCCCACGACGACCGCGATTTCGAGTTCGCGAAGAAATTCAGTTTAGCCATTATACAGGTGGTTGAGCCGCCGGACGCTCAACAACAGGAGCAGGTCAAACAAGGAAAATTGTGCTTCACAGGGGACGGTACGGCCATAAACAGCGGGCAATTCACAGGCCTGCAAACGGCCGATTTCAAAGAAAAAATCACAAACTGGCTTGAGCAGAAAGGTCTTGGCAAAAAGGCAATCAATTACAAACTTCGCGACTGGCTATTCAGCAGGCAGCGCTACTGGGGGGAACCCATACCGGTTGTGCATTGCGACAAGTGCGGGATAGTTTCATTACCGGAGTCGGCGCTGCCATTAAGGTTGCCGGATGTGCGGGATTACACGCCGCCGCAGACGGGCGAGCCGCCTTTATCGAAGGCGACCGAGTGGCTGAAGACAACGTGCCCACAGTGCGGCGGGGCCGCCAAACGCGAGACCAATACGATGCCGCAGTGGGCGGGAAGCTGCTGGTATTATTTGCGATATATCGACCCGAACAATAACGGGCGGTGCTGCGATTTGGCCAAGGAAAAATACTGGATGCCGGTCGATTTGTATATCGGCGGCGCGGAGCATGCTGTATTACACCTGCTTTACGCCCGCTTCTGGCACAAGTTTTTGTTCGATTTGGGCTACGTCAGTACAAAAGAGCCGTTTAAGAAGCTGATAAACCAGGGGATGATTTTAGGCGAAGACGGCCAGAAGATGAGCAAAAGCCGGGGCAACGTGATTAACCCCGACAAGGTCGTCGCCGATTACGGCGCCGATTCGATGCGATTGTATGAAATGTTCATGGGGCCGCTTGAGGCGGTAAAACCCTGGAGTATGCAGGGTCTTGAAGGTCTCGAACGTTTCCTGCAGCGTGTCTGGCGATTGGTCATAGACGAGGAAACAGGCGCACCGGCCGGCTCAGTGAAAGACGCCGACGCCAATGAGCAGACGACAAGGTTGCTTCATCAGACGATAAAGAAGGTCGGCGGCGATATCGAGACGTTCAATTTCAATACCGCCATAAGCGCGATGATGATTTTAACGAATCACTTAGCCAAACAGGCCGTCGCGCCGAAATGCGTTCTTGAGCCGTTCATACTCATCTTGTCGCCTTTTGCGCCGCATATCGCCGAGGAGCTTTGGCAAAAGCTGGGACATAGCAAATCGCTGGCATACGAAAACTGGCCGAAATTCGACCCTGAGCTTGTAAAAGAAGCGGAAGTCGAGCTGGCCATTCAGGTCAACGGCAAAATCAAAGACAAAATAATCGTCTCAGCCCAGGCCGACGACGAGGAGATAAAACAAAAAGCCCTCGCCTGCGTAAAAGTAATCGCCGCGTTGGCCGGCAAACAGCCGAAAAAAGTAATCGTCATCAAATCCCGGCTGGTAAATATTGTCGTATAGAAAGGAGTCATCGCAATGCGCAGTGAATGCAGCAGAAGGTGCTTTCTTATGCGTGGGGCAGGCGCGGCAGCGGGACTGGCGCTGGGAGGTCTTGGTCTTATCGGCTGTAATAATCAGTCCGGAAAAGGAGCAGATGAAAAGATGGCTTCGGAAATGATTGCATATTGCGGACTAAATTGTATCACGTGTCCGATTTACCTGGCGACAAGAGAAAAAGACCCTGAAAAACAAAGAAAAATGAGGGAGGATATTGTTATCGCCATCAAGAAATACCTCGGCGAGGAAAAACGGATAGAGGACATTACCGACTGCGACGGGTGCACGGCACAAGGCGGAAGATTATATTCCGACTGCCGGAAGTGCCAGATAAGGAAATGCGCGAGCGAAAAGGGTCTTGAGAATTGTGCGTATTGCAGTGAATATGCCTGCGAGAAACTGAGAAAGTTTTTTGATTCAGAAGATATAGATGGTAACGCCAGAAGACGGCTGGACGCGATAAAGGCCCGGCTATAAATGAAACCGATTTGTATTATCCTGGATTTCCCAAGCAGATTGTGACAAATCGATACGTGGGTCTTCAGAAGGAGGTATAGTAAATGACAAAGGACCAAAGACTCGGTGGGTGGATGACCAGGTTCAAGCGCTGCATCGACGCTGAAGCTGGCGCAGCGGTATCTGAAAAGGTCATCATCGAAACTGAGCGATTTGATGCGACATCGGACTACGCACAGAAAGCCGAATGGATAAAGAATGCTGTCCGGCGTCTTGAGAAGGAAGCGGGCAGAGCCACGGCGAGAAAGGTAATGCAGGCCTGCGGAATGAAATGCTGCGGTCCTACACAGCAGAAACGCGCCAAGCAGTTCATGAAAGAATCGAAATCAGTCAAGGAACTACTCGCCAAGCTGAATGAAAGAGGCATCGGTGGAGGAAGGCTGAAACTGAAAAACCGGAACACGATAGTGGGCGGCTATGACTGGTGTTATTGCGGACGGGTGAAGCAGACCCAGAAACCGTTCCCAACCGATACCTATTGCCATTGCTCTGCGGGATGGTATAAGTCCCTCTTTGAAGCCGCGTTTGGTAAGCCGGTAAAGGTGAAACTGAAGCAGTCAATCATCCAAGGGGCAGATAGTTGTGAGTTTGAGATTGAGCTTAGTTAGAGTTACTTTCAGCCGCTCATGTTGCTGTATAGCGCTGAATGACGAAGACGTGATTATGTGATTACCTGATGTATATTGAAATCGAAGCAAAACTGAAGGTTGATTCATTAGCAGAGGCGGCTCGGCGATTAAAGGCGGCCGGCGCTGAATTTAAGCGGAAGCGTCTGCATACCGATACTTATTTTGACGACACCAAAGGGACGCTGCGGAAGGCCGACAGAGCCCTTCGCATTCGCAAACAGTTAATCGGTCGCAAGGAGCAGGTCGTAATCACATATAAAGGCCCGAGGCAAAAAGGTCGATTCAAACGAAGGCAGGAAATCCAGTTCAAGGTCGGTAACGCCGAGTCCGCAGAAATGTTCTTGTTCGCACTCGGCTACAAAAAGGCGCTTGTTTTTCAGAAGAAACGCCGCGTCTGGCGGCTTGACCGGTGCGAGGTTGCGCTCGACGAGCTGCCTTTGTTAGGCAGTTTCGTTGAAATCGAAGGGCCGAACGAGAAGACAATCAGCAGGGTTCAACGCAAACTTGGCCTTTCCGATTTGCCGCATATAAAGGAAAGCTACGCAACCCTGATGCAAAAAAGAAAGCGTCAGCTCGGGATAAGCGAAAAAGAGGTTTTATTTTAACGGACTGATATGGGCGCAATCAAACCAGACGACGGCTACATCGCATATATAGTCAATCCCAAATCCGGGGCAAGCTCCGGCGAGAAGCTTCCCGGCTGGCGATTCGAGGAATACTTAGACGGCAGGGGCTTCGACGTTCGCGTCGGCGTCACCCGTTCGTTAGACCACGCCTGCGAGCTTGCGGGCAACGCGGGGACCGACCCCGACTGCGCGATGGTCGTTGCGGTCGGCGGCGACGGCACAATCAGGGAGGTTGTCCACGGACTTGTCGGCAGGGATAAGCCGCTGCTGATTGTCCCTGGCGGCACGGAGAATCTGCTGGCCAACGAGCTTGGCCTGGACAAGTCGCTGAGAACGCTGACCAGAACATTCGAAGCGGGCTTTACCCGGGCGCTTGATATCGGCAGCGCCAACGGCAAATGCTTTACGTCAATCGCCGGTTTCGGTTTCGACGGCGAGGTTGTCAAGGGCGTCAGCAGTAATCGCACAGGCCATATAACCTATTTTGACTATTTTTGGCCGCTCTGGCGGACATTCTGGCGATATGAGTTTGAGTCGATGAGCGTAGAGGTTGACGGCGAGAAAATACACGATGGGCCGGGACTTGTCTTTGTGGGCAATATTTCCAGATACGCCCTTGGTCTCAACATCCTCAGCCGGGCCGATTACAGCGACAGCCTGCTCGATATCTGCGTCTATAAGTGCTCAAACAAAGCACGCCTGATTAAACACTCGGCCGTAACCGTCTTCAAGCGGCACGACCACTTCCGCGACGTTGTTTATCGCCAGGGCAAACAAATTATGGTTACCTGCGACAACCCTGATTTGCCTACCGAAATCGACGGCGACCCAGGCCCGTCTGTTCCCGTTGAAATAAATGTGATTCCAAAGGCCGTGCGCGTTATGGTCCTCGAAGGCGCAAAACCCGCCGGCATCAGGGCACAAATCTTCAGGGCCTTGCGTTAGGGCTTTGACAAAACGCCATCTGCCGTCGATAATAGGGCCGTTATGAAGACCAAAAATTTCAAAATCGGAACAGTTGAAGTCGGGCTGAACACCCCGATGTTTTTAATGGCAGGGCCCTGCGTTATTGAGACAAAGCAGATTTGCCTTGATATTGCCAACCGCCTCGTCGATATTTCGCAACGGACCGGCGTCGGCGTGATTTTCAAGGCCAGCTTCGACAAGGCCAACCGAAGCAGTATCTCCAGCTACCGCGGGTCAGGTCTTGAAAAAGGTCTTGAGATTCTTAACGCCGTCAGGCAGCAGTCGAAATTACCCGTTATGACGGATGTTCATCTACCGGCACAGGCGCATATTGCCGCCGCGGTCGTTGATTGCCTTCAAGTTCCGGCTTTTTTATGCAGGCAAACAGATTTGCTTTGCGCCTGCGCCGAAACCGGCAAGGCAGTAAACGTTAAAAAAGGCCAGTTTCTTTCACCGGAAGAGATGATAAACGTAGTGGGAAAAATAAGGCATTACGGCAACGAGAAAATACTTCTTACCGAGCGCGGCACTTTTTTCGGCTACAACCGTTTAGTCAACGATATGAGCGGCATACCAGCTATGAAACAACATGGCTGCCCGGTTGTCTTCGACGCCACCCACAGCGTCCAGCAGCCGGGAGGACTGGGTAAAGTATCAGGCGGTAATCGCGGTCTTGCCCCCGTCCTTGCCAGGGCCGCCATCGCTGCCGGCGCCAATGGATTGTTTATCGAGGTCCATCCCCACCCCGATAAATCAAAATCGGACGCCTCGGTCATTATGCCAATCGACTGGGTTGAAAACCTTCTGGTTGACTGTAAGAAAATCTTTAGTATCGTTAGCAACAAGCAAAGTGAGTAAACGGATGACATATCTTTACGGGCCGGTTCCCTCACGCCGGCTGGGTCGCAGTTTGGGCGTCGATATCGTTCCGTTTAAGACCTGCACTCTCGACTGTGTTTACTGCCAGTTAGGCAAAACAACCTGCAAAACCATTCAGCGAAAAGAATATGTTCCAATCGAAACCGTTCTTGCCGAACTTCAAACTTATCTCGATGAAGATTTACAGACCGATTACATAACCGTCGGCGGCTCCGGCGAACCGACCCTTAACAGCGGCTTAAGAAGATTAATCGAGGGTATCAAAAAATTAACCTCGATACCGGCAGCCCTGCTTACCAACGGCACCCTGTTTTATTTGCCCGAGGTAAGGGCCGATTGCTCAAAAGCAGACGTTATTTTGCCCTCATTGGATGCCGGCGACGAAGCCACCTTCAATAAAGTCAATCGCCCCATAGCTGAAATTACTTTCGAGCGGCTGGTCGAGGGTTTAATCGCCTTGAGGACCGAATATTCCGGCCAAATATGGCTTGAGGTCTTTTGTATCGAGCGTTTTAATACTGATAGTAAGCAAATTGACAAACTTGCGGAGGCGATAAAGCGAATCCGACCCGACAAGGTCCATCTCAATACAGCAATCCGCCCGACAGCCGAGCCGGGTATCGAAAAAATGCCCCCTGATGAGCTTCTCCGAATCGCCCGTCAAATCAGCCCAGATTGCGAGGTCATAGCCGATTATATGTCCAGTCACTGCGGCAAAGCAACCGCCGAAATCAGTCAAACCCTTCTATCAATGCTGAAACGCAGACCTCTTTGTCTCGAAGACGTATGTGCTGCACTCGGTCTCAATTCCATCGAGGCGATAAAGTACCTGGACGACCTTAAAAAACAGGGACTCATCCAGTATGAAAACAAGGCGGGGCTAATTTTCTACAAAGCCAGATAACCAGCACAAACGTCGTATAAATCTTTGGTTAAAACCCTTAAATATCACAACAAGCTCCCTCAATTTGTAAAGCAGTCCCTGCTTTTGGCCGATAAAACTACTGTATAGTTTTCATTAAAGGCGATTTTATTGCCTCAAGCAAAAAAATTTTCTTATCGGCTTATAATTTCTGTTCTTGCGACCGATAAATAAATGGGGAAATTTGTCCCTGTTGCAAATTGTAAAAATGGGAAAGGAAGTTGTGAGCAGAGCTACCAAACAACTCATTCTCAAAAAGGGGAAGCAAAAATTCATATTCCGCTATGAAAGCGGCTGCGAGGATAAGCTGCTCGACATCTTCATCGAGCAGGCAAAAAGCGGACAGACCGACTTTGACTGGTTTGACGCCGCGGTGCTTAGCTTCAAACTGACTCAATCGCTTGTTTGCCAGGCGGATGAGCTTATAAGCGATAACGTAAAGTAAAATAATAAACAAGAATGCGGCAGGTTTTGAGGCCTGCCCGAAAATGAAGGCCAATTACGGGTGAACATTATGGAAGACAGCTCAATTATACAGGATTTTCTCAACTATCTGCAGTTCGAGAAGCGGTTCAGTCCTCACACGGCAAAATGTTATGGTGTTGACCTGATTCAGTTCGGCGAGTTCATGTCGGGCTCAAGCCAGGAAACGCACGGCGAGCCGGATGTTATCGGTTCTCACGATTCGGGAACGGCAACAGCCACGGCCGTTGAAGCCCATCCGAAAGTTGATGTTGACCGGCTTCTTTCAGATACGGACGTCAACGCTATAAGAAGCTATATGGCCGGCTTGAATGAAAAGCAATACTCAAAGGCCACCATCGCAAGAAAGCTGGCTACGCTTCGAAGCTTCTTTAAGTTCCTCGTCAAGCGAAATCGAATCGCCTCAAACCCGGTCGTAGGCATACGAACGCCAAAGCAGGAAAAACGGCTGCCCAAGTTCCTCGAATACGAAGAGGTCAAGCGTCTGCTCGAAACGCCTCCAGCCGACTCCTGGCTCGGGGCGCGCGACAGGGCAATTATGGAAACGCTATACTCAACCGGTATGAGGGTTAGCGAGCTTGTGGCGCTAAACCTCGACGATATGGACTTTTTAGGCGAGGTCGTTCACATCAGGGGTAAGGGCAAGAAAGAGAGAATTTGCCCAATCAGCTCGTCGGTGCTTCAAATAATACAGCACTATATGGAGTTCAGAAACAAACGCGCCCAGAGCAACGGCAACTTCGACGGCAAGGTGCTTTTCGTCAATAAGCATGGCAAACGCCTCAGCACGCGCAGCGTCCGGAGGAAAATGGACAAATACCTCAAAATGGCCGGCCTCGACCCGAATATCAGCCCGCACACTCTTCGACACAGCTTCGCCACACATATGCTAAACAGGGGCGCCGACCTCCGCAGCGTTCAGGAATTGTTAGGGCATCAGTCGCTTTCCACCACACAGATATACACACACCTGACGACCAAGAAGCTCAAGGACGTTTACTCCGCCGCTCACCCCCGCGAAAACGACCAGCAGGATGCAGATGTTTAAAGCTTGAATAAAAGCACAAATAGAAAAGGCCGGCTTAAAGCCGGCCTTTTCTATTAACGAAGTAAATAATCGCTTTAGCGTTTTTTTCTTATTGCAATAAAACAACCGAGAGCAAAAAGAGTAAGGCTCGCCGGTTCAGGAATATAGACACCTAAAGTGTAATTACCAACGTCAGGAAGAACGCTTAGAGAGCCGCCAAGTCCGGAGACGAGGTTCTCGCCGTTGCCGTTTGTAGCAATCGGAGACGATATAGAGAAGTATATCCAACGAGGCGTCGAATCCGAAGATGTTATTTCAAAGGACTCGACGATGCCCGAGCCGGGGCTGAACTCAGAGCCAGCGGGGCTATGAACGGTATTGAAACGAATGTTATCGAAAGAACCAGAAGAGCCGTCGGCCGGAGAGCTGCTGTCAAATAATCCATCGTTTGCCGTCCAGCCATAGTCACTATACTCCCTCGTAAGATTCAGCGATTCGCTAAACACAAGGTCATACGTCAAAGAACCGAGGCCGAAATCCGTATTAGTCCTGTGAACCTCGACTGTTGAAGACCCGCTATCAAATTCCATCCAAAGGTCAAGATGCGGCACAGCATTTACCTGCTGTGTAAAAACGGCGCATAAGACAACACACGTCATTACAAATATTCTGCCTCGTTTCATCACTATCTCCTTGCATTAAAGAATATATTCGAATCTGCACGATTTCAGAACGCGCAAATTACCGTTTTCAAGGAACGTTTTTGTACGTGCGCATAACTGCCAAAAACAGAAAATACGCGCAAATAAAAACACATAGTGAGTTTTCGCCTGCCCCAAACTACTCATCTTCCATCCCAACTTCGAAAATGAGTATATCACATCTTTATATTTGTGTCAAGAAATTTTTTCAGATATTTGGCGATTAAGGCGAAAAACCGCTGTAAGGCCCTGAAAAAGCCATATTTAGCGGTATAGAGGCATAAAAAAACCGGCCAATATCATTTTAAAAGGGCTGGTTTTATGAAAATTTTTCGGATTCCCATTCAACCGTGATTGCGTTATGGGCAAGATGGGGCTTTATTTCCAGTTAACACATACAAACGGGCAGCCAGAAGGTCTCCCGGTGTAATAGCCCCGTCACAGTTGATATCGAACCTGGCATTGCTGCTATCTACAGGCGGATTGACAAGAACCGGCCCCCTGATGAAAAGCAGGTCTCCGGCAATAACACTGCGGTCACCGTTTGCGTCGCCTTTCAAAGCTGTGATACATATCGAGGATTCATCAATGGGCACGCCCGATGCTGATTTGACGTTGCTGGTGATGGTTATGGCATATGTGTCTTCGTCCGGCAGCGGCTCGTCCAGAGAAATGACCAGACAGTTGTCGTCCCACCACTCAGTCCAGCCGGAAACCGATTGAGCGCCGCCGTTAACGCCCTCGATGGAAATGATGTCGCTGAATTCGGTTATCGAAGTGTCCATTTCCATATCGAAGCAGACGTATAATTCCTTGACGCCATAATTTCGCGGTTCGACGTAGCCGCTGGTTATTTCGCACCAGATATCGCCGACGCTGCTGTGTATTGCGCCTATCTGCCAGCTTACGACCTGAGGCGGGATTCCTTCCCAGGCAAAACGTGGGTAGTGCTTAGGCGTCAGATACCATATATCCTCAGTTCCGTTTGCGGTTTCATTTATGAAATCCCACCATGCGTCGATAAACGTGCTCAGCGTTTGCATCTGGGCCGTTGTTTTACCCGTTCCGCCCGCGCTTCCGGAAAGAGCGCTGACATCCGTATCCCAAAACGAAGCTGAAACGGCACTATCGGTGCTGTTCCCTATCAGGCCGCCTCTGCTGCCAAACCCATTCACTTCGGATGCAGCATAGCATTTATAGACGGGATTTTCATATATGTCGCCTATCAGCCCGCCGGTGCGATTAGTTCCTGATACTGCGCCAACGGCATAAGAGTCCTGGACCGAGCCCCATCCGGCAGAGCCGATTAGACCGCCTACGTCCGCGGCGCCTGATATTATACAATTAGCGTAGCATTGGTTAACGTCGCCACCAGTTCCTTGGCCGAACAAACCGCCACATTTGTTGTTGCCGCTGATTTCGCAGGAAGCGGAACATCTCGACATAGCTCCCCACCAACTGCCAGCTAAACCGCCCGTATAATCGCCACCCGAGATTTGGCCTGTGACATGACAATCGAATGCAGAACCTTCGATTCTTGCGCCAATCAAACCGCCAGCCCGACCTGACATGCTGACGCTGACATCGGTTGCATAACAGTTTGAAAGAATACCCCTTTCAAAAGAGGCAACAAGCGTTCCGCCATGGTCGCCGCTGACAACGGGCGAGATAAGACCGACATTTTTGATTTCCGCTTGTATGTCCGGTTGACCGGGAAGCGGTTCCTCTCGACCGGCGACGCCGAAGATTCCTACAGGGCCGGCGTCCTGTGACTGGTAAGTAAAATTATGAATTTTGTAGCCATCCCCATCAAAGACGCCAAGGAACGGAGTGATATTTGTGCCAATAATGTTAAATGAATTGCCTGTAAAGCCGCCGAGGTCTATATCGGCAACAAGTTTGAAATGCTTGTTCCAGTCGTTGGCGTCAAGGCCAATCCTGTTCATCTGCTCGGCGGTGCAGATAAGATAGGTGTCTTCGGCTGTGCCGGTGCCGCCGCAGTATGAATATTTGCCCGTATAGTTTTGGTTCGTTTGATTTGTCGTTACGTTTGTATAGAGCTTGCTTGAGGGCGTAAATACCCACTCGGCCTTGCTGGGCGTAACGGTTACGCTCCAAGGCGACATCGCTGTAAGCTCGTAGAAGCCGGCTGAATCGGTTGTATCGTTTTGGCCCGTGCTTGCCGAGACGTAAACGTCTTCAATTGGCGTTCCGGAAGCATTTCTTACATAGCCGGATATGGTTACCGGTACCTGTGGAGCAGTTAAATTTATCGTATAATCCTCGGCCTCGCTCCACTGAAAATAGCCGCAGGGATTTGGACTGACGTTCCATATTACACGAATACGCATACGAGTATTACCGGTGAGAGCTCCTGCCGGTGGGATTATAGTAGCCGAATAAAGCCCCGATGCGGGAGTGCCGCTTACCGTAATGGTCTCGGATGCGTCGTCGAAATCCTTGTCCTGGTTCCAGTCAACCCATATCCCAAGCTGGTCCTCCGGATACGGACTGCCTGTGTTTATGCTTATCGGATATGAATTGCCGACCTGCATATTCGTGCTGAGCGACGTGTAATCGGTATAGCCGTTTGTGCCGCAGGATGTGCCTGTATTATTGATGGAGCCGACCTGGACATCTCTGACGTGCTCGAAGCCGCAGGTGCCCGTCGGCGAGCAATATTCCGGTTCGGTTTCCTGGCCTAAAAAGTCAAGCTCGCCCGTATAGGCATCGTAAATCTGCGCGTGCTGGCCGGAGTAATATGTCAATGCACAGGGACCTGTATAAATGTAACATTCTTCCGCTGAAATCCGACCGTCCGAATCGCTATCCGCTGGGCCGCCCATCCCCTTCACAAGGCAATATGTAAAAATGCCGTTTTCCAGTAACGAGCTTTCCTGCGATGTTTCGTCATCGTCGCAGGCGGTAATAACCACGCCTCTGCCGTTGTCATCGAGGTCTTTAATGCCTATTTGGGGCACTAAATCGGCGGCGAAGCCGTCGCCCTTTTGGGGCACGATACTCCCAAATCCCTTGACAGTCCCGGCACCCTTGATTTGCCCGCCGGAATGGCAGGCGTCAAGCAAGATGACGTATTTGTTCGTCGGTAAGGCGTCAAACCAAGAGCCAAGCTCGTCATCGCTGATGTATTGATTAACGTGAGTATCGGAGTCATAGACCGCCAAAAGCTCGTCATAACCGTCGGTTTCATCGTAAGGGGGCTGGTCGTTGACGGTTGTGCCGTGTCCCGAGAAGAAAAACAGGCATAAGTCATCGCTATCGGATGCGGAGGCCATATTTTGGATGGCTGTCCGAATCGCGGCCTTTGTCGCGGCGGAGTTGGTCAGCAGGGTTATATTTGCGCTGCTCCAGTTGCCTGCCGCCAGTAACGCGTTACGAACGTCTATAGCGTCGTCGTCACACCAGGTCAGGTCGCCGATATATTGGTAGTCAGCAATTCCGCATACTACCGCGCGACAAGTGGTTATTCCGTCAGGCGGCTGCGTTTCATCGGGGGTAACTGTAAGCTGGTAATTACCCGTGGCGCCGTTCACGCCTGAAACGCGAATTAGATACTGATGGCCGGCGTTGAGTGCAACCTCAATCTCGGATTGAGAACTGCCCGCGCCGCAGGCGCTGGAATTATCATTGCAGGCCAACTCGTCTACCCAACACTCGTTAAATACAGCAAGGGTTGTGTCAAAGGAGCTGCCGCACAAACTAACAGTGTATTGGCCGGTAGTTGCGGGAGTAAAGGAATGCCAAACGTCGGCCGTATCGTTTTGACCGCAGCTGGTTACATCTGTTCCGGTAGCGCAAAGGGAACTGCCGGCATACGGAATACCGGCGCTTACAGCTATGGCGTTACCACAATCGTCATGCACAGGCGGTGTGCATCCGCCCGTTTCGTAATAGACCCTTATCCACCAGTTATCGATATAACCCTCATCTTCATACGCAGTATCATATGCCCAGAGGCGCCATGACTGATTAACAGGCCTGCCGTTGCAAACGCTTAATCCGGTAAACGTTCTAGTGAAGTAGCTACTATCGTATTCATTTTCAAATAAATGTATCTCGCAACCATTAACAAGGTCTTCGTCGGTGAGGTCAATAACGAGGTCCGAAGGGTAGGTGTGATAAATCTCAAAATGAACATCTATTGAAATGACAGTTGAACCGGCCGGGGCACAGGAAATCGGAATTTCACTATAGACCCAGCCATAAGGATAATCGGGGATATAAACCATATTATTGTTTTGGCCGGCGCAGCTACCTGTTGCCTTGGGGGTGACGGTATCAGGGTCTGTTTTGAGATTAGTTTTTGTACCTTCGACCAGAACGAAATTTCTCAGTTTTCGCACGTTTGCGCCTTTATTTATAAGCATTTCGACCTGCTCGGCGGGCAGTTGCAGGATTACTCGTCGTGGTTTACCGAGCACTCTGGGCTTGCTTTCAGGCGCATAAGGAAGGCCGGTCAGGTATTCGAGGGTAAATTGCTTACCAATGAGGACCTCGACTTCGAGAAAAGAGGTTCCTCCCGGTTGAGACGCGTCTATGGCCGGCTTTGAAGGAATGACACTCTGAGAAAGATGAGCCGGTTTTTTAACTAATTTCTGTGGAACAGCTTCGAGAGAGGTTTTTGCCTTGCAGTAAGCAAACGTGTCAAATAAGACCAGAAAATAAATAACCAGAACGAACAAACGGACAACACTGGAAAGAAAATTACGCGAACACATCAGCAAACCTCCTTTTTCAAATCAAATTTCGCTATTAAAAAGCACTCTCCTCAATTTTCATGGTTGATGATGCCTTTGTTAGCGGACCTTTCTATGAGAGATAATATAACATAATTACCAATAAGAGTGAACAAAAAAATGATTTTTAACGTTTTTATATGTCTTTTTGATGCGGGATTTAAGGTTCCCAATCTGCTGTTCTGCTGAAATAAAAGGGATTATGGTTATCTCAAGCGGTTTGGATGTTTGTGTTATTGTTGTTTCCGATGTATTCGGGGACAAGCTCTTTGATTTTAGCGGCTATCGCATTATGCCCGCCCGTTTTGGCGAGTTCCAAAAGCTGAACGATTCCTCGTCGGAGGGTGTCGCGGTCCATCTGGATATTTTTCCATATACCGATTTTGGGATGCCTGGTTTCCTGTAATCCCTCTCCTTTTATCGACAGCTCCTCGAAGAGCTTCTCACCGGGCCTGAGTCCTGTAAAGGTAATTTCGATATCCTCACCGGCCCGAAAGCCGCTCAGCGTTATCAATTCCCTCGCCAAATCGACGATTTTCACGGGTTCCCCCATATCGAGCAGGAAAATCTCGCCGCCTTTACCCATAGAGGCCGCCTGCAAAACGAGCAGACTGGCCTCCGGTATGGTCATAAAATAGCGTTTCATATCCGGGTGCGTAACCGTTACGGGGCCGCCGTTGGCGATTTGCTTTTTGAAAATCGGCACGACCGACCCTTCCGAGCCGAGAACGTTACCGAACCGTACGGTAACAAAATGCGTTCTGCTTGTCTTGTTCAAATCCTGGACGTACATCTCGGCGATTCTCTTTGATGAACCCATTATGCTGGTAGGGTTTACCGCCTTGTCTGTGCTTATCATAACGAAGCTGCCGCAGCCGAATTTGTCCGCGGCGTCGGCCACCGTTTTACTGCCCACGACGTTGTTTTTAATCGCCTCGCCCGGGTTCAATTCCATCAGCGGCACGTGCTTGTGCGCCGCTGCGTGAATCACTGTATCGGGCCTGTGCTCGTTAAAAATACTCTCCACCCTTGGCTGGTCGGTTATATCGCATATAACAGCTTTCAAAGCTACGTCGGGGAATCTCTCACTCAATTCGCGTTCGATATAAAACAGAGGGTTTTCCGCCTGCTCGGCAAGTAAAAGCATCTTCGGCCTGAAGTAACAAATCTGCCTGCACATCTCCGAGCCGATTGAGCCGCCGGCGCCGGTAACCAGAATGGTCTTATCCTTGAGAAAATTCTCAATCGAATCGGTATCGAGCTGCACGGCCTCTCTGCCCAAAAGGTCGTTAATATCGATGTCGCGTATCTGCGAAACGCGAAACCTGCCCGAGGCGATGTCGGTCATCGAGGGCACGGTCCGGAATCGGACCTTTGTTCCTTCGCAAACCTGTATCACGCGTCTCCTTTGCGGCACTGTCGCCGAGGGCATAGCTATGGCGACCTCCTCGATATTTTTTTCTTTGCAAATCTCCGGCAACTGCTCGACTGTCCCCAGGACCGGCAGGCCGTGTATATTTATTCCCTGTTTGGCCTGGTCGTCGTCTATGAAGCCAATCACCTCGTATTCGGTTACCTTCATTCGGTGAATTTCCCGCAAAAGCGCCTCGCCGGTATTGCCCGCCCCGACAATTAAAAACCGCTTGAGCTTGCCGGCCTCAACAGTGTGGAATTCCTCGTGATAAAGCCGGATTACCATACGAAGCGCAGCCAACAGGAAGATAGTCCCGAACAAATCCGCCATAAAGACGCCCTGACCGACCTCCAATATGGCTGTCGGCATCAATCGCCGGGCAGCTTCAATCTGCAGAGCCGAAAACCACAGGATTACGATTATCGCCGTGCTTATCATTGAGCTGCGAATTATTCCCGTCAGGTCCGATATCCCAACGTATCTCCACCAGCCGCTATATTGCTTGAAAAGTCCGAAAACAGCAAATTTAACGACCACGAAAAACAGCAACAGCAGGGGGAACTGCTCCTTGAGCCATTCAGGCCGGAATTGCATATTTGACGTGACTAAAAACGACAGAAGCAGCGACGACGCGAAGACGAAAATATGCGCGCATATTATCAGGGGCTTACGGTACCTCAAAAGCCGGCTTGACGGAGATTGGAAGGTTGGTGCGTTCGAGTCCTTGTTTTTTATATGCCTTTCGGTATTTGTTTCAGCCATACCAGGATATCGTCAAGTTCAGACACCGGCATTATTTACATTCCCTATTCTATGGGCCCGGCTACCAAGTTGTCAAGAAATGAACCCCGACAGGTAATTGGCACACCATCGCAGGGCTTACTGTCCCTGACTATGCCGTATTTATTCTTTTAACTACGCCCCCTTTTGCGGCAGGTTCGCCTCCTCAAGCGGCGTGTAAATCTCATCAAACGGCATGTCCTCGACCTTGTTTCGCAGAAGCGCGTAAATGACGGTATTGGCGGAATAGTAAAAACTGATTATAAATGAGACGACCAGTCCTACGACAATCAGAGTGAACAGATATACCAGAAACGCCCCGGCTTTCTCGGGCAAGCTGCCTGCCGAGGTCGAATACAACGTCAATCGCGAAAAACTCGGCTCAGGCCATATTGCCATTATCTTGTCAGCCAGTCCCTGTTTGCTGTCCAGACATGCTCCTATACGCAGGCCTGTATAGGTCGTCCATAACAATAAAAACGCGAAAAAACGAACAAAAAGATAGCAGATTGCGCCATAAATCACCCCCGCGGCCGTATAGATTCCCATTCGCCAGGGCCTGACGTAAATATAATGAAAAGACCTGCTTACGGCGTCCAAACTGTCCAGACCGTCGTATGCAATCGCCGGGAAAACGAGATTGAAGCCGGCGATTGCCCCGATGAGCACAAACGCCGCCACTGCTCCCCCGACCAGCGCCGCCGGCGTAAGAATCCCCGTTATAAGCTCGCCCGCTCCAAAAGGTATATTTGCCAAAAGCCCCAACAGCGCTATCAGCCCGATAACCCCTATGACAAATCCCGCAGGAAACACCGGCGCCGTGAAAAAGCTCACGAATTTATTTATACTGTAGCGCAACGCCTCGCTTATCCCGGGTTTTTCGTCCCGTGAAAACTGCAGCGCTGCTATCCTGCATATCGCTCCTCCCGCGATTGAAATCAGGCAAAGGTTTATCAGGCCGAATACTGCGCAATAAAGGTAATGGTGTTTGAAAGCCCACTCCATCGCCGTTAAGTATTGCGTAACGTTGTATAAAATCCCCGGCAGATTCAGCTCGAACAGATTCTTCAGCGAGCCGTGAAATTTCTCGATTCCGAACGCCCACATCGTCGAAAATACCCCTCTGCCTTGTCCGGCCGGCGCGTATTTTTGAATATATGACTCTAATCGGTGCGGTGCATTCAAGAACAAATCCAGCTCCGTCTCACGTCCGTTCGAGCCGGGCGTTGTCACAACGCTCTTTGTAACTTTATCCAGAGACCATCCGACAAATCCAATTCCAGCAATCAGTCCCAGCGCTATTATCAGCTTGCCTGGTCCAATCGCCATCCTGAAACTGCGGAATATATTCGCGAATAACAAATTCTCCGGAATCTGTCCCGCTTGCTTCTCGCAATCCATATCAATTCCTTTCTTATGGCGGGCTTCACCCCGCCGCCCTTATATGTCCTTTGACCTGATAATTATCGCCCTTTCTTTTTATATTGTCCACTGTTTTCGGCCTCTCGCTTCTCTTCGGTTTGTTTCCCTTTAGGGCAACCACATAGGGTTGCCCCTACTGTAATCCGTTATCCATCACAGGTTTTCTGTCCTCTGTTCTCCGTTCTCCTTTTTCGCGTCCGTCACTATCCTGTAATTCTCATCAAGCCAATGCCCCAAGTCCACCCATTTGCATCTCTCGCTGCAGAACGGGTAGAACTTCTCCCGCCGGCTTTGCTCAAGCAAAATCCTGCTGATAACCATTCGACAATTCGGACATCTGTGCCTCATAACGCCCACTAACTTAGCATTTTCTCCACTTTCCATAAAGCCCGCTTTTTTGGCGTTTTTGCTTGAGATTTCAACAAAATCTGCTATATTATTGTACGTGACCTTTCGTTGCTTTATTGGCGACGGGAGGAGGGTATGGAGATGTTGATGAATCATGCTTTTATCGTAATTTGCATTTTTATTCAAGGAAGCCGGTCTGCGCGCACACGGCGGTGAAACGAAAAACTTTTTGAGAGGGTAGAAAAATGAATCAAACAAAAATCTCTAAAATCCTGTTAGCGCTATTTACTGTGGTTTTCTGCTTTGGTCCTGTTGGCCAGGCGGAACCAATCGGCACGGCGTTTACGTATCAAGGCCGGCTGATAGACGCAAACCAGGCGGCGGACGGCCTGTATGATTTTCAGTTTAAGCTGTTCGACGAAGAAACGGTCGGCAGTCAGTTGGGGCAAGACGTTAACACACCTGAAGTAGATGTTATTGACGGCTATTTCACCGTGGAGCTGGATTTCGGCGTTGTTTTCGACGGAAACGAACGATGGCTCGATATCGGCGTCCGGCCGGGAGATTTAAATGACCCGAATGCCTATACGGTCTTAAGCCCGCGGCAGGAGGTAACGGCGTCGCCGTATGCGCTTCACGCAAAAAGCGCTGACAGCGTTAAAGAAGGAGTGAGCTGGGCGCAGGTTTCCGACCGTCCTGCCGGACTGGACGATGGCGATGATATTGGCATAACAACCGAGACGGACCCGACCGTCGCAGCGAGTGTAAAAGACGGAGTTGACTGGACGGAGGTCACAAGCAGGCCGGCAGGGCTTGATGATGGTGATGATGTCGGCATCACGGTTGAAAGCGACCCAACCGTTCCGGCGAGTGTAAAAGACGGAGTTACATGGAGTGAGGTGAGTGACAGACCGGCGGGACTGGACGACGGCGATGATGATACACAGTTATCAGAAGCACAGGTTGATGCGTATACGGCCAACAACGGATACTTGACGAGTGAAAGCGACCCGACGGTTCTTGAGAGCGTCAAGGACGGAGTTGACTGGAGTGAAGTGACAAGTATCCCAGCCGGCTTTGCCGACGGAAACGACGATACGGGGGACAACGACTGGACCATATCAGACGGCAATATGTATTCTGCCGTGGCCGGAAATGTGGGTATCGGGACAACAACCCCGACGGCGAAACTCGAGGTGAATGGCAATATCAGGACGGCTGGAATCTACGAGACCGTCTTGTATGGTCATACCTGGACGGCGAAGGAATCGAACAGAAACTGGTGGTCGGTGGCGATGTCGGAGGGCGGGACGATACAGACAGCAGTAGTTTATGGCGGGCAGATATATGTCTCTACGGACTCCGGCAACATCTGGACAACGAAGGAATCGAACGGAAACTGGCGCTCAGTGGCGATGTCGGCGGACGGGACGAAACAGACAGCAGTTGGTTACTACGGGAAGATATATGTCTCGATGGACACCGGCAATACCTGGACGCCGAAGGAATCGAATAGAGAATGGTATTCGGTGGCGATGTCGGCGGACGGGACGAAACAGACCGCGGTTGTTGAATTCGGGCAGATATATGTCTCGACGGACACCGGCAATACCTGGGCAGCGAAGGAATCGAACAGAGACTGGCGGTCGGTGGCGATGTCGGATGACGGGACGATACAGACCGCGGTTTTTTATGGCGGGCAGATATATGTATCGACGGACACCGGCAATACCTGGACGCCGAAGGAATTGAATAGAGACTGGATGTCGGTGGCGATGTCGGCGGACGGAACGACCCAGGCCGCGGTTGTTTATAACGGGAAGATATATGTCTCGACAGACACCGGCAACACCTGGACGGCGAAGGAATCCGATAGATACTGGATGTCGGTGGCGATGTCGGCGGACGGGACGAAACAGACGGCGGTTGTTTATAATGGGCAGATATACGTCTCGACGGACACCGGCAACAACTGGACTACGAAGGAATCGAACAAAAACTGGATGTCGGTGGCGATGTCGGCGGACGCCAGCGTACAGACCGCGGTTGTTTATGGCGGGCAGATATATGTCAGTTACGCCGGCGGTAGTGTGGGTGTGGGCATCGGGACGACGAGTCCGAGTCAGAAGCTGGACGTGGCAGGGAACGCTGCTTTCTCGGGTAATGTCGGCATCGGGACGACAAGTCCGAGAGACATGCTGGATATCCAGGGTAGTTCGTTTATGCCCCTGGTTATCCTGGAAAATACGAACACTACAGATGGACACGTAGGAATCAAGTTGAAAAGAGGCAATTCTGACGCAGAGAGTTCTATATCGTTCCGTAATCCCGACGAAACAGAAGTCTGGAAGGTAGGGATGGACAACGCCCCCGCGGGGACGCAAGGTGATTTTGCCATTAAAACGACAAACAACGCCTCCGCAGAATTCACTGTGAAGTCTTCGGGCAATGTCGG
>JAFGDN010000065.1 GCA_016932095.1 Sedimentisphaerales bacterium
CGTTAATCTGGCCGACCTGGTTATATTCTGCGATAACTGGCTGGTCAGCGATTACGGCGACGTCGAGGGAGCAGAGCTGACAGGCGACGGGGTAGTCGATTTGGACGACCTTGACGTATTCGCCGAAAACTGGCTGCAATGAGCCGATTTACAGCCATAAGCATTTTAGGCGAATCTGGACGACTCGTTCAAACTCCATCTTTTGCAATTCGTTTTATTCGCCGAATACTACCTCACAAGGGCAGGGACCGGTTCGGTCGGGAAGTTCACTTTCGCAAATTCGCCGTAATACTTTCTTGCGGCAGCGTCATAGGCGAGTGCGGCGTCGATTTCATTGTCAAAGGAACCGAGCCATATTGATTTGCCATTGTATCGAATAGAAGCGCACCACTTTCCACTTGGTTTATGAAACCAGACGCCGAAAAACTTCGAAGAGGCATTTTTCTTTTTCGTCGAATTTTGGGTATTTTGCGAGTGCGTGGCAGGGCGCAGATTTGCCAAGCGATTGTCCAGGGGGTCGCGGTTGAGGTGGTCAACAACAAGGCCCGGGGGAGGATTCACAATTTCCCTTTGCAGACCTGAGCGTTTGGTTATCCCCGGGCCGATTTTAATATTTCTGTCGGCATAAAATTTTCCTCTTTTGCCACCCTTTAGATACCATTTGTGATGGCCAAGACGATAGAAAACATCCGGGTCAACGATTGTATATTCGCCATCGCCGAGATAAATCCTGCGAAATTCACAGTCGTACTTGAGCCGGCGATAAACCATTAAAGGGTAAGTAGCCACCCTGTATAACCATTCCGGTATTGTAATCGTATATGTAGCAGACATTCTCTTCTTCCCCTTTCCACCACAAAATCACAATAACATTGTGGTGGCGTTTTACGTCCATCGGTTGCGCTGCTCGTTTTGTCCATCGCCTAACGGTTTACGCAACCGTAACGAGTTGCACAACCGCAACCGTATAAACTTTTTTGACTCGCGGGACTTCTGTCCCTCCAACCTTGCCCTTCTGGGCTGTTAATCCCCAGGCGGGCCTGGGGGCTAACTTTTTGCGGGGTAAACCCCGCCTTACAACCTCGGGCAGGCACAAGCTTCGATAAGCTCAGGACTAGCAGGCCTGCCCCTACGACCTTGCGCTTCTGCGCGACCTTCGCAAAGCATTTTGGCCTGACTGGCGGGCATTATACCAAATATTATATGAATGTCAATAAAAATCTAACAAATTTTAACTACAGATTACACAGATTTGCGCAGATTTTCATAAGTTCTTATAAATACAGAGGATATGACGATTTATGCAATGAAGAAAAGAAGAAGGACGGAGAAAAATTCAAAAAATTTTACTGCCAATTACGAGATTCTTTTGAAAAATCAATCAACCCCTTCAGGTTTTAGATGCAGATTTCGCTGGATATGAATTGTATTTTTAATGCCTTATATGCTTACTCAAAACCTTATAAACCTTCAGCGAGGCATTAGAAAAAGTTTAAGTCGGGCCTGATTAAATCCGATATGGCAATTAGTGTATTTCAGCACTGAAAAATGAGGTAAAAACCGTTTATTTCCCGAGTGAAAAGAAGGATTATGGCGACGATACTTGTAGTGGAAGACGAGCTGGACGTGCAGAAAGTCATAGCCAAGCGGCTGACCAGCCGGGGCTTCACGGTTCATTGCGCGGCAGACGGTTATCAGGCGGTGGAGATGGCGCACAGGGTGAATCCGGATTTAATCGTGCTCGACCTGCAATTACCCGCCGGCGACGGCCTTATCGCACTTCGGAAAATGCGTATGACCGCCAAGATACAAAGAGCACATGTTATTGTGCTGACGGGAATGACCAACGAGGAATATAAACAGAAAGTCCTCAAAGAGGGCGTCGATGCGTATCTTCAAAAACCCTACGATGCCCAGGTACTTCTGGATACAATCGACAAAATCCTCAGCGGAAAAGGGGACAGCGAAAACAAGGACTCTCCGGAGGAGCTGCCTCTTTTTGATTATGCCGCCAAACATCAGGCAGGCCCTTCGACTTAGCTTCCCTCGACTGCGCTCGGGACAGGCCCCTCGACTTCGCTCTGGACAGGTCCTTCGACTCTGCTCAGGACAGGCAGATAGAAATAAAACGTAGAGCCCCTTCCGGGCTGCGATTCAGCCCAGATTTTTCCCCTGTGATGTTCGACAATCTGTTTTGAGATAGCCAGACCAAGGCCGGTGCTTTCGACGTCTTTGACGGCCGATGATTTGACCTGCCCGTATTTTTTGAACAGTATTTTCAAATTGTCGGCGCTTATTCCGCAACCGGTGTCCGAAACGGCGACGATTATCGTGTCCCCATCTATTCGGGTGCGGATAATGATGCCGCCTTCGACTGTAAACTTCAGGGCGTTGCTTACGAGGTTTGTCACAACTCGGGTGATGCCGTCATAGTCAAATTTGATGCGCGGCAATCCTTTTTCAAGCTCGATGTGGAAATCGAGGCCTTTCTGTCTGGCCACCGGCTCCATCATCCGGTGCACGTCCCTTATCAGCTCGTTCACATCGTTTTGCTGCATATTGAATTGCTGCTTATCGGCTGCAATCTTCTGAATGTCGAGAAAGTCGGTTATGAGCCGGGTCAGACGGTCAACGTTTCTTTTTGCCAGACCGAGAAAATCCTTCTGCTCGTCGTTGACCGCCCCGGCGTCACCGCCCAGGACGATATCGATACCCTCTTTGATGGCCGTCAGGGGTATGCGGAGGTCGTGCGAAACCATATTCACGAGGTCGGCTTTGGCTTCCATCGCTTTTTTCAGTTTCAGCTCCACCTTTTTGCGTTCCAGCGCATGGAGCAGGGTTCTGCCTAACATTCCGCTGATGGAAGGGTCCTTGACAAGATAGTCGGCTGCGCCGGCGTCAATCGCCGAAAGACCTGTTTTGTCGTCGGCTAATCCGGTCAGAACCACGATGGGGACATCGCCGGCCGCCACGATTGCTTTTTTGACTGTATCGAGCCCCGTGCTGTCCGGAAGCCCGAGGTCGAGAAGGGCAACGTCATACCGGCCGGCGCCGAGCCTGGCAATTGCCTGTGACAGCGTGCCCGCGGTGTCAATATCGAATTTGACGGGGTAGGGGCAGTCGAGCAGCGCCCGTTTGGACATACGGTAGTCCACTTCATCGTCATCGACCACAAGAACGCGTATTTCGGTTTTCATTTTGTCTCTGCGAAATCGTTATAAGCCGCCTTACAGCCGCAAAAGCGGCGGCGTTACCTTTAATATCATCGTCAAACAATGCTGTTGCCATAAGTTCAAAAGCCCTTCTCTTAAAACACTTGCGACTTTCCCTGTGCCTGCTTAAAATACCGTTTCTTTTAAAACAAACCGAGGGAACGTATGCTGGCAAAATTGTATAGCGTCGCGCTGGAAGGTATTGAAGGCATAATATGCGAGGTCGAGGTTGACGTCGCAAGAGGCGGCTTCGAGAAGACGCTCATCGTGGGTCTGCCCGATGCGGCAGTAAAGGAGAGCACCGAAAGAGTCAAAAGCGCGATTGTCAACTGCGGCTACAAATACCCAAAGACGCAATCGCTGGTAAACCTCGCGCCGGCTGATATGAAAAAAGAAGGTCCCTCATTCGACCTGCCCATCGCAATTGGGATGCTCCTAGGCCAGAATGTCTTCAGCAGCACCGTCTTAAAGGATTTCTGTATTGTAGGCGAATTGGCGCTGGACGGCAGGGTCAGGCCTGTCAATGGTGTCCTGAGTATGGCGATGACCGCTAAGACAGGCGGTTTTCGGGGCATTATCGTTCCCCTGGATAACGCCGCCGAAGCGGCAGTCGTCGATGACTTAGAAGTATATGGCGTCGGCTCGCTTACCCAGACCGCCGACTTTCTTGCCGGGCGTTTACCTTTGCAGACGACCGCTATTGACATCGACAAGATTTTCAATATCGAGAGTCAATACGACGTTGATTTCTCAGACGTTAAAGGACAGGAAAGCGTCAAGCGTGCATTGACCGTGGCCGCAGCAGGGGGGCATAACATCCTGATGATAGGCCCTCCCGGGGCGGGCAAAACAATGCTCGCACAGCGATTAGCTACTATCCTGCCGCCGTTGTCGCTGGCCGAGTCGCTCGAAACTACCCGCATATACTCCTCCGTCGGCCTATTGGAAAAAGGCAAGGCGCTTCTGGCGACACGCCCCGTCCGAATGCCTCACCACACCGCAAGCGGCCCTGCGCTTATCGGCGGCGGAACTAACGCCAGACCCGGCGAGTTATCGCTGGCGCACCACGGTATCCTTTTCCTCGATGAATTTGCAGAATTTCCCCGCCACGTCCTCGAAATGATTCGCCAGCCATTGGAAGACGGCGCCGTTACCGTATCCCGTGCTAAAAAAACGATTACCTATTTTGCCGACTTTCTTCTCATCGCTTCCTGCAACCCCTGTCCTTGCGGCTACTTTGGCAGCGACTTTCGCCGGTGCAAATGCACGCCGGGCCAGGTGGAGCGATACCTCTCCAAAATTTCGGGCCCACTCATTGACCGAATCGACATCCACATAGACGTGCCGCCGGTAACTTTCAGCAAGCTCCGCTCAAAGGCCGGCCAGCTCGATAGCGCCACTATAAGGGCCGACGTCGTAAAAACCCGCGCCATTCAGACAAACCGCTTCGGCGACGGCAGGATAATGACCAACGCCCGAATGACTCATAAGCAGGTCGAGAAGTTCTGCCGGCTCGATACGTCATCGGAAATGCTCCTCAAGCAGGCGATGGTCGAATTCGGACTTTCCGCCCGCGCTCACGACAAAATCTGCAAGGTCGCACGCACAATCGCGGATCTCGGCGGCAGCGTTGAAATCCAGCCCGAACACATCGCTGAGGCCATCGCATATCGAAAATTAGACAGAAAACTGTAACATCGTTTATGAGTTAATGAGTAATGAGTGATGAGTAATTAGTTACGCATTTACGCATCACTCATCGACGCATTACATAATTGTTTTACTTGACAATGTTGTTCTTTGCATTTATTAGTCGTTTTTTTTCAAACATTTTGCCGATAGGTTCGATAAGTGATTATTATGGCAAAGACAAGTGTTAATGGTAAATCGCTTGTAATAGTTGAATCGCCCGCAAAGGCCAAGACGATAAATAAATACCTCGGCTACGGCTACGAGGTGAAGGCGTCGATGGGTCATATCCGCGATTTGCCCGCGAAGGAATTCGGCGTTGACCTCGAAAAGAAATTCGAGCCGACATACGCGATTATGCCGGGCAAGGCAAAGGTCGTTACCGCTCTCAAGGCGGCAGCGAAAAAATGCAAAGACATATACTTAGCGACCGACCTTGACCGTGAAGGCGAGGCAATCGCCTGGCACCTGGCGCATATACTCGGTGTTCGCTATGACAAGGTGTATCGGGTAATTTTCAATGCCATAACTCATTCGGCCATAAAGCAGGCCTTCGCCAACCCTGGCAGAATCGATATCGACAAGGTTATGGCGCAGCAGGCGCGACGTATTCTCGACCGGATTGTGGGTTACAAAATCAGCCCGTTATTATGGAAGAAGGTTGCGAGGGGGCTTTCCGCGGGACGTGTGCAGTCGGTGGCGGTCAAGATGGTCGTTCTGCGGGAGCGTGAAATACGCGGCTTTAAGCCGGAGGAATACTGGCATATACCGGCGATTTTCACAACAGACCTCGATAAAGATTACGGAAAGCCGTGGCGGGATTTTCTTTCAAGCACAGGCAAACAAGACCAGAGGCCAAATGTTGACGAGCAGAACAAGTGGTTTGTCGAACACAACGCCTTCAAGGCCGAGATTTACAAAGTTGGTGATGAAAGTTTCAAGGCCTCTAATAACGAACAGGCAAAACGCGTATATGATGCCGTAAAAGGCGCCGGCTTCAAAATCGGCAATATAGAAAAGAAGGAATCATCATCCAGGCCCGGACCTCCTTTTATTACATCGACATTACAGCAAGCCGCGGCAAACCGTCTCGGCTTTTCTACAAAGCGAACAATGATGTATGCTCAGCAGCTATACGAAGGCGTTGACCTCGGCGAGGAGATGGGCTCGCTGGGTCTTATTACCTATATGAGGACCGACAGCACTCATATTTCGCCTGAGGCAATCGGCGAGGCGAGACGTTTCATACAAAGGCATTTAGGCGACGTGTATGTTCCCGATAAGGCCAACGTCTTCGCAGCCCAAAAAAACGCCCAGGCGGCCCACGAGGCGATAAGGCCGACCGACGTGGATATGACGCCACAGGATATCAGGCCGTTAGTCAGCGAAGAGCAATATAAGCTTTATGATTTGATATGGCGGCGTTTTATTGCGTGCCAGATGACCCCTGCGAAATGGGATGTTACAAACCTCGATATCTTCGCAGAGACGAAAATCGGCCGGTGCTGGTATAAGGCGGGCGGACGGGTCCTCGTATTCGACGGCTTTGCAAAGGTTTGGCCTGTGCCCTCGACCGACCAGCAATTGCCTACGGTTACGGCCGGTCAAACGTTGGCGATTGTCGATATAAACGCAGAACAGCACTTTACCAAACCGCCCGCAAGATACACCGAGGCGTCACTGGTCAAGGCCCTCGAAAAGGAAGGTATTGGCAGACCCAGCACTTACGCCGCTATCATCAGCACCATCCTGGACAGGGATTACGTCGAGCAGAAGGAAAAAAAACTTTTCGCAACCGACCTCGGCGAGGTTGTTACCGACAAGCTCGACCAGTACTTCCCCGAGATTATGGACGTGGCCTTCACGCGGTATATGGAAGAGCAACTCGATAAAATCGAGGAACAGCATCTCGACTGGGTACGTGTCTTAAGCGAATTTTACGGCCCATTCAAAAAATCGCTTGATACCGCAATGACTCAGATGCAGCACGCCAAGGCCGAGACCACCCCCAGCGATTACGAGTGTCCGCACTGCGGCGAAAAATTAGTTTACCGCTTCGGCAGAAACGGCAAATTCCTTAGTTGCTCTGCGTATCCAAAATGCAAGTTCACGTGGCCCTGCGACAAGGATGGTAAAATGGTCGAGCATCAGGTCAGCGAGCATAAATGCCCAATATGCGGCAAGCCGATGATTCACAGGAAAGGTCGTTTCGGCGCGTTTCTCGGCTGTAGTGATTACCCCAACTGCAAATCGATAGTCCGTCTGGATAAACAGGGCAATATCGCACCACCTAAGCCGCCGCCGGAGCCGACCGGCATAAAATGCTATAAGTGCAAAGAAGGCCAGCTTGTCATCAGGCAGAGCAGAAAAGGGCCTTTTCTGGGCTGCAACAGGTATCCTAAGTGCCGAACAATCGTCAATATTAAGCAAAAAGACCAATTGATTCAATTGCAGGCACAGGGCCTGTGGCCTCCCCGGACACCCGAAGAGGCCGATAAAATCCTTGAAAAAACCTCGACTCGCAGCAAATCTCAGAAAAAAACAAGGGCTTCAACCGGATATTCAAAGAAAGTCGCTGCTCAACCAGCCCTTCGTAGCGTCAGCGAAGATGGTCATTGACACAAAGTGAAGGAAACGGTATAATGTGTTAAGATAGTGAAGATTATTCCTTTGTCCTGATAACATCAGGGTTGCGGAGAACTGATGATGAGAAAAAGTATTATCGTGAGTTTGCTTGTTGTCCTGCTTTCAACATTGGTGTTGATTTCGTCCGGCTGCAGTCAACCGGGCAAGACCTACGCTGAAGTGCATAGAGAACATCTGCGGGACCTTCGCGTTAACCAGCTGCAGGTTTCAAGGGATTTCGACCGGGCGATTCATTTTGACCGGCCAAGCCGACTCAGTGAAATGAGATTGCCTTAAAAAAAGCGCTGTCTCAATATCGAAAGGATTCGTGCGATGCAGACCCTCATCGAATACTTGCGACGGGTAGGAAGCTATGAATGGTGGACCGTCGCCGTTGAGTTTCTGCTTATTGGTGTGGTTGTTTACTGGGCGGTTGATTTTCTCGAAGGAACTCGCGGAGAACGATTATTTCGAGGCGTTGTTCTTCTGCTGTTCGCAGGCGTTCTTATACTGAACCTGATTTCCGAACGATACCGCTTCGAGCGTCTCGAATACCTCTACAAGGGCTTTTTAGTCGGCGTTCTCATAATCGCCGTCGCCGCTTTTCAACCCGAAATCAGAAGGGCGCTGATGCGCCTGGGCCAACCCACGTTTTTAATCGGTTCATCCCGCCAGGTTGTCAAAACAGCCGAGGAAATTGTCGGCGCCGTTACCGAGCTTGCCGGAAGTAAAACAGGCGCCATTATCGTTATCGAAAGGCGCGTCGCTCTCGGCGAATTCATTGAAACGGGGGTGCGCCTCGACTCTAACGTTTCGGCGGAGCTACTAAAGACGATTTTTTACCCCGGCACGGCTCTTCACGATATGGCGGCAGTCATCAGGGGCGATAGAATCGTGGCCGCCAGCGTCCAGTTGCCGCTGGCGGAACCGGGCTCGGTTGACGGCGTTCAATTGGGGTCTCGCCACCGCGCCGCCATAGGCATAACGGCCGGCTCCGACGCCGTCTGCGTGGTCGTCAGCGAGGAGACAGGTATTATTTCAGTTGCAAGCGAAGGCAAACTCACCCGCAATATAAAAACCGAAGAGCTGAGAGATATTCTCGCCAATGCAATGGGTGCAAGCGGCCCTTCAGGCCGGGGGATGATTCGATGAGAGCCCGGTTTACCTTGAGAAAAATTGTCGCCACCGTGATTTTAACCGTGCTGATATGGGTATGGGCCGACCTTGCGCTGGATGAGGAATTGACTGTTTCCAACGCCAGACTTACAGTTGCCAAATCCGTCAATCCGTCTCTTTGGATTACTATTTCCGGCCAGACGTGGACGCCGCTTCAAAAAATTGTCCTCAGGGGCTCGGCAAGAAAGGTTGCCGACGTCCGCCAGCGGATTAACGAAGGCAGGTTCATCCCTGAGTTCTATTTTAACCCTGAGCGTGAAAAGATGGCCTCGCCGGGTGAATACCCGCTCGACGTTGCTAAATACCTCAACGGCGATGACAAAATTTCGCAGCTCGGACTTTCCGTTGTTTCCGCTGACCCCAACGTTGTGAACGTCAGCGTGGTGGAGCTGCAGAAAAAGCAGGTGGCGGTTCGGTGTTTCGACGACGGCCAGAATCCTTTGAAAGCGGCAAGTATCGAGCCGGCACAGGTAGAGGCGTATGTGCCCGTTGAACGCGAAGGCACAGCGCTGGAGGCGAAGGTAGTCCTCAACCGGCGTGAAATCGAACAGGCGCGTCTGTCTCCGATAGAAAAGATCCCATACGTCGAGCTGGCGCCGGGGCAAACGAGGGAATCGCCGACACGGGTGAAGATTTCCCTGCCGGTGGAAGGGCAGCGGCTGCAGGAATACCTGATAACAAACGTCCGGCTCGGATTTTCACTCAGCGCTAATATGCAGGGTAAATACAAAATCGAGCTTATTAATCCCGAGGCGGTGATGGGAACGGTAGCAATCAGGTCGACCCCCGAAGCGAAACGCGCATACGACAATATGCGTTACCACGTTATTCTCGAAATCGACGACAGCGACAAAGACAGCAAAGGCGAAGAGCTTCGCAGAGACCTCACCTATAATTTCCCTCCTGAATTTGTCCGCAAAGACGAGATAATTCTGAACCAAACGCCCGTTCAGGCAAAATTCCGGCTGACGTCTTTGGCCCCCGCTACCACCGAATTACCGAAACCACCGTAAAATCAGCCCGTCTGCAAGGTGCTTGACAGATTTCTTAACGACTTGATTGCCTCAAAGACCAGAACTACGGCAAGCACAAGCAGAATTCCTGCGATAACGCCTATGACGGAGAACTTGTATTGTTTGAGCAGCAGGATAATCGCGGCCAGCGTGGTTATATTCATAAAGGCCATTGGGATAATCACAAAGCCGGTTTTCCGTCCTGTTTTTCTCAGCCAAACGGCCACGACAAGAAGAACCAGCCCCGCCAGCAACTGGTTTGTAGCGCCAAATACGGGCCAAATCGCCTTCCACGCGGGGATTTCGTTACCACCGGGGTCTCTGAGTGTTACTAGGACGAGGATTGTCGGCAGCACCAGTGTGGCAAGGGTGGAAAAATATCGGCTGCCTGAAGAGCGCAGGTTAATGAATTCTTCAAATATGTATCGACTCAACCGAGTCGCGGTATCAAGCGTCGTCAGGATGAACGCCGACACTGCCAGTAATCCGAGGGTCATTCCGAATTGAGCGGGTATGCCGAGAACAGAAAAGAATTTACCAAGACCCGTTGCGAATATCAGTTGTGGAGCAGTTTTGGTTATGTCACTACCCTGTGCAACTATTGCGACGGCGCAGAGGGCTATTACGGCGACGATACCTTCCACGAGCATAGCTCCGTAGCCGATGAGCTTTGCATCTGACTCCTTATCGAGCTGCTTTGAGCTTGTCCCTGAGGCAACAAGCGAATGAAACCCGGAACAGGCGCCGCACGCTATGTTAATGAAGAGCATAGGGTAAAGCCAGCCGAGAACCGGGTCCGACCACGCCTTAAAGGCAGGGTATTCGATTTGAAAGCCGCCGAACAATATTCCGAGAACGCCGCCGAGAACACAGGCATACAGCAGGAAACTGGACAGGTAATCCCTGGGCTGAAGCAGAATCCAGACGGGAGTTGTTGACGCGATGAAACAGTAAATTAAAAGCAGCAAGCACCAGGTCTTTGCCGGATTGCCTGCAAAAATTGCCGGGATGCCGCCGGCCGGGATGGGAAACTCCTGGCCTAACCAGACCGCCCCGAAAATCAGAGGCACAAATACGACAGAAGACCAAAGCAGCGACAGCTTAAACCGATAAATGGACAGCCCGAAGAATATCGCAAGGAATATGAACAGAATGGAAGAAGTGGCGACCGCGCCGCTTTCGATGAAGGTTTTTGCGGTCAGGTCCAGGAATACGGTAAGCACATAGATAAGCGAAAACCAGGCGAAGGCAAGAAACAGCTTCCAGGCCAGCGGCGACATATATTCTTTCGCGATTTCGGCGATGGACCTTGCCTTATGACGAATTGACGCCAGAAGGGCGGAAAAGTCGTGAACTCCCCCGATAAAAATTGACCCGAGAATCACCCAGGCCAGCGCCGGCAGCCAGCCATAAGCGGCTGTCGCGATGATTGGACCCACTATCGGGCCTGCCCCCGCTATCGATGAGAAATGGTGCCCCAGCAATACCGCCTTTTGAGCCGGAACGCGGTCGATGCCATCGTAGTCGCTGTGTCCTGGTGTAGCCCTTGAATCATTGACCTCGAATCGCCTGCACAGAAATCTGCCGTAGAAAATATAAGCCGGAATGAATGCCGCGATACTAACAAGCAGAATTATAAATAACATTGTTTTGGCTCCTTAACTTACGCCTTTGCTGAAAATCTTGCGCCGGCGTTTACCTGGTTTTTTTGTTCGCTCGCCGGGGCGATTTCTAACAAAGAGGCGAATGGGCGTCTCCGGAATTGGCAGGTGCTCCGCCAATCGGCCGACAATGAATCGCCGATATTGCTCGTCGAACAGTTCGGGCTTGTTAACGAACATCAGTATTGTAACGGGATTGACCGCAACCTGGGTGGCATAGTAAATTTTCGGTCTGCCGATTTTTTTTGTGCCGGGCTGCTGGTTCTTTATAATCTCGAAGGCCTTGTTGAGCTTCGGCGTCGGTATCCAGGTATTGGCCTGCTTGAAAAGCTCAGCCGCCAAATCGAGCACGCTTTTTACGTTTTTTGCCTTTGTGGCCGTAGTGAAAGCGATTGGTGCGTAATCCAGTCCCGGCAGGACCTTTGTAAGATATTCCTCATATTGGCCCGTCATTGCCGAATCCTTCGCCAAGTCCCATTTATTTACGACTATTATACAACACTTGTTTTCATCGGCAATAAGCTTGGCTAATCTTTTGTCCGGTTGCGATACGGGAGTTGTTGCGTCAATCATCAATAAAACCACGTCCGCCCGTTTGACTGAGCTTGTCGCGCGGACGAAACTATAAAACTCAATATTACCTGCCAGCTTGCTCTTTTTGCGGACGCCCGGGGTATCGATAGCGACGATTGTCTTGCCGTCTTTTACAAATCGTATGTCGATGGCGTCCCGCGTCGTTCCTGGTGTTTCGCTGACGATGACCCTCGTTTGGCCGACGATGGCGTTGACCAATGAGCTTTTGCCGGCGTTTCGCTTGCCGACGATGGCGATTTTCATTACCGGCTCCGCGGGTTTTGTCATTTCGAGATTTTGCAGCCGGTCGAGGATTGTGTCCAAAAGGAGGGATTTATTGACGCTGCTTTTCACCGACACACACAAAAAATCCCCAAAGCCGAGTTTGCCGAAGACCCCCGCCTCCGGAAACCGGCTCGCATCGTCGGCCTTGTTGGCGACGCCTAAAATATCAAGGTTATGTTTTCGCAGCAGTCCGGCTATTGTCTGGTCCAGGGTCGTCAGTCCCTCGCGGGTATCTACCATAAACAATATGAGGTTGGCTGACTCGATGGCCGTCTGAATTTGCTGGTGGACGTGGCTTTCGAGGTGGTCTGCGTCAACTATGCCGAAGCCGCCCGTATCGACAAGCTCGAAGTATTTGCCGTTTTTTTCGATGATTGCGCTAACCCTGTCGCGCGTTACCCCGGGCGTTGGCTCAACGATGCTGAGCATCCTGCCCGCCAGCCAGTTGAACAAGCTGGACTTGCCCACGTTTGGCCGTCCTATTATCGCTACAACCGGTAACGCCATTTCAACCTGCCGAGATTAACATAATAATCTAAAACAGGTATTGTAGCAGAAACCACCCTCTCTTTACACCTCTCTATACGCTTCTTTATTCAAGATTGATTTCGAAATCCTGTATTTTTATCTGAGGAGAACCAATTTCGAGGTTTTTCCAGGTTGTCTTGCGACTCGAATCCTTCAATGTAATCTTTTCGATCGAGTTGGCCGAAATCTCGAAAGGCACGCCCCCATTGGAGTATTTCGGATATGACAGATACGCGTTTCGGATACGCTCCGCGTATACGTCGCTGTTTATCAGGCAGTATGCTTCGTTTTTAATACCCTTTATTTGCAGACAGGCGAGCGTTCCGTCCGTTGTAATATATTCGCAATTTCGCAGCCCGCCAGCCGTTATCTTGCCGATATTGCCCGCTTCCGTTGCATCGATTGTGCTGTCGGTAATCCAATTTTTTGCATATATGCTGCCGATAGCAGTTACTTGTTCTTCCTCCGTATCTATCCCGTCGGCAACTATATCGCATTGTTCAATTGTATCTGCCTTAATCGCCTTAACGGTCCCAAAATTCCAATCACCCGACAATACGGCGTCTATCCCGCCCCCCTTATAACCGACTGCCTTGATTGTTCCGATATTGCCGTCTATATCCGCGGAAAAATCCGCCGATGAAGCGGCGACTTGAATCGTTCCGCAATTACCGGTAACAACGCTCCAGTCAACATCATCGTCAACCTCATCGTCATCAAACAACTCGCCGGCGATTTTCGCTGATTTCAAGGTCATACCCTTCGGGCTGTTGTCTCCACTAAGGATTAAATCAGCGCCGAAATCGCCTTTGATTTTCATTGTTGAAATCCAGGGGGCTGTTAACGAGCCGGAATTCCAGTGCGTTGCCTGCAAGTTCCGAATCGGCGTATTGCTATCCAGGTCAAGGTCATCTATCTTGTTAAACTTCAAAACGCAGGGGATAATTTTCGGTGAATCATACGAACCGATACTGATGTCGCCGGACGCGTTGTTCAAAAGAATCGAACGCGCGCCGCCGGTAATAGTTATATCCCCTTCGAGGTTAACGTTACGGCCGATTATTGCCTTTATATCGTTTATATCACCGTCAGTTTCATCGGTTTTGGTTTTGATATCGCCAACTGTTATTTCAGTGCCTTTTTTGTTTGTGATGCTGAATACCGATTTGGCGGTCGTGCCTGTAAGTGTGATTTCGTTAAAGTCGTTGCCATCCGCTATCTCGCCCCATCCACCGCCTGTAAGATTGAAAGTTACCTCGGTCCCGCAGCAATCGGCTATCTTTAGCGTGTGGTTTTTGAATTCGTCAAATGTGCCGAACCATTTCATTATCTCGAAATCACTGTAGCTTCTGATGCATTTGCCTACCTCAAACTCGATACCATCGTTATTGCCTTTTTTTACGTGGTACCATCGGCCGAAGCTTAGCCCGGCGCGCCACTGGCCGGTTTCAAGGGTGAAAGCAGATGACCTTGTTGTTCCTTTCGAATATTCCTTTGTTATTAAATTCGTATTTTCATCGTCATCGAAACTGTCGAGGTTTTCGAGGATGAGGCGAACCGAGTCGGCATTGGGATCCGTGCACTTTTCCCATTCTAACCTGACAGGGCTTACAGTTTCATCTTCGGGCTCAGGGTTTAACAAAACCGGTATTTGGGTCGGCCAGGGGATGGTTCCAGGTTTGTTCGGAATGCCGAAATTGACCTTGGTTTGGGCGACATCATCGTCCTGATAAGTTACGACTATGGTATATGTGCCGTCCCCGAAATCAGCGAGGTCAATTACCTCATCGGGGTCTTCCGGATATGTCCAGCAGCGAATGCTGCCGTCGTCATTTTCGGTATAGTCGAGTATCGAGAATTCTTCACCTTCAGGGGTGTTAAAATCAACTTGTTCGACTGTGTCATCGGTTACCATAAATAAATAGAAAACGTTTGATTCGACGTCGTCCGTGTAATTAATACTCTGTTCCATAAATATATAAGGAACACGCGTGGCAACCGTTTCGGTAGCGCTCAAATTGATATATGCCACATTATCGTTATTGTCTTCTATTACTATCCAGGCGTATAAAGTAGTATTGTGAAGGTCTTCGTAATCGACGTAAACCGTATGGGTCTGTTTATCATACTTATCCTCTGACTGACCCTCCTCTGTATCAAGAGTAAAGTGCTGGTCATCAACACCGATAATGGTAATCGTATAATCAAGAACTCCGTCTTCTTTGTTATTATTCCAAATCTGGAATTTTTTCGATGTGACCTTTCCGACAAGCTCTATTCTGCCGGTGCTTCTGCCTATATTCGAGCTTGAGTTCGGTTTGCTTGGCAGGGCTGTTAAAGTTATATAAGCAACGTTATTACCGTCATTAACATCTGTGATTACTATCCGGGCATTTAAAGTCGTGTCCGGCCACTGGTCATAGTCCATATCGACCGTATGCATTTTTTTGTCATCGGCGCCAGTCGAATAACCGTTAACATCTCCGGGGGTGTCATCAATAATAAAGTAATCCGCGTCGTCGCCGTCGATACTGAGTGTGTAATAGAGCGTGTCGGTTCTTCCGGTCCAAATCTCGAAATTTTGCGAAGAGTTGCCCTCAGTAAAGTAAAGCGAATCTGTGCTTGTTTTAATTATGGGGGGCAGGGCTGTTAAAGTTATATAAGCAACGTTATTACTATCATTGACGTCGGTGATTACAATCCGGGCATTTAAGGTTGTATCCGGCCACTGGTCAAAACTCATATTGACAAAATGCTTCTTTTTATCACTGGCACCAGTTGAATAACCGTTAACGTCTCCGATGGTGCCGTCAATAATAAAGTAATCCGCATCGTTGCCGTCAATACTGAGCGAGTAATATAGTGTGCCTGTTCCTATGTTCCAAATCCATAATTCTTGCGAAGTGTTGTTCTCAGTGAAGGTAAAGGAATCTTCGCTTGTTTCGATTATGGGTGTATTCAAATCATTCGGGTCTGCGCCAAATGCCTGCGATACCCATATCAGAAGGGAAAAAATCAAAAATAAAGCTATCACCCTTTGTTTTTTGTTTTTTTCTGGGTAAATCACCATAATCCTTTTTAGCGTTTCATAGTCCCGGACGTAAGCATAAAATCATTATACCGGCAAAAGCAGCTAAAATCAAGAAAGGCGCTGCTTGATTGGTCAATAAGAACCGGTAAGCAGCGTTTTTTACGTCAAAAACGGCATATGACACTACTTTTGACAGCGGCAGCCGATGACAAGTTCCATTTTATTCAGTCGTTTTCGGAGAAGTTGACAAGGCCGAAATGTTCGGTTTTAGTAAGGATTACCCACGCCCGCCAGTCGGCCTTGCGAATGAATCGAGGTGTAATAGGGCTGACGTCCCGTAGTCGGCATAAAATTCCGAAACGGCAATTCCGTTTTGCCTGCCAGTATTGTGCATCTCCGAGGATTTGTTGATTGTATTGCTTTTTAAGTTCAGCGATTTGGCGGGGGTCGAGATTGTCAAAAACCTTTATCGCGGCAACAGTCGCCGTCGCCAAGACCTGCCCTGAGCTTGCCTTGATGAAGAGCTTATCGCCTGCATTGACCTGCGACAGCCATTTTTGCCTCGTCTGGTAAAAGCGCGACTCAATGGTTTTTTTGCCGGCCAATATCGTGTCAATATAAGGTTTTTTAAGAATTACAAGATGATATTTCATTTGGTCTATCGTATAAATGTCCGCTAATGAAGACAATCATTAAAAAGGTGCTTGGTGTAATACTAATCATATATGGAGTTTTCGCTTTTTTTTCGCCCTTTACACCAGGGTCATGGCTTGCCCTGATAGGCCTGGAGCTTTTGGGCATCCGGCGGTATATTTTCAGAAAATTTCTTACTGACGGGCAAAGAGCGGCCGTCGTAAAGTATATGAAAAAAATGAAACGGGCATTTAGTCGCCAACCCAAAGTGACTACCGATAAAAAAGGGGATAATCAGCAGCCGCCTGCTTAGCCGTCTGGACGGAACCTGTTGAGGTCTTTATAAAACTTTTCCACATTTCTGAAGAGAATTGTATTAAGACCGACATGCTTTGCGCCGTCGATGTATTCCTGTTTGTCATCGACAAAAAGCGTCCGTTCGGCTGATGTTCCCAGCCGGGCCAAAATCAGCTCATAAATTTCTCTTTGGGGTTTCATTATTCCCTCGAGACAGGAAAAAACCGTAACGTCGAACACGTCATATTTTTGCTTTTTGAAGAATTCGACTGCTGGTTTTTCGGTATTGGAGAGAATCGCAGTTTTGCAGCCCGCGTTTCGCAGATGGTTGGCCAGTGAGAACAGTTCCCGCCTCGGAACATATACTGACGATAATGCTGCGCCCCATAATGAATCGGTCGTGGGAACAGGCACTTTGAGCCGGTCTGTCAAATTCATCCAGAACTGTCGCTCGGTAATCTTGCCGGTTTCGAAGTCATTCATACAAATCCTATATGCTGACTGGTATTTGTCTTCGCTAACACCCAGCGCATGTGCACAATACCTGACCAATCCCGGCGCCGGGTCTTCGATAAGAACGCCTCCCCAGTCAAATATGATTGCCTCAATCTTGCCCATATTAACACAGGATATTTTCCAAACAGGCAAAAATCAAGTTTTCTTTACATAGTCCCAAAATATTTGCTTTTTTAGCTTGACTTTCCGCTCTTCAGTTCTAAAATCCAACAATATTGATTAATCGAGACAAGGTCGCAGGAGGAGCGGCAATGCGATATGTTTGGAGAAGGTTAATGAAGCGATGCACTTGTTGCGGGCAAGCCCTCAACGGCCAAAGAAGTTCGGGCGAGGTCATTAGCGAGATTAACAGCAGGGCCAGCCGTCTTATTGAAGAGTTAGGACGTTACCCGCGGGCACAAAATTGTAATAAATGCAACCGTATCGTGTTTGAGGGAGAGCCGGGTTTCGTTCAGCGATATTTACTTGTTGATATCATCTGAATCTCCCAAATCCCAAAATGGCGTTTTTGGAGCTGAAAGCCATTCAGAATCATCTTGTCAATTTAGCGAGATTGACTTGACAGGGCTATAAAAAGTTTCATATATTATACTTTCATTGACTTTGTGAATGTGAACTCAATCACAAGCCAAATATAAAAAACAACAAGTTGTGTTTGACTATGGAAATAAAACCGTTCAAGGCGTTCAGGTTTGATGGGGCCGTCGTCAGCGACGTCGGAAGCTGTATTGCTCCGCCATACGACGTAATAAATCCTGCTCATCAGAAGCGGCTGTATGAAAAAAGCGAATACAATATAGTGCGTATCACCAAAGGAATTGCCGACCCGGCCGACAACGAGATAAGCAACCGGTACACTCGTGCCGCCGAGCTGTTCAGGAAGTGGATATCGCAGGGCGTCTTGAAGCAGGATTCCAGAGACGCCATATACGCATACGTCCAGGACTTCCAGATTGGCGGCGCGGATTTCCAGCGGTTTTCCTTTATATCGCTGGGCAAGCTCGAAGAGTTCGGTGCGGCTGTTCGGCCGCACGAGCAAATCCTCAGCGGCCCGCTGGCAGACCGGCTCAACCTGCTCAGGGCCGCCCAGGCGCATTTCGGCCTTGTATTTATGCTGTATGAGGACCCGAAAAACGTCGCGGACAAGGCAATACAGAAAGCTGCCTGCGGCGCCTCACTTATTGATTTTCTGGATGACGACAACGTCCGTCATAGAATCTTCGCTATAACCGAAAAAACCGGCGTTACGGCCATAGCAAAAATGATGGAGAAAAAAAACTGTGTAATAGCAGACGGGCATCACCGCTACACGACCGGCCTGATTTATGCGAAGGAAAATCCGGCGGCAAAATACCAGATGCTCGCCTTTTGCAATACCCGTCACGATGGCCTGGTGGTCCTGGCCACTCATCGTATTGTCGGCGGAATAAATAATTTCAAGCCGGAAAACCTGCTGGGAGGCCTGAAAGCGAATTTCACGCTGACCGAATATCCCTTTGAGAATGAGTTGTCTAAAAAGACCGCCAGGATAAAAATGCTGGACCAGATGAAGGCCGAGCACCGTAAAGACAAAATTGCCTTTGGTATTTATATTGGCGGCGGCGCCTTTTATGTGGCGGTGCCGCGTGATTTAATCGCTATGGATTCCGTGGCCGGCAATATGAGCAAGCCCTGGAGGTCTTTGGACGTTGCCGTAGTTCATAAGCTGATTATCGAAAAGCTGCTTGGTATCGGCGATGAACAATTGGCCGGCGGGCAGAACGTCGAATACGTGAAAGACAATAATAACGCGATTAAAGATATAATAGCAAAAATAGACAGCGGCTGTAAACAGGCGGCGTTTTTCCTCAATCCGCCCAGGATTAAGCAGATTCAGGAAGTAGCCGAGCACGGGGAACGGATGCCGCAGAAATCGACGTATTTTTACCCGAAGGTTTTTACGGGTTTAACTATTCAAAAACTTTAACTTTTTTGTAAGGAGTATGGTTATGGTTGACTGGCGCAAACCGCCCCGGCTGTTCATCCCGGGCCCGGTACTGGTAAAAGACGATGTTCTGCAGCAACTCGCTCGCCCC
>JAFGDN010000066.1 GCA_016932095.1 Sedimentisphaerales bacterium
TACCCCTTATATCGTCAAATATGGGAAGTGCGCTTTGTTTTGAAAATCCCTCCTGCTAAAATATCAAAAAAACCCTAACTTTGAGTTTTATTCTCCACAACCGTATATAAGGCAGATGGACATATTTGCTTGCAGAAGGTCAGAAACAAAGGTAAGATTTATTTCGTAATTCTTCGACGATTCAGCGGCTGTAGCTCAATTGGATAGAGCTTTGGTCTACGGAACCAAAGGTTGGGGGTTCGAATCCCTTCAGCCGCAGTGAAAATGGTGTGGGTTTTTAAGGGGGGTTAGAGGGTGGCGAACATAGCGCTTAATGACGATATATATTACGTTGACTAAATGTGCTTTAAGTAATGTGGAATCAGCGGATTTTGAAAAGTTATGTAACGCTATACAGGAAAAGGACCTATGGCAGATTTGATACAGGAAAAGAAGCGTGCGCTGGGGGGCTGGCCAATGGTAATAGGGTGGGCGGCAATGATACTTTTTGCCCTTCACGCCAGCACGCATATGGTGGGGGCGGGCGATACGTGGGTGGCATTGGCCTGCGGCAGGCATTTTATCAATCACGGGGTTGATACGATTGAGCCGTTCAGCGCCAATTCTCACAAGCCGGGGCCGACGCCTGAGGAGGTAAAGACCTGGCCTGACTGGGCACAATGGATAACCGACAAGGTCGGGCTTGATGCCGTCAAATACTGGCATCCGACGGGGTGGGTGAATCAGAACTGGCTGACGCACGTGATATTTTACTGGCTGACGCACCTGTCGCCGTTTGCAGACGCACAGGAGGAGAGTTTCAATACGCTGGTTTACTGGAAATTTACCATATACATACTGCTTGTGATATGCAGTTATTATACCGGCAGGATTCTTGGAGTAAACCCCGCACTGAGTGCAGTTTTTGCCTGTGCGGCGATGTTTATCGGCAGGTCATATCTGGACATAAGGCCGGCGGGTTTTTCAAATCTGTGCGTGGCGGCGTTAATGCTGATATTTGTTCTGGCCACGTATCGCAACCATCTTTACATCTGGCTGGTAGTTCCTCTGACGGTTTTCTGGTCCAACGTCCACGGGGGATATATTTTCGTGTTTATAGCTATTACACCGATTGTGGTGTTTCGGCTGCTTACTACGCTGTCGAAGAGGACAACGGTAGGTGTATTCAGCATTTTAACGTGGTTAGCGCTTTATCTGGTGATGTACAAATCCACCAGCCATATGCCGTATGAGACAATACCGGCGTCAGAAGACAAGCTGTTATTTTTGGTGGTCCTGCTGATTTTGGGCAGCATCGGCTTAATGGCCTGGCGTTCAGCGAGCTCACCGGCTTTTTATGGCTATCATATTTTTGTAACCGTAGTGATTTTCCTTGTGCTTTTTTTCGCCAGGTTATCGCTGACAAGAAATACTATGGATATGCTTGCTGAAATCCAGATGCAATACGTTACGGACAACAAGATTTCATTTGTAACGGCTTTCGCAGCGGCCCTGGCTCTTGGGGTAATATTAACGCTTCTAAAAGACCGCCTGACGGTCGCGTCGCACAGGGCGATATGGCATACGGCAGGCGCCGGTGCGGCTGCGTTTGTCGCGGCGATTGTGTTTAACCCGTTTCACCTGACGAACCTGACGCATACCTTTGTCATCAGTGTAAGCGAATACGCGGAGGGCTGGCGAAACGTGCATGAGTGGTGGCCGGCGTTCAGGTGGGATTGTCCCGTCGGCACGTCTTTCCCGTATCTGGTTATGATAATTGCGGGAGGCGGATTGCTTGTAATATGGCTGTCCAGCCGGCTGCTGATTCCAAAACAGCTAAAAGCCGCAAAGATGGAACTGGAAAGCCAGCAGCGATTTTTCAATATCGCGATTAAAATATTAGGATATTTCGCGTCCTTAGTTGCCTGCTGGTCGCTGATGGTGTCGTTTTCACTCGCTGACGTAAGCTTGGCGGGATTTTTGCTTGTCGGCTTGTTCGTCGGGATTTTATGGGCGAGCGTATTTGTGAACGTGAACTTTATTTATGCGGTTATTGTGTTATCACTTTTTGCGCTGGCGACGGGCAGTAAAGAGCAGGGATATACCGGCAGATACATATTCCCGTTCATTACAATACCCTGTTACTTTTTGTTGTATGCAATAGGAGGCATGGTTTCGGGTAAATTTTCTAAAACAGCCGAGGGTCGGCTGCGGTTTTCATTGAAAAATATAGCGTTCGTGGTGATAGCGTCGGTGGTTGCGCTGTTGGTTTCAGTTATTATTGAAAACCCGTTCAAATTCACCGGTCCCGTGTGGGCCGGCAGGGCGACGTTTGTTTTGGTGTTTAAACGTTTATATGCGCTTGTTGTTCAACCGGGTATGCTTTGGGGGATACAGCGAATGTGGGGGCCGCCATACGAGGCGAACCTCGATGAGCTGGCGGGATTTTACAAACATTTGTTCCCCGCGATTTATATCATAAACGGGGCATGTATAGTATCGTGGCTGTTGGCACCGGTTTTGAAGGAATTCATCAAGACACAAGACACAAGACCCCAGACACAAGACATGTCGAATGATGCACGGGGGGTATATCAATTACCGAGGATAGACCTTGCGTTGATTACGATAAGCGCGATGACGGTGTATATGGCGTATCGTTCGAGAAGGTTCATACCGATTGCTGCTTATATGAGCTGTCCAATAATAGCAATGCTTGTTCAACAGACCCTTGAGACGGTATCGTCGGCGTTAAATTTTCGGAGGCGCGGCGTGCTGTCGCCGGGCGGGGTGCCGCTTTGGCTTCAACGATTTTTGACAGTAACCGGGGCAGTAACGGTCTTGGGACTGGCAACCGCCTGGGGAGTGAAATTCAAGGAAATTTATTTGGACCCCTCGCCGGCTTATGAGAAGCTGACTTCCATGTTTATGAGAATGACGGCCTCGGCGGTAAAGCCATTTAACGCCTGCAGGTTCATAACGGGCAATAATATGAGCGGTAATATGTTCAATTACTGGACGGAGGGCGGATTTATCGCATGGGCGCAGCCGCCCGACCCGAACACCGGCAAGACGCCGCTTCAGCTTTTTATGGACGGTCGAGCGCAGGCGGCCTACAGTTATGATTCATACTGGGTGTGGAGCAAAACTATGTCCGGAGGCAGGATTGTTGAAGAAATAACGCGTCTTGCCCGGCTGAGAAATCAGGAGGTTAAATTCACGCCCGAGGACTACGTGCGAATAGGCGAGTGGGTAAACAGCCAGATGAAGCAGCGTAATGTATGGGTGGTGCTGATGCCAACGAGTCAAAAAAGCACGGTTTTTGTCAAGGGTATCGAGTATAACCCGGACTGGCGCCTGGTTTATCTGGACGACGAGCAACTGATTTACGTGGATATAACAACGGAGAGAGGGCGGGAGATTTACGGGGGGATAGGGAACGGCTCGACAAAATTTCCCGACGAAAGTAAACGAAATATTATGATAGCGCACAACTCGCTTGTATATGGTCGGAGTCAGGCGGATTTAGCCGGCGGCCTGGAGTGTGTATTCAGGGCATACGAGGAGAAGCCATCCGGAATAACGATACAATTGATTGATTATTTTGAACGGTATCCCGAACTGAGGCCGAGAATCGCGGAGTTTCTGAGAAGGACGCTCGAAGATTTTATGGCCAACGAGGAGAAATATCTCAAGAGAGACGGTTACCACCGAAGAATGATGACGGTCTTGATAGCGATAGAGTACCTGAGGCCCGAGGCCGCAAAAGAAAATAATATGGAACAGTTGAAGCTCTACAACGACGAAGCAAAGAAACTTTCAGATATTATGAATAATGTGCGTTACAGGGGATGGTAAGTGCAATCGGACGTGAATGCGTCTTTAAGTGCGTTGCATAAGGGGCCGAACGCAATAAGCGTATTCTTTCCCTGTTATAACGAGCAGGACAATATCGGCCGGGTGGTAAAACGGGCGACGGAGGTTCTTAAGGTGATAGGGGCCGACTACGAAATCATAATCGTAAACGACGGCTCCGCCGACAGAACGGGTCAGGTCGCAGATGAGCTTGCCAGAGCCGACAATCGCATCAAAGTCGTGCATCATCCGCAGAACCGGGGATATGGGGCGGCGTTACAGTCGGGTTTCAGGGCGGCGACGAAGGCGTATGTTTTTTTCACGGACGGCGACGGGCAGTTCGATATCGAGGAGATGCCCGCGATGCTGCCGCTTATGGAGCGATACGATATTGTCTGCGGGTTCCGGCTGGACCGCAAAGACCCGATTATGCGAAAGCTCAACGGCCGGCTTTGGACGAAGCTGGTTTGTTTTCTGTTCGGGATGAGAATCCGCGACATTGACTGTGCGTTCAAGCTGTTCAGGCGAGACGTATTTGACCATATAAAAATGGAAAGCTCAGGCGCCCTGATAAGCGCTGAAATCCTGGCAAGGGCGACAAAGGCCGGCTACAAAATTACGGAAATGGGCGTCCACCACTATCCGCGAACCGCAGGCAAGCAAACAGGGGCTAAATTGCGAGTTATTTTACGCGCCTTTAGGGAGTTGTTTGCTCTGTATAACAGGATTCGTAAAGGACAATGAAGCGGACAAAAAAAAAGAAGAGGGTTGCCGGCGACAAAGTAAATTTGTTCATATACGGGTCGCTGCGGGACCCGAAGATATTTGAGTCGGTTTGCGGCCGAAGTTTTACGCGGAAGAGCCAGAAGACCGACGAATGGACGCTGCTGGCGGAGCCGGCGTTTTTGGCCGGTCATAAAAAGGTCAGTCCTGATAACGTATATTTTTATGCAGTCGCAACGCCTGGGTCTAAAATTGAGGGATTCATTATTTATGACGTGCCTGCAGAGGCAATGGCGGAGATTGATAAGTACGAGGGCAAACGTTACGAGAGGCAAACAATTCGCGTGCACACCGGCAGGGGGCTTGTTACGGCGCAGGCGTATTTAGTCAGCCCCGAGGCGATGAAAAAACATTTCGGCGACAGGTTCCACGTCAATCTCATACACGAGTTGTGGCTTCGTAAGAGAATCGAAAGGTTTCTCAAAAAGCGCACGAGGCCCGGCGAAAAGAGCGTTGACGCGGAGCTTGAACGATTAGCGGTAAGAGAGCTTTTGGCGACGACCGAACGCGATTTGGTCATAACTCATTACCGAAGCGACGCGGTGAGCGATTATTACCTCGAACACGAGCTTAACAGGCCGATTCCAAGTATTAAGCCGTTATATGATGACCTTGAAGCTTCAAAATACATAAAAAATTATCTCGCACTTGTGGTCAAGCAGGTTCTGCTTAATCAATTGGACGAAAGGATTCAGGCCAATTTTCGTTTTGAGCTTGAGCATATGCGTTCTTCGGAGCGGTATTTTAAACGGTCGGTCAGTTTGCTCATTGCGCTGCAGATAATGAACAATAACGTTTCGGCGGTGGAAATGATTGTCAGGCGGTCGCTTCAGGCGATGCCGTTCAGAAGACATGACCTGATAGATTACGTCAAATACGCCGTTCGTGCGGCGAGGTCGTTGTTTGACGCGAGGGTGGCGGAGGCGCATTTGAACGCGATACGGTCTAATTTTCAGCCGGGGCTTGTTCCGATGGGCTGTGAGATAGAAATGAGCAACGTGGGAGCGGCGGTAGTTGAGCCGGGTGCGACGGCTGAGCAGAAAAACGACCCTGTTTATGACTGCTTCCGTTATTTTTGTGATTTCCAGTTGGATGTCTTGTCGTGGAAGCTTGGCGGCTATATCGATGATAACAGCGGCTCGGATGAGCGGACAAGGCGACAGGGATTTCTTGAGATGGCGCCGGGGCGATTGAACGTGGCGATGGAATTGTCGAGGCCGGCAACGGCCTGCCCATGGCTGTTGAATCAGTTGATAAATGAAATCACGGCCTTTTACGGTGTTCATCCGCATAGTTTGCATTTGTCATTTCAGTTGCGCAAACTTCAGTTAGGAAAACAAAAAACACTGCCTTTGGGATTTGTGAAGTGCCTGCTGGTTTTGGGCGGTGGGACGGAAGTCAATAAAATGGGCAGGTTGTGGGTTTCACGGATGGGCCACGATGAAATTACTCGCCAATCCGATACCGCCGAAGCCGGCAGCGAAGAGCTTGTATTCGCCCGGACAAGCGAAAGACGGTGGTTCGTCGGGGCAGGCGAAGTCGGCGACAAGACGCCATTATCGGCGACGACGCACGTCCAGCAGTATAAATTCATCCGGTTAGAGCAGCGGGCCAATTACGAGCCGTTGATAATGTGTTTGAAGGGGCTTCAATTAGGTTATAATCCCGCCGATTACCTGACGGCTGAGCAGTTGAAAAAGAGCGCAAAACTGCGACGAGAATACGAGGAGCTTAAAAACTGGTCCGCCAGTCCCGTTGAAATCGGTCACAAAATGATAAGAAGTTTCCTCAAGACGGTGCGAGACGGTTTAATGAACGAGGGGCATCGCCGGCTGGCGCATCAGCAGCATTATATTGAGTGGGCGCTGGCCGCGATTGATATGCGATTGCGGACGTTCAACGAACAGCTAACGAGTCGCGATTAGTTTGGCCTTGAGGCGTTCGATTGCGAATTTGGCGACCTCAGCGTGGTCGAAAGCCATATTGGGAGGCAGTGAATTTATATCGAACCACTGGGCTTTGGCGGCGTCGTCGCCGGCTTTTATACGGTCAAGGCCTTCCGTTATGATTCCCATATAAACTACGGTGATTTGCCTGCCCCGCGGGTCCCGGCCGACCTTGCCAAAGGTGCGCATTTGTTCGAGCTTGACGCCTGATAGCCCCGTTTCCTCGGCCAATTCTCTCGCGACGGCGTTGTCAAGCTCCTCGTCGATACCGACGAAGCCGCCAGGGATGGCCCACTGGCCCTTATACGGCTCGTTACCGCGGTTTATAAGCAATAGCTTTATTGAGTCGCCAATCACCGCGAAAACGGCCGCGTCAACCGTGACCATAGGTCTTGGCCAGTCGTAAACGTATTTGCCTTTCCGGTTCATAATTGCCTTAAAATGATAATCGAAACCTATTAAAAAGTCGAGATTGCTTCGTCGCTGCGCTCCTCGCAATGATGGTGGGCGGGTTTGGGCATTTAATAAATTGCCGAGAGCCGGTTTTGCGAATAAAATAGCCCATTATGACGCAACAGCCGAATAATATCCTGATAATCAAACCCAGCTCGCTTGGCGACATCGTTCTTGCCCTGCCGGCGCTGTCGGCGCTGAGGAGCAGTTTCCCGCAGGCAAGGATTTCGTGGCTTGTCAGGCCTGAATTCGCAGACCTGCTGCGTGGGCATCCCGATTTGAATGAGCTTATTATGTTCGACAGGCGGCTGTTGGGCAAGGGCTGGTATAGCCCAAGGGCATTTTCGGAGTTTAGGCGGCTGATACGACAATTACGGGATGCGAGATTTGACCTTGTTTTTGACTTTCAGGGGCTTTTCAGGACGGGATTTCTTGCCTGGATGACCGGCTGCAAAAGGCGGTTCGGACAGGCAGGCGCGAGGGAATTTGCAACCCTGTTTTACACCCAAGTAGTAGAGCAGGATTATTCCTGCGTTCATCTCGTCGATTATTATCTCAGAATGGTCAAAGAAGCAGGAGCACAGACGGGTAAACCGGATTTTAAGCTTCCCGAGGACGCCTCGGCGGTTGAGGCGGCGAATAAGCTCCTGCTGGGGCATAACGTTAATCCCGAAAAATACGCGGTATTGGTTTCCTGCGCGGCTCGGCCTGAAAAACTCTGGCCGATAGAACGCTTTGCGCAATTGACGGACAAAATCACGGAAAAGTTCGGTTTTTCAATCGTAGCTATCGGCTCACGGGGTGAAAGGCCATACATTGATAAGCTGGCATTCAGTGCCAAGTCGAGAATCGTTAATCTTGCGGGACAAACATCGTTGCGGGAGTTGACAGCGTTACTTAAACGGGCGTCCTTAGTAATTAGCAACGATACCGGCCCCGGCCATATAGCGGCTGCACTGGGTGTGCCAATGGTAATGATTTTCGGCCCGGTCAATCCTGCACGGCTGTATCCCTATAAAAGACCTGATTGCTTCGTTGCAGTCGAACCGAACGAAATGCGTATGGACATTGAAAGCCGCGACCCGCGATATAACATCAACAATATCACGGTCGAGCAGGTATGGGAAAAGGTCTGCGGGCGATTGAGAAAAGTTTAGCCACAGAGTTTTTAACCATAGAGAACCTGGCGCGGCCAAAGGCCGCAACCAAATCCGAAGCACTAAATCCGAAATCCTAAACAAATTCCAATTACCAAAACTCAAAATTCAAAACAAACTGCAACA